>DATAWA010000020.1:0-56638 GCA_036267435.1 Xanthobacteraceae bacterium | reverse complement strand
GATCCAGGCGGCGGTGGCGCGCGGGACGCCGCTATTCGGCATCTGCCGCGGCTTCCAGGAGATGAACGTCGCCTTCGGCGGCACCCTGCATCCGGAAATCCGCGAATTGCCCGGCCGCATGAACCACCGCGCGCTGCGGCTGGCCAATGGCGAGATCGATCCGGATCCGAAGGTGATCTATGCCGAGCGGCACGACGTGCGGCTCACCCCGGGTGGCGCCTTTGCAAAACTGCTCGGCACCGAGTGCATCCGGGTCAATTCGCTGCACGGCCAGGGCATCCTCAAGGCCGGCGACCGCATCGTTATCGAAGGCGTGGCGGAGGATGAGACCATCGAGGCCATCCGCATCGACGCGGCGCCAAGCTTTGCGCTTGGCGTGCAATGGCATGCCGAGCACATCGCCGACCACAATCCGGTCAACCGCACCTTATTCCAAGCCTTCGGCGCCGCGCTGCGCCAGCGTCACGGCGCGTAGTGCGTTTTATGCCCGCTTCCCGCACGCCGCGGGAGCGGCTATCGGGCCTTCGCCATCTCCTCAATGCGCTCGGCCAGTTGCCGAAGCTGCCATTGCCGCGCCAGGGCCGCGGCCTTATCCCAGGTCGGTGTCTGCGCCGGCAGCTTCGGCAGCGGAGCTTTCTTGTCCATCGTGGCAATGGCGCGATAGAGCTTGAGATCGTCGGCCTGCCTGGCGAAGCGGCCGGCTTTGAGCACCGCGGCGAGGCTGCCGTATTTGCGCAGCAGCGACGCGGCGCCCAACGCGCCGACCCCGGGCGCGCCCGGCAATCTGTCCGAAGGATCGCCGCGCAGCGCGATGAAGTCCGGCACCTGTTTAGGTTCGACGCCGTAGCGCTCGCGGACTTCCTTGGGTCCGATCCGCGCCATCTCGCCGGCGCGAACCGGATAGAGGATTGTGGTTTTGGCCGAAGCGAGCTGAAAGCTATCGCGATCGCCGCTCGCCACCAGCACGGTGCCGCCGCGGCGTTCCTCGCCTGCAGCCGCCGCGGCCAGAAAATCGTCCGCCTCGTAGCCGGCGCGCTTGGCATTGGCAAAGCCGCAAGCAGCGACAAATCGCGGAATGAGATCGAGCTGCTCGATCAGATCGTCGTCGAATTCGCGCCCGCTCTGATAGTCGGTAAAGGCCGCGTGCCGATAGGTCTCGGCGTCCAGCGTGTCCCAGCCGACGAGCACGGCGCGCGGACGTTCGCTGCGGCAGAGCTGCAACAGGCGATTGGCGAAGCCGAGAATGGCGCCTGCCGGCCGACCACGGTCGCGGCGGATCGATTTCGGCAAGGCATGATAGGCGCGATGCGCGAAGGAATCGCCATCGATCGCCAGGAACGGCCGCCGTGCCTTGCCCTGCATCGATGCCATAAGGCTATTCTAACGCCTTCGGCGGTAACCGGCCGGCATAGCGGACCCGGTCGGCAGAGGTCAGTTCTTCCGGCCGCGCGGATCGCGCGTCAGTTCCTGGATCGCTTCCTGGTGATACCAGCCGCTGCTGCCCGAGCTGAGTTCCACGCCGCGCGGCAATTGAATGTTTGCCGCGGCGCCGAGCTCCTCGCCGCTCATCCGCAACGCGAAGCGTCCGCGAGGCGGAAAGGTATAGATCTTGGCCGATCCGGAATTAGGCGTTGTCATTGTTCGGCTCCATCGCCGTCGCGCGCTAAACCAGGCGCGTCTTATCGAGTGTCCTGAGTCTCTCTTAATATAATGCTTTGCCCGTCATTTGTTCGGTCTGCCTCGCATAAAATCAGCAAATGACTACAATATGTGCATTCAAGCGAGGTTCATATTTTTGCTCATTTCTGCCGCAACTCCGAAACGCTGAATTGCCTCGGCTTCTCGAAATCTCCAGGTGCAGTGCACGTAATGCCGCCGCGCAGCGCGTTTGGCACACAAAATGCTTGCGAATCGGCGGGAGGCAGCGCGCGGCCGCAGCTTTTGGGCTGCGCGCGCTTTTCCCACACGCTCAACCAGAAGAGAGACGGGTATGACAAAATATAAGCTCGAATACATATGGCTCGACGGCTATACGCCGACGCCCAACCTGCGCGGCAAAACCCAGGTTAAGGAATTCGATTCGTTCCCGACCTTGGCGCAGCTGCCGTTGTGGGGTTTCGACGGCTCGTCGACACAGCAGGCCGAAGGCCATAATTCGGATTGCATCTTGAAGCCCGTCGCCGTCTATCCCGACGGAGCCCGCCCCAATGGCGCATTGGTGATGTGCGAGGTCATGCTGCCGAACGGCGAGGCGCATCCCTCCAATAAGCGCGCGACCATTCTCGACGATCCCGGCGCCTGGTTCGGCTTCGAGCAGGAATATTTCTTCTACAAGGACGGCCGTCCGCTCGGCTTCCCGGCCAGCGGCTATCCGGCACCGCAGGGCCCGTATTACACCGGCGTCGGCTACAAGAACGTCGGCGACATCGCCCGCAAGATGGTCGACGAGCATCTCGATCTTTGTCTGTTCGCCGGCATCAACCACGAAGGCATCAACGCCGAAGTGGCGAAAGGCCAGTGGGAGTTCCAGGTGTTCGGCAAGGGCTCGAAGACCGCCGCAGACCAGATGTGGATGGCGCGTTATCTGATGCTCCGGCTGACCGAGAAATACGGCGTCGACATCGAGTTCCACTGCAAGCCGCTCGGCGACACCGATTGGAACGGCTCCGGCATGCACACCAACTTCTCGACGACCTATATGCGCGAAGTCGGCGGCAAGGAGTATTTCGAGACGCTGATGAAGGCGTTCGACGGCGCCCGCGGCGATCACATCGCGGTCTACGGCCCGGACAATCACATGCGGCTTACCGGCAAGCACGAGACCGCTGCGATCACCGAGTTCACCTACGGCATCGCCAACCGCGGTGCGTCGATCCGCGTGCCGCACTCCTTCGTCAATAACGGCTACAAGGGCTATCTCGAAGATCGCCGGCCGAACTCGCAAGGCGACCCGTACGCGATCACCTCGCAGATTCTCAAGACCATCGCCTCGGTTCCGACCAGCGGCAAAGTCAGCGCCGCGGCCTAACAGGCATCTCCCCAAAAAGACGTGCCCTCTCCCTCGGAGAGGGCACCATCAATGCAAAGCTGAGAACGCCGACTGCGTTCCTGGCTTGACGCCTTCGGCGCTGCTCCACCTGGGCGTGGTGAGGGTGGCTGCCGCGGGGGAGGTGATTGGCGTCCCTCCCCCGATCCTTTCCAATCTCAACGGCTACTTCGCAGGCGGGCGGGCCGCCGTACAAACACGTGCGACTCCTTGGCTGCCACGTGCGGCTCCTTGGCTGCGCCCGGGGCCGGCCCATCGTTTCCACAGCCCCCGGAACCACATGCTCCTCCGAGGCTTATTCCTCTTGCGTGGTGCGTCCTCGGACCGCGCGCAGGAAGAGCAACAAACCTTGGAAAACCACGCCCATGGATAAGAGAATTGCCGGACTTCTCGGCGCCGCAGCGGCCCTGACCACGATGCATATGGCCGCGCAGGCGGCGCCCGCGCCGTCCACCGACCTTGCACCTCCGGCCAGTTATGGCGACCTGCTCGCGCCTATTCCCGATGCGCTAAGCGCACTCAAGGCCGATGACGCGCGGCTTGCCAGCGGGCAGGCCGAGCAGCAGCCGGTGGAATTGGCGCAATATTTCTATCATCATCATCATCATCACCATCACCATCACCATCGTTTTTACCGCGTTCTGCCCCGGCCGTATTTCCACCATCACCATCATCACCACCATCACGGCGGCTTCGGCATCTATATCCGCTAGGGCCCGCAACCTATCGACTTCGCAAGCGGCGCGGGGCAATGTCCCGCGCCGCCACTTGTGCATGATCGCGGCAAGCGAGATCGATCGCGACTGATGGATAAATCCCTACACTACGGATCGACTGCGAAGGCCCTGCATTGGCTCGTGGCCTCACTTCTTATCGTCCAGTATTTCATCGGGTGGTTCATGCCCGACATCAAACGCAGCATGCAGCCGGGCATGACGATGACGTGGCACATTTCGATTGGCACGACCATTCTCGCCATCATCGTCGCCCGCCTTTGCTGGCGCGTGACGCATCCGGTGGCGCCGGAAAGCTCACTGCCGCCGTGGCAGCGCGTCACGTCCGAAGCGGTACACTGGCTGCTTTACCTGTTGGTCCTGGCCACAACGCTTTCAGGCTGGCTGTTCGCATCGGCCCGCGGCTGGACCGTTTCCTGGTTTTTCATGGTGCCGCTGCCGATGCTCACCGCCGGCAATACGCAACTGGTGCACACCATCGACGGCTGGCATCAGGATTTCGAGTGGGCCCTCTTGATTTTGATCGGGCTCCATGTCGGCGCGGCGTTCTTGCACCTGTTATATTACCGCGACGGCGTCATGCGGCGCATGCTCCCCTAACCATTGCGCCCGTGATCCGCTATCGCAACGATCACGCCTTGACGTGCTTGCCGACAAATTTCACCACCTCGGCAAAGGCGCCGCCGATCTTCGACAGATCCGGCGTGTGGCCGACGTGGCGCTCCATGTCGATATAGACGAGCTCGATGTCGCCACCGGCGTTGCGATAATCGGCGACGAAGCGCTGCGGTTCGTTGCCGGCAAAATTCGACTCGGGGTCCTTGTAATCGTGCACGTTGTCGCCGCGCGCCTGGAACCAGATCGCCGGCGGCAACTGGACCGCCTCGCCGCGTTCGAGGGCCAGCATCGGATTGCCCTCGCCCATATTTTCTTCGTTGCGCCAATAAGCGTCGTGACGTTGTATGATGCTCTTGCCCCATTCCTCGCCGCGCGCGACCGCGCGCTTGGCATGCCGATAGCGCGACAGCGGATTGATCACCGGCCACCACATGACGACGGCGGGCACGCCCGCATCCAACGGCGGGGAACCGGCCGGCAGCGCGATTGCCGCATAACGCGGATCATTGGGCCGCATGGCAACGAGCATGGCCAAATGGCCGCCGCTCGATTGCCCCGACAGCGTCACCAGCTCCGGGCGCGTCTTCAGCTTATGAGCATGCGCTTTCGCCCAGCGCACGGCGTAATTGATATCCTGCGCCGACGCCGGATAGGGCGCCTCGTTGCCGGAGCGAAAATCGAGCGCGAGGGTTACAATGCCGTGCGAGGCCATGAATTCGTGGCGCACTTGCTCGGACGTCCGGTCGCTCATGCACCAGGCGCCGCCGTGGCATTCCACCAGCGCCGGAAACGGGCCCGCCCCACGCGGCTTGAAAATCCGCGCCAGCAGCGGCTTGTCGCCATGCCGCAGATATTCGACATCCTCGACATCGCAGTCGGTGGTTTTGGCTTCAAGAACGGCGGTGCTCATAAGCGGTCCTTTCTCGCGTTCGCGTTCAGGCGGCGCGGGGCGATGTCGTCGCGTCGCCGGCCGCCGGCAGGATGACGTTGCGCGTCATGGTGAAAAGCGCAAGGGCGCCGATCATCAATAGGATACAGGAAATCCACAGCGCCCAATCGTAGGAACCAAGACCGGAGACAACATAACCGGTGACGATCGGGGCCAACAGCCCGCAGACATTCCCGGCCAGGATCGCCAGTCCGATCGCCTTGCCGACGTCGCGCGCATTGTGAACGAGGTCGGTGACCAGCGATAGATTGAGCGAGATGGTGGCGTTGACGCCGGACAGCGACAGCGCGAACAGCGTCAAGATCAGCGTGGTGTCGCTGGTGAACGGCACGAACACGATCACCGCGGACAACAGCATGCAGGCGATGACGATGGCGCGCCGGCCGCCGGCCAACAGCGTGTCGTTCTTCAACAGGCGGTCGCTGACGATGCCGATGAGGATGCTCACCGGAACCGCGACCGCCCATGGGATCGCGGTATAGAGACCGGTCTTCATGATGGTGAGGTGCTTGGTATCCTGCAGATAGCTCGGCATCCAGAACAGCAGCAAATAGAGCGTATAGATGCCGGACGCCTGCGCGATCATCGCCCCCCATTGCGACGGTGACTTCAACAAGTCGACCACTACGCCGGGACTGCCATGCAAGCCGATTTCGTCGGGCGAGCCGGCTGAGCGTTCGGCGACAATTTTTTTGCGCTCGTCGGCGGACAGCCAGCTCACTTTTTCCGGCCGATCGAACCAGAGGAGATTGCAGGCGAGCCAGATGAGGCCCATTGCGCCGAGAATGATGAATGCCGCGCGCCATCCCCAGGCGCTGGCGATCGCGGCGGTGACGATCGCGCCGAGCGCCGGTCCAAGAAAGCTGCCGGCGCTCCAAAAGGCGTTAGCGACGCCGCGTTCGCTCGCCGGCATCCATTCGCGCACGATACGGCCGCAGGACGGGATCGAGGTCGCTTCGCCGGCTCCCATCACCATGCGCACGACGATCAGCGTGGCAAAGCTCCACACGCCGGCGGTCGCCGCCATGGCCAGCGACCAGAACGTGATGCCGATGGCGTTGATGTTGCGGGGGGAAAAGCGGTCCAGCAGGATGCCGATCGGCAGGATGCAAAGCGTATAGGTCCACAGGAACGACGAGAACAGGTAGCCCATCTCAATCGGGGACAGACTGAATTCGCCGCGCACCGATTGTGCGACAATCCCCAGCGCCGAACGATCCATGTAGTTGATCGTCACCAGCGCCAGCATCAGTGCATAAATCCAGCCGCGCCGGAAATGGCCGCTCGAACCCGAAGCGGTTTGCATACTCATTGGCCCCCCCAAATTCGTCAGAATTTTATATCGTTGCAGTCTTGACCGTGGCGCCATAACGCGCCACGGCGGCCACTGTTCTTTACGTTATTGCTTCGGCGGCGGTGCTCCGCCGGAGCCCGGCGGGGGGGCCGCTCCAGCCGTCGCGCTGGCGGCGCCGCGCGGATCGTTGCGGTTGGCCATGCAATTCTTGAGGAATTTAGCGCGCGCCGCGCCTTGCAGTTTCTGGTCGTCGGCGCCGAATTTGCAGGTCACCATCTTTTCTTTGGCCGTGACCGCGAAACAGGGCGCGCTCGGCAGCATAGTCATCAGCAAGGCGGCGATAGATGCGTATCGAAGCATGGTGTTACCCCGTTTACTCCCCTGAATATCGGGCGGCATAGTAGCATTCTTTGGCGCGATACCATGGCGCAAATTGGCGCTATAAGGCGGCATGGATAACCCGCCCCGTATCAGCGAAGTTCTCACCCGCCTCAAGCCCGGCGTGATCGGAACCGCCGGAATCGTGGTCGGCCCCGAACACACCGCGCCCTTTGTCGGTTCCGGACGCATCGCGGTTCTGGCGACGCCAGTGATGATCAATCTCATCGAGGCAGCGGCCCTGGCGGCGATCGAGCACGAGCTGCCGAGTGGCCATCAAAGCCTTGGTATCCACCTCGACGTCGGCCACACCGCCGCCACGCCGGTCGGACTGCGGGTCACCGCGACCGCGGAGGTGCTGCGGCTCGAGGGCCGCACCGTGACCTTCCGTGTCGAGGCCCGCGACGAATTCGAGCCGATCGGCGGCGGAACGCATCAGCGGGTCGTCGTCAGCGTTGCCCGGTTCGACGAACGGGTGCGCCACAAGGTGCGCGGTTAGGCGCGCCTGCCGGCAAACCAGCCGATGCCAAACAGCACGACTGCCGCAACCAGTGCGGCATAGGCGTGCAGGTGATGAATGTGGGTCGAGCCTGCGCTGTAGCCGGGCATGAATGTCGGCAGCGAGCCGGCGTCCATCGTGAAATACATGACGGCCGCGATGGCGCAGATAATGGCAAGCAGATAGGCGATTACTTTCATCGGATGATTCCCTTATCGCAATCGGCATAATATTACAGGAGGAAAGTGGGTTGTGGCGAGACCGCAATCTCCTCCCGCGGCGATTGCTTGCTATTGCAAGCCGGGACGACGATGATCGCGGTAAAATATTAGGGGGGAATCATCATGGCCATTCGGCTCGCCGCCGTTCTTGCGGCCGCATTCGGTTTTGCCGCAATCAGCCCGCCTGCCAGCGCCCAGTCGCTTGACGAGCTTTACGCCAAAGCCAAGGGCGAAGGCGCGTTCGTCCTCTATGTCGGCGGGCCAACGGCGCCCTGGGAGGCCATGGCCAAGGTCTTCAACGCCAAATATCCCGGCATTGCCGTCTCGATCAGCGGCGGTTTCTCCAACGTGCTCGACAAAAAAGTCGACTCGCAGATCGGCGCCGGCAAGATGGAGGTCGACGCCGCGATCTTGCAAACCATCGCCGATTTCGTGCGCTGGAAGGCCGACGGCCGCCTGGTGAACTTCAAGCCGGCGGGCTTCGACAAGATCGATCCGCGGTTCAAGGATGCCGCGGGCGCCTATTGGGCGACGATGGTCAACGCCGTGCCGTATATGTACAACACCGAGAATGTTGCCGCCGCGGATATTCCGAATTCGGCTGTCGACTTTCTCAAACCCAAGTTCAGCGGCAAGATCGTGACCGCCTACCCGGCGGACGACGACGTCACGCTGTGGGTGTTCTACCACATCGTTCAGAAATACGGCTGGAGCTACATGGACAAGTACATGGCGGCAAAGCCGAACTTCATTCAAGGCCACCTCGGCGAGCAGCGCAGCATCGGCTCCGGCCAGAACCTCGTCACCTTCGATTCGATCTACAACATCACGACAGTATTGAAAAAGCAGGGCATGAAGGTCGACTCGCACTTTCCGACCGTCGATGCGACGCCGTTCTGGCCGCTCACCGGGGCGATTTTCAAGGGCGCGCCGCACGAGAACGCGGCGAAGCTGTTCCTCGCCTGGCTGCTCGAACCGGCGCAACAGATCGCGACCGAAACCTGGTCGGGCCGCAGCGACGTGCCGCCCCCGGCCGGCTACAAGCCGATCTTCGCCTACAAGGTCGTCACCGACTATAAGGCATTCTTGGTCGATCAGGACAAAGTCGCCGATCTGCGCAAACGCTTCGAGAAATATAGCGGCCCGGTCGTGAACGCCGGCGGCGTGCGCTAGGGCGGGTAGCTAAAAGGATCCGTCCCCCGATCGGCCGTTGCTTTCTTTCGATCGGAGCGCCGTAGGCTGCCGAGCCATCGTCCGCCCTATTCCGCGGCGATGACGGCCGGCGTGGCATGCGCAGCCTCGCCGCTCGCCAGTGCTGCTAAAATCCGGTCGACCAGCGCCCGCGCCGATTCCGCGCTCAACTCGATTGCCACCCGATCGCGGCCGCCCTCCCCTTCATTGGTGAAATCGATGGCCAGCACGTGATCGAGCGTCGAATAGTATGGATGGTCGAAATAGACATTCGCGGTGTCGATCCGCATCCAGCCCTTGCGGCCCTTGGCGCTGCCGACGAGCGCCGCCTTTTCGACGATGTAGGAGCACATGATGCGTTCTCCTTCTATTCGGCCGCGACGCCCGCCGCGGATGCCGCCAAATTGCGCTCGTAGAACGCAAACACTTTCTTCCAGCCGTCCGCCGCCTGGTCTGGGCGATAGGCGTCCCGGGCGGTATTGAAGAAGGCGTGTCCGGCCCCGTCGTAGCGATGAAATTCGTAGTTTTTGCCGAGCTTCTTAAGCACCGCCTCGGTGCGGTTGACCTGATCCGCGGTCGGATTGGCGTCGTCGTTGCCGAAAATGCCAAGGAGCGGGCAGCTCATTTTTTCGGTGAGATCGATCGGCGCGACCGGCCGCTTGTCGTTGAGCTGCTTCGGATCGTCGACGACGACATTACCGCCCCAGCAATCGACCGCCGCGTCGATGCCCGGCAAGGTGCATGCCGCCAGATAGACATGGCGGCCGCCGGAGCAGAAGCCGATCAGCCCGATTTTGCCGCTGGCGTTGGGCTGCGCGCGGAGGAAGGCCATGGCGCCGGCGGTGTCGCCCATGACTTGAGCGTCGGCGACGCCGCCCGCGGCGCGAACCCGGGCGCCGATGTCGTCCGGACTGTCGGAACCTTCGCGGAAATATAGATGGTGCGAGATTGCCGCATAGCCGTGGTGCGCGAGCTTGCGCACGACTTCCATGGTCCATTCGTCCCACCCCGGCAGATGATGGATGACGACGACGCCGGGAAATTTTCCGGCACGGCTTGGACGCGCGTAATAGGCGTCGCCCTGTTCGCCGTTATGAGCGCGGAATTTCACCGGCTCGGCGTGCAGGCCCTGATAATAGCTCATCTGCGAACCTCCTGATCCCGTTTCATTCATATCATTTTCGCATCATTTGCCGGCGGGCGCGGCAGCCGACGTCGAATTCGGGCAACGGTGCAGCACCGCCTTATAAGTGCCGTCACTGTCGACGAATTCTATTGTGTTGTCCGGCTTGGGCGTCAACGTGATGTTGCCCATCAGCGGGCCGCTCGGAAACTTGCACTCGACATGTTCGGCGTAGCCGTCACCGTTCTTCTTGGTGTCCAAGATCGTGCAAACTCCGACATTGGACACGATCTCTTGCGCCGAGATCATGACCTTGACGGCCGCCGGGTCGGTCCCGTCCCCTTTGCAGGCAACGTTCTGGGTGTAGTTGCCGGCGAGCGGGAAATCATCCGCCGCCGCGGTTGCTACCGAAAGGCCCAGCGTGAGCAGCGTGAGCCCGATACATCCGGCAAGCGGATAAGCGGTTTTGGACACGTTACCCTCATTTTCGGTATTGCGTTCGCTGTTGCCCCGGCTGACGTTGGTGCCGGGACAAGCCGGCCGATGCCGCAAATCTAACGAATGTCGGATGCACCGCCAACTTTTTTCGCAGCCGCGCGAGGGAACTCGAACCTTGATGCGTTAGGAGCCCGGCGCGCTAGCGATCGCGGAACCCGTCGCTGATCACTTTGACGCGCGCGGCCGACCACCGTTTCGGGCCGTCGAAGCCCTGATAGGCGCTCTCGCAATCGACACTGCCGTTGTCGGCAAATCGTCCGCTCTGGTTGTCGAACAGCCATTGATGGCAGAGATTGCTCGCATCGGGCATGTAGAGAATTGAACCGGTATAGATGTCGTCGTCCTTGGATGCGCGATATGTGTCCCCCGCCGCGTCGCGCTTGACCGCCGTCATGTATTCATTGGTTGCCGCGCCAGCGAGCGCCAGGACCCCGCCGACAGCGGCGATGGCGATAAGCGTTTGACGCGAGCCGCCGGCGGTGCGCGCGTGCTTTATCGCCGGGCGAGAAAAGCGGTTCATATTCCAAGCCTTCTCAAGGCGGACAATTCCACATTACACCGGCACGGATCGCCCAGTCCGCAGTCGACACGGATTTGGCTAAGAATCGATAAAGCCCGGTCGTAACCAGCAAAAAAAACGGCGCCCCGAGGGGCGCCGTCTGTTTCAAATTTAGGCTTTGAGATTAGTGGGCCGTCAAACCCGACGAATCCTCTTCCACCGCGGGATCCGGCACGTCGACCGGCTTTGCCGTCGATTCTTCCCAGACGATCGGTTCGGGCTTGCGGGTGAGCGCCCGCGCCAGAACCTCGTCCATGCGGGATACCGGAATGATCTCGAGTCCGCTCTTGATCGAGTCGTTGATCTCGACGAGATCTTTTGCGTTCTCTTCCGGGATGAGCACGGTCTTGATGCCGCCGCGATGTGCGGCGAGCAGTTTTTCCTTCAAGCCGCCAATCGGCAGCACCCGCCCGCGCAGCGTGATTTCTCCGGTCATGGCGACGTCCCGATGAACGGGGATGCCCGCCATCACCGAAACGATGGCAGTGACCATCGCGACGCCCGCCGACGGACCGTCCTTCGGCGTCGCGCCTTCCGGCACGTGCACGTGGATGTCGCGCTTGTCGAAGGCCGGCGGTTCGATGCCGAAGGCGACCGCGCGCATGCGGACATAGGATGCCGCCGCCGAGATCGACTCCTTCATCACGTCGCGCAGGTTGCCGGTCACGGTCATCTTGCCTTTGCCGGGCATCATGGCCGCTTCGATGGTGAGCAGTTCGCCGCCGACGTCGGTCCAGGCGAGCCCCGTGACCACGCCGATCTGATCTTCGTCCTCGACTTCGCCGAAGCGGAACTTCGCCACGCCGAGGTAATCGGCAATGTTGGCCTCCGTGATCGGCACAGTGGCCTTCTTCGAGATCGTCAGCTCCTTCACCGCCTTGCGGATCAGCGTTGACAATTCGCGCTCAAGATTGCGGACGCCGGCCTCACGGGTGTAGCGCCGGATCAGCAGCAACAGCCCAGCGTCGTCGATCGACCATTCCTTCGGATCGAGTCCGTGCTTGACGATCGCATGCGGAATGAGGTGCTTGCGCGCGATCTCGACCTTCTCGTCCTCGGTGTATCCGGCAATGCGGATGATCTCCATGCGGTCCATCAGCGGCGGCGGGATATTGAGGGTATTGGCCGTCGTGATGAACATCACGTTGGATAGATCGTAGTCGACTTCGAGGTAGTGATCGTTGAAGGCGTGATTCTGCTCGGGGTCCAGCACCTCGAGCAACGCCGACGACGGATCGCCGCGGAAATCGGCGCCCATCTTGTCCACCTCGTCGAGCAGGAACAGCGGATTGGAGGTCTTCGCCTTGCGCATCGACTGGATGACCTTGCCGGGCATCGACCCGATATAGGTCCGCCGATGGCCGCGGATTTCGGCCTCGTCGCGCACGCCGCCAAGCGACACGCGCACGAACTCGCGCCCGGTCGCCTTGGCGATCGACTTGCCCAGCGAAGTCTTGCCCACGCCCGGCGGGCCGACGAGACAGAGGATCGGGCCGGTCAATTTATTGGCGCGCTGCTGCACGGCCAGATATTCGACGATCCGTTCCTTGACCTTTTCCAGACCGAAATGATCGGCGTCGAGAATCTGCTCGGCGAGCGCCAGATCCTTCTTGATCTTGGATTTCTTGTTCCACGGGATCGACAACAGCCAGTCGAGATAATTGCGCACGACGGTGGCTTCCGCCGACATCGGCGACATCTGCCGCAGCTTCTTGATCTCGTGTTGCGCCTTCTCGCGGGCTTCCTTGGAGAGCTTGATGCGCTTGATCTTCTCTTCGAGCTCGGCGACTTCGTCCTTGCCGTCTTCGTCGCCCAGCTCCTTCTGGATCGCCTTCATCTGCTCGTTGAGATAATACTCGCGCTGGGTCTTCTCCATCTGGCGCTTGACGCGCGTGCGGATGCGCTTCTCGACCTGCAGAACCGAGATCTCGCTTTCCATCAGGCCGAGCACTTTTTCCAGCCGCTCGGTGACGGTCGGCGTCTCCAGAATCAACTGCTTGTCGGGAATTTTCACGGCCAGATGCGAAGCCACGGTGTCGGCGAGCTTGGCGTAGTCCTCGATCTGCTGGACCACGGTCACCACCTCCGGCGACACCTTCTTGTTGAGCTTCACATAGCCTTCGAATTCATTGACCACGGAGCGGGCCAACGCCTCGGCTTCGACCTGATCGCCGGGCGAGTCCGCAATCACCACGGCTTCCGCCTCGAAATATTCTTCGCGGTCGGTGTATTTCTTGACCTCGGCGCGCGCGGCGCCCTCGACCAGCACCTTCACCGTGCCGTCGGGCAGCTTCAAAAGCTGCAGCACGCTGGCGAGCGTGCCGACATTATAAATCGCATCGGTCGCCGGATCGTCGTCGGAGGCGTTCTTTTGCGTCGCAAGCAGGATGAACGTGTCCGACCGCATCACTTCTTCGAGCGCCTTGATGGACTTCTCGCGGCCGACGAAGAGCGGAACGATCATATGCGGGAAAACCACGATGTCCCGCAGCGGCAGAACAGGATAGGCCCGGCTTTCACCGGCGGTCAGGAGCGGTTTCGGTTTGGCGGCGCTTGTCATTGCCCCACTTCCTTATTGTTGTGCACGCCCATCGAAACCCGCAGGATGCGCTGTGACGACAGACTGCACGCTATAGGTGGCGTCGCGCTGCGGGCCTGTCAAGAAAGGCCGGATTTTCCAGCAAAATTGCGCCATGCAAGGACGGAGCAAACGGCCGCCGGCCGAATCGCGGGTGCGGGTTCCGGCCACCCGTCAGGCGCTCGCTCCGCCGGTCTCGCCGGCGCGATCGGATCGATCGGCATAGATGTAGAGCGGCCGGGCCGCGCCCTCGACCACCTCGCGCGAGATCACAACCTCTTCCACCCCCTCGAGGCTCGGCAGATCGAACATGGTGTCGAGCAGGATTTGCTCCATGATCGAGCGCAGGCCACGGGCGCCGGTTTTGCGATCGATCGCCTTGCGCGCGATGGCCGACAGCGCCTCATCGGCGAGCGTGAGGTCCACGGTCTCCATCTCGAACATGCGCTGGTATTGCTTGACCAGCGCGTTCTTCGGCTCGGTGAGGATGCGCTTGAGCGACGGCTCGTCGAGATCTTCCAAGGTCGCCACCACCGGAAGCCGGCCGACGAATTCCGGGATCAGTCCGTATTTCAGCAAATCCTCAGGCTCGACTTCGCGGAAGATCTCGCCTTGCTTGCGGTCTTCCGGCGCCGCCACCCGGGCACCGAAGCCGATCGAGGTGGAGCGGCCGCGCGCGGAAATGATCTTCTCCAGGCCGGCGAAGGCGCCGCCGCAGACGAACAGGATATTCGTGGTGTCGACCTGCAGAAACTCCTGCTGCGGGTGCTTGCGGCCGCCCTGCGGCGGCACACTGGCGATGGTCCCTTCCATGATCTTCAAGAGCGCCTGCTGCACGCCTTCGCCCGAGACGTCGCGGGTGATCGAAGGATTGTCCGACTTGCGCGAAATCTTGTCGATCTCGTCGATATAGACGATGCCGCGCTGCGCGCGCTCGACATTGTAGTCGGCCGATTGCAGCAGCTTGAGGATGATGTTCTCGACGTCTTCGCCGACATAGCCGGCTTCGGTGAGCGTGGTGGCGTCCGCCATCGTGAACGGCACGTCGAGAATACGCGCCAGCGTCTGCGCCAAGAGCGTCTTGCCGGAGCCGGTCGGACCGATCAGCAGGATGTTGGACTTCGCCAGTTCGACGTCGTTGTGCTTGCTCTGATGATTGAGCCGCTTGTAGTGATTGTGGACCGCAACCGAGAGCACTTTCTTGGCGTGATCCTGGCCGATCACGTAGTCGTCGAGCACTTTGCGGATCTCGCGCGGGGTCGGAATCCCGTCGCGCGACTTCACCAGCGAGGACTTGTTCTCCTCGCGGATGATGTCCATGCACAATTCGACGCACTCGTCGCAAATGAAAACGGTCGGGCCGGCGATGAGCTTGCGCACCTCGTGCTGGCTCTTGCCGCAGAACGAGCAGTAAAGCGTATTCTTGGAGTCGCCGCCGCCAACCTTGCTCATTCCAGTCTCCGTGTTCGCCAGCGCAGCACTTCAACCGACTATGTTACGAAGCACTGCGCTAATATTCCGTAGCACTACGCCCCCGTCAGCACCGCCAAACTGCCTATAGTCCGGCACCCACATAAGCGAACATGCTAACGGCGTGCCAATCAAGAATCCATTAACGATAACGCGACTTTGCACCACTGTGTTTTCCGGATCACACGCCGATGATACCCTCGACCCGGGGGTCCGTCTCCCGCTTTGGACCGATGAATTAGCCCATTTTTAGGCGGCGGGGACACCGGAGCCTAGCTCACGCCCTTGAGGAGCGGTTCCGTCTTGAGGCCGGGTTCCTCCGGACGCTTCTCGATCACCTTGTCGATGAGGCCGAAATCCTTGGCCATCTCGGAGGTCAGGAACATGTCGCGCTCGAGCGCGTCCTCGATTTTCTTGAGCGGTTGACCGGTGTGCTTGACGTAGATTTCGTTCAACCTGCGCTTGAGGTTCAAGATTTCCTGGGCGTGCAGCATGATGTCGGTCGCCTGGCCTTGGAACCCGCCGGACGGCTGGTGCACCATGATCCGGGCATTAGGCAACGCAAAGCGCAAATCCTTGGCGCCGGCGGCAAGCAAAAGCGAGCCCATCGAGGCCGCCTGCCCGGTGCACAACGTCGAGACCGGCGGGCGGATGAATTGCATCGTGTCGTAAATCGCCAAGCCCGAGGTCACGACCCCGCCCGGCGAGTTGATGTACATCGAGACTTCTTTTTTCGGGTTTTCCGCTTCGAGAAACAGAAGCTGGGCGACGATCAGGGAGGCCATGCCATCCTCGATCGGCCCGGTGATGAAGATGATCCGCTCCTTGAGCAGGCGCGAGTAGATGTCATAGGCCCGTTCGCCGCGGTTGGTCTGTTCGACCACCATGGGAACAAGATGCTGCATATAAAACTCTGCCGGGTCGCGCATGGATCACCTGGAAGTGGACGCCCGAAGCCGGGTCACCTGGATTTGGCGCACCGGGTCCGGCTCGCCGGGAATAGTCATTAGCTACGTCGTACTGCCTGCCGCCTAGTGTGGCTTGAGTCGGTCTGCTTGTCGAAGCCGCATCGTCCGCGTCGCCTGACGGCTTTAGGCGACGTGGTGCGGCTGTCTCGGGTATTACCGCAGATAAGTGCGGAAATTGCGCCGGCAAGACGTAAAAGCGACCCTGACAGCCGCCTTATTCCTCGTCTTCCTTGAACAACTCTTCGCGGGATACCTGCTTATCGGTGACTTCCACAAGCTCGAGCAGGAAATCGACGACCTTGTCCTCGAATATCGGCGCTCGCAAAGCGGCCAGCGCGGCTGGGTTATTGCGGTAGTAATCCCACACCCGCTGCTCCTGGCCGGGCAGCATTCTCGCCTGGGCAACGACAGCCTGGCTCA
The DNA here is from genome assembly GCA_036267435.1 of Xanthobacteraceae bacterium. GTDB lineage: Bacteria > Pseudomonadota > Alphaproteobacteria > Rhizobiales > Xanthobacteraceae > BOG-931. The sequence continues at coordinate 40,092 of DATAWA010000020.1, read as the reverse complement.
ACTGCTCGTCGGTGACCTTGATATTGTTCTTTTCGCCGATTTCCGCCAGGACGAGCCCGAGCCGGACCCGCCGCTCCGCGATGCCCCGATAGTCCGCCCGCGCCTTCTCCTCGGTCGTTCCCTCGTCGGCAAAGGTGCGGCCTTGCTGCTTGAGATCGTTTTCGATCGTCTGCCAGACGTTGTTGAACTCTTCCTCGACCAGCGTCGGCGGCGGATCGAATTTGTGGCCTGCGTCCAATTCGTCCAAGAGCGAGCGCTTGATCTTTTGGCGCGACGCGCCCGTGTGCTCCCGCTCGATGCGCTCGCGCAACGCATCGCGGAGCTTGGCAAGCGATTCCAGTCCTAATGTCTTGGCAAAAGCGTCGTCGGTCGTCACTGCGCCGGGCGCTTCGACGGTCTTCGCGGTGACAGCGAAATTCGCCTCTTTGCCGGCGACGGCCGCCGCCGGATAGTCCTCGGGAAACTTGACGTCGAAGCTGCGGCTCTCGGCGGTCTTGATGCCGGTCAGATGCTCCTCAAAGCCGGGGATGAACTGGCCCGATCCAAGCGTGATCGGCACGTCCTCGCCGGAGCCGCCCTCGAAGCTTTCGCCATTGAGCGTGCCGCTGAAGGATATGGTGACGCGGTCGCCTTTTTCGGCGCCTTCGGCCTTGGCCGCAAAGGGCCGGTTCTGCTCGGCCAGCGTTTGCAGCGCCTGATCGACCTCCTCATCGGTCACCGGCGCCGTCAGCCGCTCGAGCTTGATGGATTTGAAATCGGCGAGCGTAATCGGCGGCACGATCTCCATCTCGACCGTGTAAGCCAGGTCCGCATTGCCGGCGATGACGCCCTCGACCGCCCCCTCGTCCGTGGGCAGCACCACTTTCGGCTCGGTGGCGAGCTTGAAGCCGTGGTCGGCGACGATCTTGGTGTTGACCTCGCGCACTGCGGCCTCGATGACCTCGGCCATCGCCGATTTGCCGTAGAGGCGCTTGAGGTGGGCCACCGGTACTTTGCCGGGGCGAAAGCCGCGCAGCTGGACGCGGCCCTTGAGGTCGTCGAGCCGCTCGTTGACGCGGGCTTCCAAATCGGTTGCGGGCACGACAACGCGGTATTCCCGCTTGAGACCCGCGGCGGATGTTTCAGTCACCTGCATCGGCATTACTCATCACGGCGCGAGATCGAGCGCATCCCGGCCAAGTTGTAAAAAAACCGCCCGGCTGGTGCGGGCGGAGGGGCTCGAACCCCCACGACTTTCGTCACGGGAACCTAAATCCCGCGCGTCTACCAATTCCGCCACGCCCGCAGACTGCAGGGCGGCCTCGCCGGCGCGGTCTACATCATGCACGACCGGCAAGCTACCACAAAATGCGGCAGATCGGACCGCCTCGCGGGCGTAGATTTCAGACGAGTAAGCGCCGGTAAACCCGTGGCAGCATTTCGGGTAAATCCTCGGCGATGAGTCCCGGGCCGAACGCATTGGCGGCCTCGCCGTGCATCCAAACCGCGGCCGAGGCCGCCTCGAAAGCCGGCATGCCCTGGGCCAAGAGGCCGGTGGTGATCCCGGTGAGCACGTCACCGGCACCGGCGGTGGCGAGATAGGCCGGCGCGTTGGCGGCAATCGAGGCGCGGCCGTCGGGCGCCGCGGTCACTGTGTCGGCGCCCTTCAGGACGATGGTTGCACCTGTGAGCGTGGCCGCGAGGCGGGCTCTTTCGAGTTTCGATCCAGCTTCAGCTTTTTCATCCAATGAACCGAAATATCGTGCAAATTCGCCCTCATGGGGGGTCAGAACCGTAGCCTTGCCGGCGCGCGCCTTGATCGCCTCGGCGAGACGTTGCGGCGCCTTGGCGAAGCTCGTCATGGCATCGGCATCGAGCACCACCGCCCGATCCTCGCCGAGGGCCGCCAGCACGCATTCGCAGGTGGAGTCATCGACGCCAATGCCGGGCCCGATGGCGACCGCATTGAAGCGCCGGTCGGTGAGGAACGTCGTCAGTTCGGCAGCCCCATCGACCGGCCGCACCATTACGGCGGTCGTTGCCGCAGCATTGACCGCCAGCGCCTCGCGCGGGCTAGCGATGGTCACTAAGCCTGCGCCGGCGCGCAAGGCACCGCGGGCGGACAGCCGTGCCGCTCCCGTCGACCACGACGGACCCGACACCACCACGGCGTGGCCGCGGTCGTATTTGTGCCCGGCAAGCTGCGGCGCCGGAAATTTGGCGCGCCACAGCGCCGGAACGTTCTCGAAGGTCTGGGGCGCGATGCCGGCCAGCACGGACGCCGGAATGCCGATATCGGCAACGCTCAATGTGCCGCAATGCAGCCGGCCGGGCAGCAGCAGGTGCGCCGGCTTCTTGCGAAAGAACGTGACAGTGTGAGCGGCATTCACGGCTACGCCCATCGGCGCCCCCGCCGTGCCGTTGATGCCGCTCGGCAGATCGACGGCGACAATCGGTGCGCTTTGCGCGTTCATCGCCTCGATCAAGGCACGCGGCAGCCCTTCGACCGGCCGGTCGAGGCCGGCGCCGAACAGCGCGTCGATGACGATGTCGGCATCAGCAAGCCGGCCGGGCGCGGCCGCTGCGATGGGACCGGTCCATGCCTTGGCTGCGAGCGCAGCGTCGCCTTTGAGCGCTTTGGCGTCGCCGGCCAGCAGCAGCTCGACGGCGAAGCCGCGCGCCGCCAGAAGCTTCGCCGCGACAAAGCCGTCGCCACCATTATTTCCGGGGCCGGCGACCACGACGACACGGCTGCCGCCCGGCCGGCGCGCGACCACCGCCTCGGCAACGGCGCTGCCAGCATTTTCCATCAGCCTGATGCCCGCCACGCCTCCGGCGATTGCCAGCCGGTCGGCCTGCGCCATTTCGGCGTTGGTGAGAATTTCAATCATCGCCCCACCATAGCCAATGCATGGATGACGCGAAAATGCCGCTCGCGCCACGCCGGCTTAGCCATTGACGGGATATTGGGCAGCGTGCCTAGTTTGACGGCGGCGGCTCGTTCGGGGCACCCGCAGACCTTGTCAAACCACGGTCTAGTTTATTGATCCAGCGGGAGTTTCCGTGCCGCAATGGCCTTGGCACGGGACCTGCTAACCATGGCTCGGTTCCGCGGATGATTTGCTCATCAGGGAGCCGGGAGAAGAGACGCGATGAAGAAAATTGAGGCGATTATCAAGCCGTTCAAGCTCGACGAAGTGAAGGAGGCGCTGCAGGAGGTCGGCCTTCAGGGCATTACCGTCACCGAAGCCAAGGGGTTCGGCCGCCAGAAGGGGCACACGGAGTTGTACCGCGGTGCTGAATACGTGGTCGATTTTCTCCCCAAGGTGAAGATCGAGATTGTGCTTGGTGACGACATGGTCGAAAAAGCAATTGAGGCGATCCGCCGCGCCGCCCAGACCGGGCGGATTGGCGACGGAAAAATTTTCGTCTCGAACATTGAAGAAGCCATCCGGATCAGGACGGGGGAATCCGGAACGGACGCCATCTGACTTTGAATTGCCGGTTGTTCCGCTGCCGCCGGCCGGCCCACCGCAGGACCCGCGCCGGACGCACCATCCAACACCACGAAAGGTACGCCTACCATGACGACGCCAAAGAATGTCATGAAGATGATCAAGGACAGCGATGTAAAATACGCTGATTTCCGCTTCACCGATCCGCGCGGCAAGTGGCAACACGTCACTTTCGACATCGGCATGATCGAGGAAGACACCTTCGCCGAAGGTCAGATGTTCGACGGTTCTTCGATCGCCGGCTGGAAAGCGATCAATGAATCCGACATGTGCCTGATGCCCGATCCGTCATCGGCCTGCATCGATCCGTTTTTCGCCGAGACCACGCTGGTTTTGGTCTGCGACGTGCTCGAGCCGACCACCGGCGAGCCCTATAACCGCGACCCGCGCGGCATCGCCAAGCGCGCCGAGGGCATGGTGAAGTCGATGGGCGTCGGCGACACGATCTATTTCGGGCCGGAAGCCGAGTTCTTTGTGTTCGACGACGTCAAGTACAAGGCCGAACCTTATAACACCGGCTTCAAGCTCGACTCGGTCGAGTTCCCGACCAATTCCGACACCGATTATGAAGGCGGCAATCTCGGCCACCGGGTGTGGACGAAGAAGGGCTACTTCCCGGTACCGCCGCAGGATTCGGTGCAGGACATGCGCTCGGAAATGCTCGCCGCCATGGCGCGCATGGGGGTGAAGGTCGAGAAGCACCACCACGAGGTCGCCTCCGCCCAGCACGAACTCGGCATGAAATTCTCGCCGCTGACGATGATGGCGGACCAGATGCAGATCTACAAATACTGCATCCAGCAGGTCGCCCAGGTCTACGGCAAGACCGCGACTTTCATGCCGAAGCCGATCTACGGCGACAACGGTTCCGGCATGCATTGCCATCAGTCGATCTGGAAAAGCGGCAAGCCGGTATTCGCCGGCAACAAATATGCCGACCTGTCGGAGACCTGCTTGTCCTATATCGCCGGCATCATCAAGCACGCCAAGGCGATCAACGCCTTCACCAATCCGACGACCAACTCCTATAAGCGGCTGGTGCCGGGCTTCGAGGCGCCGGTGCTGCTCGCCTATTCGGCACGCAACCGCTCGGCGTCCTGCCGCATTCCCTACACGACGAACCCGAAGGCCAAGCGCGTCGAAGTGCGCTTCCCCGACCCGCTCGCCAATCCGTATCTCGCCTTCGCGGCGATGCTGATGGCCGGCCTCGATGGGGTGAAGAACAAGCTCGATCCGGGCGAAGCGGTCGACAAGGATCTCTACGATCTGCCGCCGAAGGAATTGAAAAAAATTCCGACCGTGTGCGGCTCGCTCCGCCAGGCGCTCGAAGAGCTCGATAAGGACCGCGGCTTCCTCAAGGCCGGCGGCGTGTTCGACGACGACTTCATCGACGCCTATGTCGACCTGAAGATGAGCGAGATCATCCGCTTCGAGCACACCCCGCACCCGGTCGAATTCGAGATGTATTATTCGTCGTAACGCTTTGTTGTAACTCTCGGCGTGTGTTTTCCTCCCGGCATCGCAGTTTGCGATGCAACTCAAAGGGCGCCGCGGCGCCCTTTTTCTTTGGCGCCCTTTTTCTTTGGCAAATTTGCAGGATGGGTTGAACGAAGCGAAACCATGGTGGGACCGCCGGCCGAAGCCGATGGGTTTCGCTCTACGCTCAATCCATCTGCGGCTTGATGATTCAACCCATCTCCGGGCTTGATTGATAATGACGAGGGTCGGCGTGTGATTGCCTGTTATGTTTGGCCGTCGACGAGCTGAGGGCAGAAACGGGTCATTCGCAGTTGCGCTTGTGGGGTATCGAGAAACATGAAGATCGACGGATTGACGGCGTTGGTGACCGGCGCCAACCGCGGCCTGGGCCGCGCCTTCGTCCAGGCGCTGCGGGATGCGGGCTGCACCAAAATCTACGCCGCGGCGCGCAAGATCGAGGGCGGCGCTTGCGACGCCGTTGTCGAGCCGGTGCAACTCGACATCACCAACATCGGACAGGTGTCATCCGCCGCCACACGGTGCCACGACGTCAGTATCTTGATCAACAATGCTGGGGTTGCGCGCTTCGTCCCGGCGCTCGGCGCGCCGACGATGGATGACGCGCGGCTGGAGATCGAGACGAATTATCTCGGCACGCTCGCCATGTGTCGTGCGTTTGCTCCGGTGCTGAAGCGCAACGGGGGCGGCGTTTTGGTCAATATGCTCTCCGTCGTAAGCTTCTTCAATGCGCCGACGCAGGGCTCCTATTGCGCCTCTAAGGCGGCCGAATGGTCGCTGACCAAGGCGGTCCGTTTTGAGCTGCGCGCGCAAGGCACGCTGGTGATCGGCGTCTATGCCGGCTACATCGACACCGACATGACCGCGGGCCTCATGGCGCCGAAGTCGAGCCCCGCCGATATCGCCGCACGCGTGCTCGAAGGCATCGCGAGCGGTACCGAAGATATACTCGCCGACGAACGCTCGCGCGCGGTGTTTGCCGAACTGCGCAAGGATGACCTTGCGTTCGATGCAAACATGCAAAAGATCTGGGACAGCCGGCAAGATTCGTATTAGCTGCTCAAGGAAAGCTCGAAATTACGGTGACAGCGCACTTAATTGCCACGCGCTCTACGTTTCGCCACTTCCGCGCCGCGCCAGCCCCTCACCGCACCAGAATCGGCACCGTGATGGTGCGCAACGCAGGCATCGCGGCGAGCTTCATCTGGCCCCGCACATCGACCTGGCGCTCGGCGCCGCTTAACACCATCGCATCGTCCGGCTCGACGCGGTTACGACCGTTCGCCTTGGCGCGGTAGAGCACCGCGTCGGCGCGAGCGATCAGCACGTCGATCGTGGCATCGGGCAAGCCGCAAGCCACCCCGATGCTGACGGTCACCGGGATTTGCGGGCCGTCGGGCGCCATCGCGGCCTTCTCGAATGCGGCGCGCACCCGCTCGGCGACGATGCAGGCGTCGTCGAGCGTTCCCGGCAGCACCGCGACGAACTCCTCGCCGCCGATGCGGCCGATCACGTCGCCGGCGCGCGTCGTCGAGCGGACGACTCTGGCAAACAGGGCCAAGACCAGGTCGCCTGTTTTATGGCCGTAACGGTCGTTGACGGACTTGAAGTGATCGAGATCGAAAGCGAGCACGCTGACCGGCGCCTTGCCGGCTTTGGCTCCATTCATCAGGGCGGCGGCGGCGGCAAAGAAGCCGCGACGGTTGAAGAGCGACGTCAGCGGGTCGGTCTCGGCTGCCGCCTTGTAGCGGTTCACCGCGCGATCCTTGGCCAGCACCAGCACGATAAAGGCGGCGCCGACTACATAGAGCACCACCTCGATGGCGAAGACCGCGATCCACCCGTTCGCGAGTCTTTCCACGCCGACGCTTGCCAGCGCCACCGGAAACAGAAAAATCGTGCCGTGCAGCATCGGCACGAACAGCGCCGGCCAGCGCCGGATCAGCGTCTTTCTTCGCTCGCGCCACAGCTCCGCGGCGATCAGAAAGGTGTAGGTCGCGACAATCATCGAGCTCAGCATGATGTGGGCTGAAGGCGAATGCGGAAATCCCGGCGCGATGCCGCTTGCGGCCCAGACCACGGCGCCAAAGCACATCGCGCCCCATCGCACCTCGCGACCGTGGAACAGCCGCGCCGCGGTCCAGATCATGCCCACCGCGATGAACAGGAAATCGTCGGCGAACGCCGCCGGCAATGGCAGCGAAACAATGCTCCCCGCTTGCCAGAGCGCGCTGGAAAACCCACCGAGCAGATACGCCCAACCCCACCAGGCGAGCGCTTGAATGCGGTCCTGCGTCCAGGCGAACAACAGAAACAGCCCGAGCAAGACGGTCACGCAAGTCGCGATAACAAAGAGGGTGTCGATGTCGAGCGACATCGACGCCGCCGCCAGGCGTGCAACCATTGCCGCGATGCTCCTCACCTCAATAGGGAGAACTACCTATCACGGCTAACGGAACTTTGGTGGACGTTTGCGGATCAGGCTTTGCCGGGAGTATCGCAGGTCGCGCGGGTTTGCTGAAATAAAATTTTGAAAATTGAAGGCACCAGATTGGCAAAACCGCAACCGCTAAGGCCGCCGCCTGTCAGGACGCGATGCGCCAGCGGCGGGTCGCCGATTGCGCGGTGCCGCGATCGGGCCCGATGATCGGCACGATCGAGCGTGAACCCGCATTGGCGGCGTCGCCTTGCGGCATTTCGATCTCGACGCGATTGCGGCCAAGCTCCTTGGCGCGATAGAGCGCCCGGTCGACGATCGCGAGGCGCTCCGTCACCGTCGCTTGCGGATCGCCGCCGAGCGTGACGCCGGCGCTGACACTCGGCGCGAAGCGCCGATCGAAGCGCGCCGCGGCCGCGGCGAAATTGCGGCGGACACGGTCGGCGATCGCAAAAGCCTCGTCGATGTCGCCGACCGGCACGCAGCAAGCGAATTCCTCGCCGCCGATCCGGGCAAACAGGATATCGGCGCCGAGCGTCTGCGTCGCCGTCGTGGCAAAAATCTGCAGCACCGCGTCTCCGGTGGCATGGCCGAATTGGTCGTTGATTTGCTTAAAATGATCGAGGTCGAAGAGCAGGACCGCAAGCGGCTCGCGATCGCCGTCCTGGCGCGCGAACAAGGTTGCGGCGCCGTCGAGAAACGCACGCCGATTGGCGACGCCGCTTAACGGATCGACCAGCGAATTGATCTTATGTTTGAGTTCGGTGCGCTCCTTGGTCATGTTGAGCTGCAGGAACGCCAGCACCACGGTGTACAACAAGGTGCCGAAGGCGAGCAGCGTAAAAGACAGCTTGTTGAAGACGAAGTCGTTTCCGAAAGCGGCGCTCAACAAAATCACCGGCACGCGCACCACCAGCGCACAGGCTTGGGCGAGCAGCACCACGATCATCGGCCATCGCGACATCAAGGGCTCGCCGCGGGCGCGCCAGAACTCCTCAGCCGTCAGCAGGACGAGCAGCGCCAGCAAGGTCGAGCCAACGATGAGCCGGGCCGCCACGTCGTCGGCGAAGGCCGGTATCCGGCACAACAGCATCCAGGTCAGCGGCCACAGCAGCACCAAGAGCGGACGCATCGGCCTGCCGTCGAAAACCCGCGCGCCGGTCCAGGTCAATCCATAGCCCAAGAGCACCAGAGCGTTTGCCACGTCGATGCTGAGGAAATTCGGCAAGGCGCCGCGTGACGTCAAAAGCGCAAAGCCGCCGGCGTTGATGATATGGGCCGCGCCCCACCACATCGGGGCACGAACGCTGCGGTTCTGCAGGCCGCCAAACACCAAGAGCGCGCCGAGGAGCGCGGCGACGAACACCGTCATGACGGAGATGGTTGGCGGATCAAGATGCATGCCGACACGACCCAGCGACTAAACTGGCGGCAAATTAGAGGCCGGGCCTTCCATAGGCGTTACCACCGAGCCAAAGCCGGCGATTAGGCTTGCCGGGAGGTAAACCGCCGCGGGATTATTTTAACGACCCTTCCCGCCGCCGCGATCCGCCCATAGATTAAGAGCCCAGCACGGTTCCCCAGGAATGCCCTAGGAGTTCCCCATGGCGCTCACTGCAGAGTTCGAGGCCGTCCGCGACACCCAACAGCCGGCGACGGTCGAGGCAACGCTGAATTACATCGTCGACGACGGCAGCAAGGTTTTCACCATTGTGGCGAGCCCCGGCGGAAGCGACGCGCGTTCCGGCGGCACGCCCGATCCTCGGCGTGTCACCATCCACAACGGCCGGCCGCAGGCCAAGGACTTCGTGCTGGAGCGGCACGGCTTCCGTTTCGTGCAGCACGACACCAAAGTCGCGGACTTTTACGACGAGGACACGATCAAGCGCGTCTACTATCCGGAAATGGAGGCGCTGATCAAAGCAGAGAGCGGCGCCAAGCGCGTCGTCGTGTTCGATCATACCTTGCGCACCGCCGACGACCAATTGCGGGAAGCAAAGCAGATACGCGAAGTCGTGCGCCGCGTGCACAACGACTATACCGAATGGTCGGCGCCGCAGCGGGTGCGCGATATTCTTCCGAACGAGGCCGAGGACCTGCTCAAGCGCCGCTTCGCCATCATTCAAGTGTGGCGGCCAATCCGGCATCCGGTCGAGACCTATCCGCTGGCCATGGCGGACGCGCAAACGCTGGCGCCCAGCGACATGATTATCTCGGAGCGGCGCGCGCCCGGCCGCATCGGCCAGACCTTCGCCATCAAATATAATCCGGCGCACCAATGGTATTGGTTTCCGCGCATGCGGCGCGAGGAGGCCTACGTCTTCAAGGTGTTCGATTCGGAAAAGGACGGCCGCGCCCGCTGGACCGCGCATACCGCATTCGAAGATCCGACCTCGCCGCCGAATGCCCGCCCGCGCGAGAGCATCGAAATCCGCACCATGGCGTTTTTTTGATGTGTCATTCCGGATTACCGCGAAAGCGGCAAGTCCGGAATCCATAGCCACCGCCGTGCAGGTATCAGCGCCGGCCTTCGAAATCCGATCGATGCGTGAATATATAGGTTCCGGGCCCGCGGGCGAAAGCCCGCGTCCCGGGACGACAAATTACCGCTTCGAGAACTGGAAGCTGCGGCGGGCTTTGGCGCGGCCGTATTTCTTGCGCTCGACCACGCGGGGATCGCGGGTCAGGAAGCCGCCCTTCTTGAGCACGCCGCGCAATTCCGGCTCATGCCGCAACAGTGCTTTGGAAAGACCGTGCCGCACAGCGCCGGCTTGGCCCGAGAGTCCACCGCCCGACACCGTGCAGACAACGTCATATTGGCCCTGGCGGCTGGCGGCGACCAACGGCTGCTGGATGAGCATTCGTAAAACCGGCCGGGCGAAATAGGTTTCCACCACGCGATCGTTGACCAGAATTTTTCCGGCGCCCATCTTGATCCACACCCGCGCCACGGCGTCCTTGCGCTTGCCGGTGGCATAGGCTCGGCCCTGCTTGTCGAGCTTTTGCACGTATTTGGGCGCAGCCGGCGCCGCCGCCGGTTTGAGTGACGACAGCTCTTCGAGCGTTTGAATCGTCTCGGCCATTAGGCGGTCCTCTTATTCTTGCGGTTCATGGCCGCAATATCGATCTGTTCCGGCTGTTGCGCGGCGTGTGGATGTTCGGCGTGCGGATAAACCCGCAAATTGCCGAGTTGACGGCGGCCGAGCGGACCGCGCGGCAGCATGCGCTCGACCGCTTTTTCCACGATCCGCTCCGGGAAACGGCCGGACAGAATCGCCTTCGCGGTCTGCTCCTTGATGCCGCCGATATATCCGGTGTGCCGGTAGTACACTTTCTGCTCGACTTTACGCCCGGTCAGCACCGCTTTGGCGGCGTTGATCACGATGACATTGTCGCCGCAGTCGACATGGGGCGTGAACGACGGCTTGTGCTTGCCGCGAAGCCGCAGCGCTACGAGCGAGGCCAGGCGGCCGACGATCAAACCTTCGGCGTCGATCATGACCCACTTCTTCTCGACCTCAGCCGGTTTGGCAGAAAAGCTCTTCATATCCGCATCCGTTCTTGGCTACGGCGGTTCGGCCGCACGCACTAGCGAGGCGCGGTTTCTAGCGGCGCCCTATCGCGGCGTCAATCCATCTTGGAAACTTTAAATGGGTCAATATGTTATGTTGGAGGTAATTAATTACCTAAGCCCCGCCGCTAAGCCGGAATTGAGTAGGTTGCGGTCACGTGTGCCACCAGATCCTCGTCACCGTCGGAGCGCAGCGCCACTTCGCCCACCGCAAGGCGCTTGCCGAGTTTAAGTAGCCGCGCTTCGGCGAGAAGATCGTGACCCCCGGGCTTTTTGAGAAAGTTGATGGTCAAATTGGTCGTTACCGCGAGCGGCACCCAGCCAATCGCCGAGAGCACGGCCAAATACATGGTGAAATCCGCAAGCCCCATCATGATCGGCCCGGAAACGGTGCCGCCCGGACGCAGCGATCCCTCATGATGCCGCCGGCGAACCCGGCAGCCGCCGAGCCAGACCTCCTCGATCTCGTAGTTCCCTACGGCATGCGCGGCTTCGGGAAATTCGGTCTGCAGAAGCGCAAGGAGCTTCTCGCGGTTCAACTTTGGCGCCGCCTTTTCTTTACCGCCACTCATGTTTACCTCCCCCGTACCCGCCGGCTCGGATAGAATGGCCAATAACGGCGCAAAAGCAAAAGTCCCGACCCGCTCAAATCTGGATAGTTCCATGAATGCCCGCTCCGCCACCGCAAAAACGGCTGCCTCCTCGTCGGAGCTGATTCTGCTGCGCGAAGATCTAAGCGGAGACCATGCCGGTATCGCCATTTTGACGCTGAACCGGACGGCGGCGCGCAACAGCCTGTCCGAGGCCTTGCTCGAAGCACTGTCAGACGCGCTCACCGCGATAGCGCATGACCACACGGTGCGCGTCGTCGTGCTTGCCGCCAACGGTCCGGCGTTCTCTGCCGGCCACGACCTCAAAGAGCTCAACGCGCATCGCCAGGACGACGACCGCGGCCGGAGCTACTTCAAGCACATCATGACGATGTGCAGCGGGGTGATGCAGCAGATCGTCAACCTGCCGCAGCCGGTGATCGCCGCAGTCCACGCCACCGCGACCGCCGCCGGCTGCCAGCTGGTGGCGAGCTGCGACCTCGCCATCGCCGCTGACACCGCCAAGTTCGCAACGCCCGGCGTCAATATCGGACTGTTCTGCTCGACCCCCATGGTGGCGCTGTCGCGCAACGTCTCGCGCAAGCACGCCATGGAAATGCTGCTCACCGGCGAACTGATTACGGCAGCGGACGCGGCCCGCATCGGGCTTGTCAATCATGTCACCGCCGCCGGCCGCGAGCGCACTGAGGCGATCGGGCTTGCGCGCAAAATTGCCGCCAAATCGATGCTCACCGTCAAAATCGGCAAGGAAGCGTTCTACCGGCAAGCCGAAATGCCGCTGGCCGAGGCCTACAAATATGCTTCCGAGGTCATGGTTGAGAACATGTTGGCCCGCGACGCCGAGGAAGGCATCGCCGCCTTCATCGAGAAGCGCGCGCCGCAGTGGCAGGACCGCTGAGGACCCGGCGCCGGCAATGAACCACGATTCCTATCCGGACAGTTACATTCGCGGCATTCTCAATACCGTGAAGACCATCGCCATGGTTGGGGCCTCGGAAAAAGAGAGCCGGCCGAGCTACTTCGCCTTCAAATATCTGCTCGAACGCGGCTATCGCATGATCCCGGTCAATCCCGGGCACGCCGGACATCGGTTGCTCGGGCAGACGATCTATGCGCGGCTTGCCGACATTCCCGAGCCGATCGACATGGTCGATATTTTTCGCGGCGCGCAATACGCGCCGGCGATCGCGAAGGAGGCGCTCGACCTCAAGCCGCGTCCGCAAGTCATCTGGATGCAGCTCGGCATACGCAATGACGAAGCCGCGGCGTTGGCCGAGGCCAATGGCCTGAAAGTGGTAATGAACCGCTGTCCCAAGATCGAATATGGCAGATTGTCGTCGGAGATCGCCTGGATGGGCGTCAATACCCGCACTCTCAGCTCCAAAAAGGCAACGCTCGGCGGCGTTCAGCGCATGACGCTCGACCGCTCGAGCGCCCAGGGCGGCACCACCGAAGCGGCCGATCGCGTGCAACGCGAAGAGGCTGGCCGCTAAAGAGTTCCGCCCATGCCGCCCCCATCGAACTTTCTTCACGATTGGCGCGTCTAATGCGTCGCCAAGCAGGAAACCGATCATGAAATTCTATGTCGCCGCTGCACTGATGCTGTCTGGCTTGATGTTCGCCTCCGTCGCCGCTCGCGCCGACGCACAAGAAGACAAAAGCGCCTGCATCATGGATGCGCAAACCTATTGCGGGCAGTTCATACCCGACCGCGTCCGCGTCGCGCACTGCCTTATTGCCAATCGCCGCAAAATTTCGCCGGCCTGCCGCGAAGCCGTCAGGCATTTCCATTAGTGTGGCGGCATAGAAGTCCGTCGCCGCGAACGATCACGGCTTTTTTCTAAAAAACCTGGCGTTAACAGTGGAAAGGTCCGGGCGCCATCGGCCGGAACCTTCTTTTCGTTCGCGCGTCTACAAAGCGGACTCGACGCTCTTGATATGCGGCAGCCTATTTCAGGAGGATGCTATGAAGATGCGCACTGTGCTTGCCCTTGCTTCACTCACGGTCGCGATCTCTTGCGGCCCGCTTTTGGGGCCGGTGCTCGCCGAAGAGTCCGGTCAGCAAGCCTGCATGCAGGACGCCATGTCGGTCTGTTCGGCGTACATCCCGGACCGCGAGCGCGTGGCAACATGTCTGATATCGAACCGCTCCCGTATCTCTCCAGCCTGCCGGACCGCACTGACGCATTACCATCCGCAAACGGCATCCGCGCGCTAAAGCCAGCACGCGGCTGAAGAATACAATTCTCGCTGCTAGTATTTCTGCGACAGCGTCCTTTCCGATCCTTCGCCCGTTAAGGCAATAGAGCGCCGCGCCTTGACGCCGCCTTGTACGCCCTTGGCCGGTCCTATAAACGGGAACGAACGCGGTTCCGCGGCTCCTATAAACGGGAACGAACGCGGTTCCGCGGCCGAGAGGGACAGACGATGAGCGAACGCATCCCGGGCTTTTCCACGCTTGCGGTACACGCCGGCGCCCAGCCCGATCCGACGACCGGCGCGCGGGCGACCCCGATCTACCAGACAACGTCCTACGTGTTCGAAAGCGTCGATCACGCCGCATCGCTGTTCGGCCTGCAGACCTTCGGCAATATCTATACGCGGATCGGCAACCCGACGACGGCGGTGCTCGAAGAGCGCGTCGCCGCGCTCGAAGGGGGCACTGCGGGGCTGGCGGCGGCCTCAGGCCACGCCGCGCAGGTTCTGGCGTTTCATTGTTTGCTGCAGCCGGGCGACGAGTTCGTCGCCTCGAAAAAGCTCTACGGCGGCTCGATCAATCAGTTCAACCATGCGTTCAAGAATTTCGGCTGGAACGTGGTGTGGGCGGACCCCGACGATCTGCCGTCGTTCGAGCGGGCGATCAGCCCCAAGACCAAGGCGATTTTCACCGAATCGATCGCCAACCCCGGCGGCGTCCTCACCGACATGGCGGCGGTGGCGCAGATCGCGCGGCGCGCCGGCGTGCCTTACATCGTCGACAACACGCTGGCGACGCCGTATCTGTGCAAGCCGTTCGAGCACGGCGCCGACATCGTCATCCATTCGCTGACCAAATTTCTCGGCGGCCACGGCAATTCGATCGGCGGCATGATCGTCGACGGCGGCACCTTCAACTGGTCGCGCGAACGGCGCTATCCGATGCTGTGCGAGCCGCGGCCGGAATATCACGGCATCGTGCTGCACGAGACCTTCGGCAATTTCGCCTTCGCCATCGCCTGCCGGGTGCTGGCGCTGCGCGACATCGGATCGGCGATCTCGCCGTTCAATTCATTCCTGATCCTGACCGGCATCGAGACGCTGCCGCTGCGCATGCAAAAGCATTGCGACAATGCGCTCGCCGTCGCGCAATGGATCTCCACGCACGACAAAGTGGCGTGGGTCAGCTATCCGGGACTGGCTGGCGACCGCTATCACAACCTCGCCAAGAAATATTGCCCGAGCGGCGCCGGCGCGGTATTCACCTTCGGGCTCAAGGGCGGCTACGACGCCGGCGTCAAGCTCGTCTCCAACGTAAAGCTGTTCTCGCATCTCGCCAATATCGGCGACACCCGCTCGCTGATCATCCACCCGGCTTCGACCACGCACCGCCAGCTGTCCGATGCGCAGAAGGTGCAAGCCGGCGCCGGACCCGACGTGGTGCGGTTGTCGATCGGCATCGAGGACAAAGAAGACATCATCGCCGACCTCGATCAGGCGCTGGCGGATTGATTCCTCATCGGCCTCCGCTTGCCGGCTGGAGCGTCAAGCCGCCGGGGTCGCTGACGGCCGCGGGACGCTTGAGCGCAACCGTCAATGCCGTGTGCACCGTCGCGGCGGCCAGCACCAACATCGCCATCGCCTGATGCGCGAGCGAAAGCGGCAGCGGCGCCACCATCAATAATGTCCAGATGCCGAGCGCGGCCTGCACCGTGATCGCGCCGAACAGCACCAGTGCGCCGGTCAGCGGCCGCCCCTTCCCCATCGTGCGCACGATGTCGAAGCCATGCAACGCGGCGCCCGCCCAAATGGTATAAGCCAGCATGCGGTGGTCGAACTGCACGGTCAGCGTATTTTCGAAGAAATTGCGCCACAGCGGCGTGTCGAAGAACAAGCGCGCGGCGCTCGGGATGAACGCGCCGTCGATCAGCGGCCAGGTGTTGTAGACATAACCGGCGCGCAGGCCCGCGACCAGCGCGCCGAGATAGATTTGCGCCAGCACCAGCGCCAACAAACCTGCGGCCCCGTAGCGGATGCGCGCCGGCGCGAGCTTCGGCTGATCGGGGCCGAGCCGCAGCGCGGTCCATAAAATCGCGACGTAGATCAGACAGGCCAGCACGAGATGCGTCGCCAGCCGGTATTGCGACACTTCGATGCGGTTCGCGAGACCGGAGGCCACCATCCACCAGCCGACCGCGCCTTGCAGCGCGCCCAGCCCGAAAATCAGCCACAGCCGGTTGCGCAAGCTTCTGCCAATTGAGCCGCGCCACAAAAACCAGAGCAATGGGACGAGAAACACCGCCCCGATCAGGCGGCCGATCAGCCGGTGCGTCCATTCCCACCAGAAAATCGACTTGAACGCGTCAAGGCTCATGCCTTGATTGAGCGCGTGGTATTGCGGGATGGCTTGATATTTCTGGAACTCGGCCTGCCATTGCGCCAGGTTAAGCGGCGGCACGACGCCCATGACCGGCTGCCATTCGGTGATCGACAGCCCGGACTCGGTGAGCCGCGTCGCGCCGCCGACCAGCACCATCGCCAGCACCAGCGCGGCGACGGCAAAGAGCCAAAGCCGTATCAACGGTTGCGGTGAAACTCGGTCCGCCATCTCGATCGATCGTTCTCGGCTCTTGTGCAGGGGCGCTTGTCGTGGACGCACGGACCATATAGTGCTGCCCCCTACCCTCGCAACACGGCCGTTGTCGCCTGGAACCCGCGCCGCCATGCCCATTCGTTTGCGCAAATTTATCGGGGCGGTCGTGCTCCTTGTCCTGGTGATCGTGTGGGCGCTCGTCGCGATGGCGCTGGCACAAACTCCCGCGATCCGCGACAACACCGCGCTGTCGATCAGCTATTATGTCGTCGCCGGGCTAGGCTGGGTGTTGCCGGCCATGCCGATCATCTCATGGATGAGCGGGCCGCGACGCTAAATCCGATCAGGCGGCGTCCAAGCGGCGAAACCCGTTCCACATCGCGGTCGCGGCGCCCGACAACAGCACCCGCACGTAACGGATGCGCTGATAGTCGCCGTTGAGCGAAATCCGCGGCAGCGCCAGCATGCGCTGGCTGTGCCCGGGAAACAGCACCCCGGGCCGCGTCGTTACGGCGGTCTTGAAGCCGAGCTCGGCCGCGATTTCGAATTCGCGCGCCGCGGCCGACGTGCGGTCGCCAAACGGATAGGACAAATGCTGCGGGCGCAGCGCCAGCGCGGCTTCGATCACCGAACGGCTCAAATCCATTTCCGAACGCACCGCATCCCGCGTGAGCTTTGCCAGCATCGGATGGGTGACGGTGTGGGCGCCGATCGTGACCAGCGGGTCGGCGGCGAGCTCGGCGAGTTCGGACCAGCTCATGCACAGCTCGTTGCAGAATGCCGCAATATCGACATGATAAAAGGCGGCCAGATTGCGGACTACTTCGCGCAATTCGGCTTCGGTGGAGCGGCTGCGCAGCCACCAGTAAAGTTCGTCGTAGAGCGCGCGCTTTTCAGCGACCGTGCGGCAGTCGAATTTGCGATCCCTGCCGTCGATCGCCAGGCCGATGCGATCGTTGCGCGCGATCACGGCTTCGAGCGCCAGCCACCACAATTCGCCGAGACGATCCGGAAAACTCGTCGGCACGTAGACGGCGAACGGCACCTCGGCGTCCTTGAGGATCGGATAGGCCCACTGCAGCGTGTCGCGATAGCCGTCGTCGAAGGTCAGGCACACGAAGCGGCGCGAAAAATCCCGCTCGGTCATGCGGTGGTGCATCTCGTCGAGGCTGAGAAAATCAAAACCGGACCGGCGCAGCGTGCGCACCACCCGCGTGAGAAAGCGCGGCGTCACTTCAAGAAGACGATTGGGTTGGAACCGGTCCGGGCGCGGCGGCCGCACATGATGCAGAGTCAGAATTGCCCCGACGCCGCCCAACAACGGGCGCAGCACAACATGGGCGCCGGTGAAATACAGCGATTCCAGGCCGCTACGAATGATCGTCCGCTTTAGTCCGGCCACCGGAGTTCCCTCGTCAAGCGCAACCGTCGCTGTTTACAAGTTGATTGCCAAGACCGCTGCAAAGACAATTCCAGACCCGATCTTTTGCCAAGACCGAAGCCGGGTCAATTGCCGCGTTATGCGCCTCGATCGGATGGCAACCGTTCGCCATTAGGCGGCGGCTGCGGTCTCGCCGGCAGCGGCGCGAGCAGCGACCAGGATGCGCACATCGGCAAAGCCGGCGGCGAGCAACAGCTCTCGCGCCGCGGCCGTGGCGGCACTCGCCAAGCTTTCGGTCACCAGTACCGCATGGGGCGCGATCTCGGCGACACGCTCGACCTCGGGGCCGCTGGCGTCGCCGGCATCGACGATGACGTGATCGTAACTGCGCCCCAAGGCGTTGAAATTCGCCACCATGCCCGGCGCCGCGAGCACAGTGGTGCGATCGACCGGTCCGTGCCCCGCCGAAATCAGGTGCAGCGGCGATAGCCGGTCCTTGGTGATGATGGCGCCGAATGTGGCCGCGCCGCGGGCCAGTTCGGCAAGCCCGGCGGCCGCCGGTTCGCTCGATATGCCCCTGATCGCCGTGTCGCCGGAAGCCAGTCCGACCAAGACCGCGCGAGACGTATCGGCGAGTGCCCGGGCAAGCCTGATCGCGGCCTGGCTTGTGCCTAATCCCGGCACCGCGCCGAACACCGCGAGCCGCTGCCCGGCGCTGCCGGCTTGCCGCAAATTATCCGCAACGTTGACGATCGAGCTGGCGGCAAAACCGGGGGCCGGCGGCGGCCGCGGCGGTTCGTTCATGATCGTCTGCAGCCGCATGCCAAGCCCATCGGACGCCGAAACCACCGGCTCGGCCCGCACCGGTACGACGTTGACCGGCGCGGCCAAGATTTCCCTGGTGACGATCATCCCGGAGCTGAGCATCAAAGTGGCGAACGTCGCGATCAGGAGCGTCGGCAGCTTCTTCGGGTAGGAAGGAACGGCGGCCGGGGTGGCGCGCGAAACCACGCGCGCGTCCGCGGGCGTCGAAGCCGGCGTGTCGTGCGAAACCGCCTCGCGATATTTGGCGAGGTAGGATTCCAGCAAATCACGCTGCGACTTGGCATCGCGCTCGAGCGCGCGCAATTGGACGTCCTGCGCGTTCGTCGAGCCCGCCTGATTTTTCAGCTGATCGAGGTTCGCCGTCAGCGTGTCGACCCGCGAAGCCGCGAGCTTTGAGTCATTCTCGAACGAGCGCGCAATGGTTTCGGCCTCGGCCCTGATCTGGCTGTCGAGATCGGCGATCTGCGCCTTGAGCTCGATGATGCGCGGATGACCGCCCAACAGCGTTGCCGACTGCTCGGCAAGCTGTGCACGCAACGTAACGCGTTGTTCCGCAAGCCGCCTGATGAGTTCCGAATTGAGAATATCGGACGATTCGATCGGCTGGCCGGTGCGCAGCATATCGCGGATCATCTTGGCCTTGGCTTCGGCGTCGGCCTTTTGCACGCGGGCGGCGGCAAGCTGCGCGTTGAGGTCGCCGAGCGACTGGGCGGAGAGCGTGGTGTTGTTGGTGCCGATCAGAAGGTTGGTTTTGGCGCGAAAAGCCTCAACCTTGCCTTCGGCCTCCTCGACATTCTTGCGCAGGGTGTCGATCTGGCCGGCAAGCCATTGCCCGGCCGACTTGGCCTGCTCTTCCTTGGCCTGGCGCTGGCGCTCCAAATAGCCGTCGGCGATCGCATTGGCGACTTGGGCGGCGAGTACCGGATCTTCGGACAGAAAATCGATGTCGATAATGCGCGACTGCTCGACCGGATAAACGCTCAAGCGATCGTAATAGGCCTGCAGAACGCGCTCCTCCGGAGTCATGCTCAACGGGTCTTTGGCGAAGCCGAAAAGGCCGAGCACGGCACGCAGCGGGGAGACACCGGAAAGCGTCGGATCGAATTCGGGACGCTTGGCGAGATTGAGCTTCTTGATGACTTCAAGGGCAAGATCGCGCGACAGCATGATTTGCGCCTGGCTCGTCACCGCCTGCTGATCGATCGCCGGATCGCTAATGGTCTTGTCGACGTCCGGGCGAAGATAGGCGTTGCCCCGCTCTTCCAGAAAAACACGCGCCTCCGAGGAGTAGCGCGGCGTAATCATTTGCACGACGACAAATGTGATCAGTGCAACCACGAGGGTCGGCAGCAAGACCTTGGACCGCTTACGCCAGAGCGTCGTGCCGAGCGCCGGAAGGTCGAGCGCATCATCGTATGGATTTTTGGCAAGCGGCGGGGGCACCTCACGCGACGCCACGCCGCTTGCAGCACGCTTGCGAAAATAATTGCCAACCGACCGCAGAGCCATGCCTGATCACAAACTATTAAGGTTGCCATTCGGTTAAGGCTGCGCCGCTTCCTGAAAGAATGGTTAAGGCCGCGCGGCCTCCCGTTGTGAGGGTTTATTAACCGGCGTGCCCCTCAATTGGCTTAACATTTTGCCGTCAAGTTTAAGGTTCCGCGCGTGGGCGATCCGCCGCCTTTCAGCAACATCCTCGTCCGCGTCTCATTCGGCCGGCGCCAGGCGGTTGCGCGCACGCCGGCGGATCGCCGGCGGCACGCCGCCGTCGTCCCCACGAGCTTGAAAATCGTCCATGTTTTACGCGCTCCGCTCGGCGGGCTGTTCCGGCACGTGATGGACGTGGCCAAGGGGCAGATCGAACGCGGCCACCGGGTCGGTTTGATCGTCGATTCAACGACCGGCGGGGCCCGCGCCGACGCCATTCTTGGCGAATTTGCGCCTCGGCTTGCGCTTGGCATCGAGCGCGTTCCAATCACCCGGCAATTGAGCTTGAACGACATCTATGCGTTGTCGCGCATTTCGCGACGGATCAAGTCGCTCGCACCCGACGTGCTGCACGGGCACGGCGCCAAGGGCGCGGCTCTGGTGCGCCTGACATCCGCCGCTCCAGACGCCATCCGCGCCTATACGCCGCACGGCGGTTCGCTGGTTTACTGTCCTGGCACGCTCAGCGGCGGCTTTTACCGGGCGGTCGAACGGATGCTGAATCCGTACACCGACCTGTTTCTGTTCGAAAGCGGCTACATTGCCGAGTTATACCGTTCGGTCGTGGCGCCGCCGCGCGCAACGGTGCGCGTCGTGCGCAACGGCATCGCCGAATCGGAGTTCGAGCCGGTGACGCCGAATGCCGACGCCACCGACATCGTCTGCGTCGGCGAGTTGCGCCCGGTCAAGGCGATCGATGTGCTGATCGAGGCGCTGGCGCTATTGGCGCGATCCGGCCGCCGCGTCACCGCGACGATCGCCGGAGAAGGCCCGGACGCCGCCAAGCTTCAGGCGCTTTCCACCGAGCTCGGACTTGCCGATCAAATCAGCTTTATCGGCCATTGTCCGGCGCGCACCGCATTCGCCAAGGGACGAATGCTGGTCATTCCGTCGCGCGCGGAGTCTTTGCCTTACGTCGTGCTCGAAGCCGCCGCCGCCGGACTGCCGATCATTGCCACCAATGTCGGCGGAGTTCCCGAAATCTTCGGTCCGCAAGTGGACAAGCTCATTGCGGTCGACGACGCGGGAGCACTCGTCGAGGCGATCGCCGATGCGCTCGACCATCCGGAACAAATGCAACTGGGCGCGCATTCCCTGAAGGCACGAATTCGCAGCGAATTTTCGCTGTCCACAATGGTGGAAGGTAATCTTGCGGGCTATCGCGACGCCATTGCCGCCCGGAAAATCGCGCAATTGGCATAACCCTTTTTTGAACATTGTTCACTATGTTGCCGCCGCATCGCCGGGGCGCGTACGGGGGACCAGCGCGGAGGCGGGGAGAAGCTTTAAAAGACATGTCAGGCCCCGAACACGGCACGATATTCGAGACCGCCGCTGCCGTCTCGTCGGCGGTCAGAACCCTGCCGGGGGCAAGATCGTCGGCGCCGCGCGCGCTGTCCGCCGCAGCGCTTGCGGTCGCCGGTCAGCAATTCAAAGACGCCTATTCGCCGATCGTTCTCGCCGGCGCCGTTCGCATGATCGAGCTGGCGCTGGTCGCAGCGACCGGGCTGGTGCTGTATTTTTGGCTGGTAGCCGGGGATACCGATTCCGCGCGCTATTACATGGGCAGCATCGCCGGAATTTCGCTGCTGTCCCTGCTGGCGTTCCAGGCGGCCGATATCTACCAGGTGCAGGCGTTTCGCGGCCACGAAAAGCAATATATGCGGCTCGCTTCGGCGTGGTCTGTGGTGTTTCTGATCGCCGTGACCGTGTCTTATTTCAGCAGGTCCGGCGATCAGTTTTCCCGGGCATGGCTCGGCAGCTACTACGTCATCGGGTTGTTCGCGCTCATCGCATTCCGGCGCGCGTTGTTTTTGCTGGTTCGCCGCTGGACCCGGCAAGGCCGTCTCGACCGCCGCACCGTCGTGGTCGGCGCCGGCGGCAGCGGCGAAGCGCTGATCTCGGCGTTGGCGACCCAGCGCGATTCCGACGTGCGCATTGTCGGCACCTTCGACGACCGCAGCGACGATCGCAGCGCGACAAGCTGTGGCGGCGTGCCCAAGCTCGGCACCGTCGACGATCTCGTCGAGTTCGCCCGGCACACCCGCGTCGATCTCGTCATATTCTCGCTGCCGGTCTCGGCCGAGAGCCGCATCCTGCAGATGCTGAAAAAGCTGTGGGTGCTGCCGGTCGACATCCGTCTCGCCGCGCACACCAACAAGCTGCGGTTTCGCCCGCGCGCCTATTCCTATATCGGCCACGTCCCGGTGCTCGACATTTTCGACCGGCCGATCGCCGACTGGGACGTGGTGATGAAATGGCTGTTCGACAAGATCATCGGCTCGCTGGTTTTGATCTGTGTCGCGCCGATCATGCTGTTGATCGCCATCGCCATCAAGCTCGACAGCAAGGGGCCGATTTTCTTCAAGCAGCGGCGCTACGGCTTCAACAACAAGTTCGTCGAAATCTATAAATTCCGTTCGATGTATGCCGAGGCGACCGACGCCGACGCACGCAAGCTCGTCACCAAAGGCGACCCCCGGGTGACGCGCGTCGGCCGTTTCATCCGCAAGACCAGCCTTGACGAGCTGCCGCAGCTTTTCAATGTCGTCTTCACCGGCAACATGTCGCTGGTCGGGCCGCGGCCGCATGCCATTGCCGCGAAAGCGGCCGAGCATTTGTACGACGAAGCGGTCGACGGTTATTTCGCCCGGCACCGCGTCAAGCCCGGCATCACCGGCTGGGCGCAGATCAACGGCTGGCGCGGCGAGACCGACAGCCGCGAAAAAATCCTCCGCCGTGTCGAGCACGATCTCTTTTACATCGAGAATTGGTCGATCCTGTTCGACCTGTACATCGTGCTGCGCACGCCGTTCGCGCTGATCCGCGGCGAGAGCGCTTATTAAAGCATTCCGCGGCGGCGTCACTTTAGGGCGAATCCCAACAGGCTTTCGCGGACGCCTTTGCCCTCGCAATCGGAGCGTTGCGACACGAAGCGGCCGCCGCCGTCGTCGGCGAGACAACCGTAGAGCCCGGTCGTGCCAGGCTGTTCGGATTGAAACAGATAGCCGCCGGGCCGGCGGCGCGCGCTGCCTTCGGCGGCGCAGCGGCCAGCGGGCGCGAGAAAGCCGATGCCTGTCGTTTCCGAAAAGCACTCGTCCAATTTCACCCCGCCGCCCTGCGGCGGCGGCGCGGTCATGACGTAGCCGAGATTGCGATCAAATCGATAGCTGCGGTTCGGCGACAGCGTCGGACCAGAGGTGGTCCAAGTGGTGACTGTGCCGCCATCGGCGTCGACCCATCGCGATAAGGCGGTGCGCACTTGCGGATATTGCGGCGCCGACGCTGCGGCAATCCAGCCTTCCTGGGCCACCAGATATCGGTGCGTAAAATCCTCGTTGGGCGGGACATACATGTACGTCAGGAAGAAATGTTTGGAGATGTTGTTAAGTCCCCGATCGGCGACCATGCTCGGATAAGCATACAGCTCCGTCGGCGCCGGTCGCTTCCAGTTGTATTCGTCGTAAAGAATAAGCGGATCTTCAATTGTGCCAAAATGCACTTTGTCTTCGGAAATCGACAGTTGCAGTGAGGAGTTCAGGGTCGCCAGGAGCAGTATGACGTCCGCGCCCGTCCAATAAGCCGAGCTCATGCCGACAAATCCGTCGAGCGCCGCGCCGGTGCCGCCGAGGGCCGGCGCATCCCAGCCGCGCCCGCTCCATTTAAACCACTGGCCTGGACCAGGGTTTTCGATCGGCGCGCGCGCGACGACATTCTTGTCATCGCGACGGCGTAGACAATAGGCGTACCAATAACCGTCATGACCGTCGACCGCGGTGCAATCGCCCTCCCCTTGCGAATGCGTCGGATCGGCGTCATCGGTGGAGATGATCCCTCCGAGTCCTTGCCAGGTGAGCCCATAGTCCTCCGATCGGGCGATCGACATCCATTTATAGCTGCCCTTCGGATCGTCGCAGCGCGTTTCGTTGTGGATCAGACCGTAGAGAACGCCCAAGCCCTGCATTGCCGACGTCATCCAGCGCCCGCAATCCGACGGACTGCCTGGCGGTCCCGGCGTGAGCACGACCGCTCCCTGCCCGCCGAGCGCCGCCGGAGTGGACCCGTCGACCGCCAATGTCGTGCCGCCGGCGATAAAGCCGCGAAAGCGGCCATCGGGAAGCTTGATCGCGCTGACCGGTGCATCGGGCTCGTGCGGCGACGGCCCGCGTACCACGACCGGATGTTCCAAGCGCACGGTAATGCATTGCAGGCAGGGCGGCATGCCGTTTTGCGCCGCAGCGCTCCCGGCGGCGCTCACGATGGCAAATGACGCGAGCAGGCTCCGCCAATCCAAACGGCAGGTTTTGGTCCGACCGCGCATTGCCTTGAAACCGGATGGTCGACGAGCAGCGTCGTTATCGTCGCCTTCCGCTTAGCATTGGCTGCATCGCCAAGGCTAGGCCGCCTGCATCGCGAGCGCGATCTTTGCCAATTGTTTACCATGTTGGCGGATGCTGTGGCCGCGTTGTGCGCCGCGCGCTAAGCCCCGGTTCAACATGTCGAGTTTCGCGTAAATGAGTTCCCTGGATCAGGTAGGGCCAACCTTCGCCCTGCCGGTAGCGCACGCTCCTGCGAACGCGCTGGCCGATCTCATTCTCCATGTCGTTTTATACATCACGGTGCTGTCCAGCTTCTTTGTCATCGTCGAGCCGGCGCCATACGAATATTTGGCGGCGGTACTCGGCGTTTCCTGCGTTCTAGCGCGGGTCTCGCTCAATCGCGTAATTTTGCCGCTGCTCGTTCTGTTGCTCATCCGCGACGCCGGCGGCGCAATCGGCCTGCTCAAGATTCTCGACAGCGGATGGATGCAACTTCAGGGGCCGCCGAGCCCGCTGTCCGCCGAATTCGATTACCCCGACTCGATCCGCTTTCTCGGGGTTTCATTCTATCTCGGTCTTTCCGGAGTGATGTTCGCATGCATCGTATCGCAGGACACCATGCGGCGCATCGCGACGTTTCGCGCCGCCTACGTCATGGCCGCGGTGCTGGCTTCGATGCTCGGCGCCATCGGATATTTCGGCTTCAATTACAAACTTTTTCCCAGTGTAGAATTCCTGACCTGGAGCGATCGTGCCTCCGGCGGATTCAAAGGGCCCAACGATCTCGGCGCATTCCTCATCCCGGCGCTGATATGGCTTATCCAGGGCTTCATCGTCGACAGGATTCGCGTGCACAATCTCATCGCCACAATCGTAATTTTCGTCACACTGCTGCTGACGTTCTCCCGCGGCGCGTGGGGAAGCGGTCTGCTCAGCGCCGTGATGCTGATCTATCTCCTCTACGTCACGCAGACCGACCGCCGTTCGCGTAACCGGATTATCACCTTTGTCGCGGCGGGCGTCGTCGCCGCCGTCGTAATCTTCATGCTGATAAGTTCCTCGGACGTGGCAAAGCATATGTTTGAGGAACGCAGCCAATTACAGTCCTACGACATCAACGCCGACAACAGGTCCCGTCTCAACCTTGAGGAAGACAGTCTGCGCGAAGTGTTCAATCATCCGCTCGGCATGGGACCCTGGGGCTTTGCCCATGCGACCAACTGGGTCTCGCATGAGACCTTTCTCGGCACCATGCTCAATCACGGCTGGGTCGGTGGCATTGCCTATGTCACGCTCATTGCATTGACGCTGACCGTGGGCTTCCGCTCGCTCTGGCTGCGGACGCCATGGCAGACATTTCTAATTGCGACCTATGCCTCGTTCGTCGCGATGGTGATGGAAGGTCTGTGGGGCGATACCGATCACTGGCGGCATTTTTACATGATCCTTGGGCTTGTATGGGGACTGGCTGCGGCAAGCCATAGGGCAAGCTGGGCGATGCACGCAAAAACGTTCTCGGATCGGAACGCTCTTTTAAGTGCCGGTATGCCATCATTCCCGCAAAATGCGGAACAGCCTTTGTGATTTCGAAACTAGCGAACCGGCCGCAGTCGATCGTTTTTCTCGGCAGCGCCCACGACAACGGCGGCACCTCGATCCTGGCAAGCGGCCTCGCCGAAGCCATGCGCAAGCGCGGCCACCGGGTCGAGGAATGGTATTTGTTCGGCTCGCAGGGCGACGCGCCCGCCGGCGCCCGCATTTTCGAAGCCGGACCGCGTTCGCGCTCACCCCTTGTGTTGCTGCGTCTGTTCGCGCGACTGGTGACCGCATTGCGCCGGCGCAAACCGGATGTCCTGTTCGGACTGCAGCCGCTTTCGAATGTCCTCGTTGGAGTGGCCGGCCTCCTCGCCGGCGTCCGGCACCGCGTGCCGACCTTTCACGGCCCGCGCGAGTGGGTCACTCCCATCTTTGTCGCTCTCGACGAGATCACCTACCGGCTCGGCTTCTATACGCAGATGATCGCCTGCGCCAACTCCGTGGCGCAGACATTCGGCCGCGACGCAATGACGGTCGTGGTCAACGGCCATGACATCCCGAAAGCGTTTCCCCGCGCCGAAGCGCGTGCCGCACTTGGGCTGCCGGCGGAGGGCCTCATGCTGGGCCAGATCGGCCGCCTGAGCCCGCAGAAGAACCAGGGCTTCAGCATCGAATTGCTGAAACGGTTGCCGCAGGCGCACTTGCTGCTCGTCGGCATCGGCCCCGACGATGCCGCGCTCAAATCGCAAATTGCCGAGGCAGGGCTTGGCGGGCGCGTCCAAATCGTCCCCGCCATCGCACACGAGCGCATCGGCCTGTTTTATGCCGCGGTCGATCTCGTGCTGTTTCCCTCGCGTTACGAAGGATTGAGCCTCGCCGCAATCGAGGCGATCCATGCCGGCGTCCCACCGTTGTGCAGCGACATTCCTTCGTTCCGGGAAATGTTCGCCGCCTCGCCGCAGCTCACGGCGACGCTGCTGTCGCCGGCATCCGACCCTTCGGCTTGGCTCGCGCGCATAAACCAGCTTCTGACGGGCGACGACCTGCGCCGGCAGACCGCGGCGGAACTGGCGCGATTGTCGCCGGACTTCAGTTTCGATGTGATGGCCGATCACTATCTGCGGCTCATCGAGCAATGGGACGCCCCGCCGCGGAGCGCCATGCACAAGGCGGTCCCGCACGGCGTTTAAGCCCCCGTTTATGACGGCTGGAACCATTCCGGTGCAGGGCGGCCCTTGTAAGCCGCGATTCACGGTTTGGTCAGCACCCAGCCGCTAGGATTTCCCGGCATTTTCACCATTTGCCGACAGCCAAGCCGTGCACGCACCTTTGCAATCATTGTCCCAATCCGTGCCTGCCGACGGAGACTCGGCGCCTTCGCCCGAGGAACCCGGCCACGCCCCGCCGCGCCGCCATCCGCTGCGGCGCCTCTGGCAGCGATTGCCGCAGGATCGGCGCACGCAGATCGTGTCCGGCGTCAGCCGGCTCATGACGCCCTTCCCGGACCGCACGCCGCGCGGCGGATTTCCAATCGCGATTGCCGGACTGTTCTCGACCATGAGCGGCATCGGCGAAGGTGCCCGCCTCGCCTATGACGCGCTCGAAGCTGCCGGCATGCAGCCTGCCGCTTTCGACATCAGCGCCGCGTTCGGCCAAGCCGAGATTGAAGGCCCGCCGCGGCGTGACATCGCTTTCGGTTCTGGCGGCACGCTGGTCGTGCATCATAACGCGCCGTTCTTGCCGCGCGCGCTTTGGGCGCTCGGCCGGGCGCGCGTCCGCGGCCGCCGGGTGATCGGCTATTGGGCCTGGGAATTCCCGCGTATTCCGGATTCCTGGCGATTGAGCCTGCCCTATCTGCACGAAGTCTGGGTGCCGAGCGAACTTGCCCGGCAAGCGGTGAGTTCGGCGACCGATCTGCCGGTTCACGTCGTGCCGCATCCACTGCCGCCGCCCGTGGTGACACCGAACATGCGCGCACGGCTCGGCCTGCCGGCCGATGCGCTGATCGTGCTCACGGCGTTTCACATGGGCTCGGCCTTTACGCGGAAAAATCCGCTCGCCGCCATCGCCGCCTTCCGCCAGGCCTTTGGCGACGCGCCCGACCGCATCCTTCTCATCAAGCTGATCGACCACGGCGCTTCGCCGATCGCCCGCGCGGCGCTCGAGCGCGCGATCGAAGGCGCGTCGAATATCCGTCTCGTCAATCTCATGCTGCCGCCGGCGGACATGTCCGGCTTGATGGCGGACGTCGACATCGTGTTGTCGCTGCACCGCTCCGAAGGCTTCGGGCTCGTTCCGGCGGAAGCGATGCAGCTCGGCAAGGCGGTGGTCGCGACCGGCTGGTCCGGCAATATGGATTTCATGAACGCGCGCAATTCGGCGCCGGTATCCTTCCGGCTCGTGCCGGTAGACGACCCTTACGACGGCGCCTTCATGTCCGACGGCCAGCTCTGGGCCGACGCCGACGTGAATAACGCCGCCGACTGGCTGCGGCGTCTCGCCGCCGATCCGGCGTTGCGCCGGCATCTCGGCGAAGCCGCGCGCACCGACATCGCGCGGCAACTTTCGCCGGCGACCATTGCGCAAAAGATCGCAACACTCGTCGAAGCTGGAAGGGCGGCGTGAGCCAGAAGCGCCTCGTCTCCTACCGCTACATGGCGCTGCGCGCCGCGACCGCGGCCGGCACATTGGGCGCGGGTCTGTTGCAGACCTTTGTCTTTGCCCGCGTCCTGACGCCGGAGCGGTTTTCGCTGTTCATTTTCTTCGCCGCGCTCGGCTACACGCTGTATCTCGCCGATATCGGCATGGTGAAGGTGCTGTTCGTCAACCTGCGCCGCCGTTTCCTGCACGACAAGCCGCTCCGCATGCTCGCCCGCCAGGCGACAATGATCCTGGTTTTATATTACGCCATCGCCGCCGTGGCGGCGGCGGTGTGCTTTCTGTCGCTTGCGACCTGTTTCCATCACTCGGTCGCCGAGAGCGCCGCGCTAAGCCTTTTCTTCGTCTTCAACGCGCTGAACCTGCCGTGGGTCGCGCTCCGCTATTTCAGCATCGCCATCGACGAATACTTCTATTTCGAGACGCTCGAAGCGCTGCGCCGCGCGTTGAACACCGCCGCGCTTTTGGCGCTCCTGTTCGGACTGCCGCTCGCCGCCTTTCTCCTGCTCATCAATTTCGGCTGGGCCGCGGCCATGGCGGCAGCGGCGATAAAGCTCCGGCACCGTCATGTACTCGCCGGTGGTTTCCGCAGCAGCATCGTCGCCTTTCGCGTATTCCTCCGCAACAACCGCAAGCAACTCGTCAGCAGCGCCGTCTACATGCTGAGCGAAACCTTCATCTACAATTTCCCCTATTTCCTCGTGCCGTGGCTATTCGGCCTCGGCGCCCCGACCATCATCCTCGACACGACGTTCAAGATGTTTCGCGCCGCCAACCAGTTCTACAGTGCCGCCTGCGACAGCCTGGTGCCGCGGCAGACGCAAGCGCTTGTGACCGGCGACGGCCCGACGATGGTCCGCGCCACCTGGCTGGCGGCCGGCCTGTGCAGCGTTCCGGCCGTGGCGGTTTCTGGTGCACTACTGGTTGCAGCTGGCAAAATCTTCGCCATCTTGCTCGGTCCCGCAGCCGTCATGCCGCCGGCGACCACGCCGATCATCGTCATGCTGTTGTTCGGCAATCTGGCGCAGATGGTGTCGCACAGCGTGCTGGTCCATACCGGATTCTTCAGGGAAGTCGCGCGGATTTCTTTCGGCCTGGTTGGCGTCATGACAGTCTTGGCCGGTATCGCGCTATGGGCGCACTTCGACATCGTCCAGTTCCTGAACGCGTATGCGGCGATCTATACCTGCGGCGCGATTGCGACGGTCGGGCTGATGATCCGCGGGCCGATCCGGCTTGCTCACCGCATTCCCCCTCTCTTGTCGTCGAGCGTGCCGCACTAGCGCGATCCGGATCACTTCCCGGGATCACGGGAAGCTTTGCTTAACTCTTTCTTAGACGAAGCAGCTACTGAAACTTAACGTGATCACAGGCAATATCGCATCATGCTGTCCGTTAATACGATATCTACACCGCTACCGGATGCGGATGTGCGCCCCATTCAGACGGGAAAGGGCGACCCGAGTCTTATTCACGTCCTACGCACGCTGGATGTCGCGGAAGACTGCGAGTGGGCCATCGCCAACTACAAGAGAACGGTCACGGAATTTTGTAAGCAATTTTCGATGCATCGTTTGATCGAAATTGGCGGCGGCCGCGACCCGTTGTTCAATCGGCAGGAGATCAAGGACCTTGGCGTCGATATGACGATCAACGATATCGCGCTGGGGGAACTCGCCGCGCTGCCATCCGGATATCGTACCGCCTGCTTCGACGTCGCCGGGGACCGTTCTCATCTTGCGAATTTTCGCAGCAGGTTCGATTTTGCTTTCTCGCGCATGGTGTTCGAGCATGTGGCGGACGGGCAGCAGGCGTGGACTAACCTCTACGAACTGCTTGCTCCCGACGGCGTCGCGCTGGTCTATATTCCCACGCTCTACACCCTCCCCTTTGTCATGAATTGGCTTCTTCCCGACAGAGTTGCGGCGAAGATCGTCAAGGCTTTGTACAAGAACCGCACTGACGACGAAGATCCGGTCTTTCCGGCGCGCTATTCATGGTGCTTCACCGATGCCCGGTTGACGAAAATGCTGTCCGCGATTGGATATCGCGAAGTCTTCGTTCAGCCGTTTTATGGCCATGGCTATTACAAGCCCATTCCGTTTCTTCACAGGCTCCAGATGCAGTTTGCAGCACTCGCATGCCGCAAGGATTGGCGGCCGTTTACGAGCTTTGCCTACATCGCCGTGCGCAAGTGATGACGCGGTCTCGGCGGCGGTCTGATTCCTGTCCTCGCGCTTGGCGTCGCCTGCCTTTTACTCATTAATTCCCCGTTATCCATTGCCTGCCACCCTCGCGGCGAGAGCACCTGCATGCACGCCCCCGCCGGAACGCTCGCGGACAATACGCGGATCGCTGAAGGGCCGCGCCAACGGCCGATCTCGATTCCGTTCCTGCTGCTTCGCGCCGCGACTGCAGCCGGTGCCTTCGCGACAGGCTTTGTACAGACTTTTGTTTTCGCGCGCATTCTCTCGCCGGAGCGGTTCTCGGTCTTCATTGTGGTCGGAGCGATCGGCTATACGCTGTGGCTCGCCGAGCTCGGATTGCCGAGTATTCTCTTCGTCAACTTGCGCGGTCCGCATCTTGCCGGCCGCCGCGACGGGCAGGCCGCCTCCCAAGCGACG
Source organism: Xanthobacteraceae bacterium (assembly GCA_036267435.1). GTDB lineage: Bacteria > Pseudomonadota > Alphaproteobacteria > Rhizobiales > Xanthobacteraceae > BOG-931. The sequence goes on along the minus strand of DATAWA010000020.1, from coordinate 8,643 downwards.
GCGGTCGTGCTGCTCTACGGAGCGATTGCGATTGCCGCTTCGCTCGTTTGCTTTGCCGTGGCATGGTCGCGCCCAGCCTCGACATTGCTGCAAGCAATCGAGTTGGCGCTGTTTCTCCTTTATGTCGCGCTTAATCTCGCCTGGACCTCGCTGCGCAGTCTCAGTATCGCGGTCGATGTCTTCGTCTTCTATGAAAGCCTCGAACTCGTTCGCCGCGCCGTGAACATTGCGGCGCTGCTGGCGGTTTTGACCGGGCTGCCGCTTGTCGCATTCCTGGCCGGCTCCAATGCGCTGTGGGGCCTCTTGTTCGCCGCCGCCGCCGGCAAGCTCATCGGCCGTGGCGCGCTGGCGCCGCAGCTTCGCGGCTGGACGCGGCAGCTCGTCTCATTCCTGCGATCGAACCGGCATGCGGCGGCGCGCAGCAGCACCGGCGCCTTGAGCGGAGCTTTCACCGTACTGTTTCCGTATTATGTCGTGCCCTTGATGTTCGGCCTCGGCGCCGCGCCGATCATCCTCGAAGTGACCTTTCGCATTTTCCGCGGCGCCTGCGTGATCTTTGCCGCCATCTGCGATCTCGCCGTTCCGGAACAGACCCGTGCGCTAGCCGCGCGTGACGTCAATCGTCTGCTGCGCATAACGCTGCTTGTCGCGGCTCTCTGCTGTATCCCGGCGGCGATCGCCTGCGCCCTGCTGATCTTCGCCGGCGCTCCGCTTTTTTCATTCCTGCTGCATACCGCCGCTGTCGTTCCACGGGCGATCACGCCCATTCTCATTGTTTTGCTGATCGCGGGTGTCCTGCAAACCGTCTCGGAAGTCCTGCTGCAATACACCGGCTATTTTCGCAGCCTCGCCTATAACGGTCTCTGCATCGTAGCCGCGATGATTCTCGCGACAAGCGTCAGCTTCGTTGCGGGGCTCAGCCTGATTGGATTTCTGGCCGCTTACGCGGCGGCTTACGCGGCGGGTTCCGTCGCAGTGACGCTGGCCGCCGCCTACGGGCCGATTCGCGCGGCGATTCCTCGCACCTGACCGGAAAGCCGGTTGCGCGCTAAGCAGCAACCGCCCTGGCTCTCGAGGCCATCAGCGTGGAGCGCAGCCATAGATTGCTTGGCCGCTCGATAATCCGATACGACATGAGCGCCAATCCGATGGAGGCGGCCACCATGAACGGAATGGCCAGCACAATAGCGATTGGATCGGGCGTAAAATGACCGATGATCTTCTGCATCGGTATCACCAGGTACGGATGAAATAGATAGAGCGAATAGCTCGCATCGCCAATGGCCAGCAACATCGCCGGGACCTTGATCTTGCCTTCGCACGACAGCGCCACAACGACGACTGCGGCCGCCGGAATGCCGAACGAAAGCTGCTCTATCCAATCGAAGCTCTTCTTCGTTTCCTCCCATCCCATAAGGACGATGAGAGCCGCAGCAATCGAGATGGCGAATACCGGAGTTACCGGGAGTCTTATCCCCTTGTGCCAAGCGACGAAAATCCAGACACCGAACAGAAATTCCAGCGAAAGGGGGCGGGTCCAGAACCGAAACGGCTCGGCGTCGATCGGAAACAGCAGTCCGATGAGGATCAAGGACAAGAGGATGACCGTAGCGATAAAGGGAGCAGCTCTTGCGCCGAACGTGAGCGCAATGGCGAAGATCACATAAAACAGCATTTCATAATTGAGCGTCCAGCCGAGAAAAAGCACCGGATGGGTCAGGCCGTTGTCCTTGACATACGGGATGAAGAGTAACGATTTGAACAGTTCCGCCACGTCAGTTGTCGTGCTGTTCACCAAGCTTGGCGCAACGGCGGCGACGGCAAAAACAGCGAGTGTCCCGAGCCAGTAAAGCGGCACGATGCGGAACAACCGCTTGAGAACGAATGTTCCCGGTGTTTCGGTCAGGCTGACATACGCGATGACAAAACCGCTGATGACGAAGAAAATATCGACCCCAAAACTGCCTATGGAAACGATCAGGATGTGCTGGAAGATGACCAGCGTAGCCGCGATGGCCCGCAGGGCCTGAATGTTTCCGATCGATTTCGATGACGGCATGAATTTAACCGTCCCACGAAAGGTTAAAGATTTGGCTACCGGAAATTGAAAGAACGAGCGGTTACAGCGCCCGCGGCGGACTATCGCGGCTGCAAGATCTGGCCGGCTCAAGATTCAAAGGAACCCGCAGCGCAATGCCAGCGCCGCAAGCCACACCAGTCCGGTCAAGCACAGAGCGCAAAACACCGCCGCCGAGCCGAAGTCCTTGATGCGCCGGATATCGGAATTCAGTTCCGGGGTGACATGATCGGAAAGTTTTTCGATCCCGGTATTGAGAAATTCGACCGCCAGGGTGACCAGGACCGCGCCGACCATCGCCAGGTACCAGCCCACGCTTGGCGCCACGATCAGCCCGACCGGCACGGCGATGACAAAAAGGATCGCTTCGTCGCGCAGCGCCGGCTCGGTTTTGAAGCCGTCGGCAAGGCCGCGCAGCGAATTGCGGGTGGCGCTGAATAGCCGCTTCAAGCTCGATCCGAGAATCAGGGCCGCTGGGACGGAAGCTTTGGCCACCTTATGTTGCGAATTTACGAAAGGCGAGCCGATGTTGCGGGCGCAGTGACCGGTCACTATAGTCGCCCCGTCGCGGAGCGTAGCGCAGCCCGGTTAGCGCACCAGTCTGGGGGACTGGGGGTCCCGAGTTCAAATCTCGGCGCTCCGACCACTTTTTTCCGGCTGGCGATTTAAGCTTAACGTACCCCTCCTGGCTACGCGTCAATATTAATTCAGCGAAGCTTTTGACGGCGTCCATGATTTTGTTCATGCCACTCCACATTGGCGGAGTTCGGCGCATGGCAATTAGCGGCGTAAATTCCAACCCGCGCTATCGCAGCCTTGACGGCTACCGGTTCATCGCGGCGAGCCTCGTCGTGCTGCTGCATTTCCACGGCGAGTTCGGCCTTCAGCTCGGCGCAGCAACGCCGGTCGTCACCAGCCTCGAAGTGATGGTCGATTTCTTCTTTGTCCTGAGCGGCTTCGTCATCGCCATCACCTACGGCAAGACGATGAGCAACATTGCCGACTATGGACGCTTTTTGCAGCGGCGCGTCGCGCGGCTATATCCGCTTCACCTTGCGGTTCTTTCAATCTTCGTCGGCCTCGCTTTCGCCAACAGATTCGGCTGGATGGCCGCCAATCATGTGGAGGCGCTCGACTTCCGAGCCTTGCCGGCCAATATTCTGATGCTGCACGCATGGGGGACGGTCAATCATCTGTCCTTCAACGCCGGCTCGTGGTCGATCAGCGCAGAGTGGCTGTCCTATCTGTTATTTCCTGTTCTGCTTCTGCTGTCGCGCCGCTGCTCGCTCGCGGCCAATCTCGCCGTGGTAGTCGGCACCATCGGATTACTCGCACTTTGGCGCGACGCGACCGGCATGCGCGCCTGGTATGAGGCGACTTACGATCACGGCGCACTGCGTGCCCTACCGACGTTCTTTTTGGGCGTGGTGCTCGCCGGATTGTTCGAAACATGTCCGCACGCGCTGCGCTGTCCGTGGCCGGTCGTGCACCTGGTTTTCCTGGCGGCAGTGGTAAGTCTGTTTTTGCCGCTGCGGATCGCTACGATCGGCTTGTTGGCGCTCGTCGTCTTGCTCGCGGCGATCGCCGAGCGCAACAACAAGCCCTCGGTCGTGACGTCGCGCTTGTTCGGACGGCTGGGCGACGCGTCGTATGCCATCTACATGACCCACGGCGTCGTTGCGATACCGGTCGTGTTCGTGCTGCGCAAATTCGGCGCGCTCGGCACGCCTCTCGCGGCGGGCGCCGCCATAGCGACTTACCTCGCCGTCCTGATCGCCGCGTGCTGCATCTACACCTATTTCGAAACGCCGGCGCGGCGCTGGCTCACTGGCTTGGGCATACGCCAACCGGCGGGCAGGCCCGCATTCACTCTGCAAGCCGCGGCATAACGCTATTCCGCCACCGCCGCCGCGGCCGCGGGTGCGAGCACTCGTCGAGGCCGCTGCAAAACGCGATTGTCATGCTTGCGGTACCGTCCCGCACCAGGCCGGCTGCAAGCTCCAAAGCCCGGTCGGAAATTTCGTCGCGGGCGACGTCGCAATCCGGCGCGCCGGCGCAGGAGTCGAAACTGCGCCTGAAACTGCGCATGACCTCATCCCCCAAAACGAAACAAGAGTGCAGCACCGCCTAGGGTTGTAGTCAAGTCTCTTTCAAGCAGACGGCGCAAACACGCTGTTAGCCATTGGCGCCGGCCGTTAGCGGCACGGCGGTCTCGCCCGATAACGCGGCTTCGATCAGGCGGCGGCAGGCGAGAAGCTCGTCGAGCGCGTCCTGCAGCTTGCGGCGATCCTCGCCGCTAAGACGCGGCGGCACAATTTGAACCGCAGTTTGAGGCGCCGGTTGAAGCGGCGGCAACAGGGCGGGTTCGGCCGGTTTGCCGGCAATACTGAAGAGGTTCGGTTCCAGCCGCTCCGCCGCAGTTGGCTCGCCGACAGCGTCGGCCGGGCGACCTTCATCCGCGGCCGGCGGCTGCTCGACTTCCGCCTGCCAGACATCCTGGACGAACCCGACACCCTGCTCACGCAAAATGCGCTGCACGCCGCGGATGGTGTAACCTTCGCCGTAAAGCAGATGGCGCACGCCGCGCAGCAAATCCACATCGTCGGGCCGATAATAGCGGCGGCCGCCGCCACGTTTCATCGGCCGGATTTGCGGAAAGCGGCTTTCCCAAAACCGCAGCACGTGCTGCGGCACGTCGATTTCGTCGGCCACTTCGCTGATGGTGCGGAACGCGTCGGGCGCTTTTTCCAATGCAATCCTCGCAGTAGACGCGGATCAAACGTTGACGAGAACCCGGCAGCTACTCGGCATCAGACGTTTCGCCGCCGTCCGCACCATTGATGCGCTGCTTGAGGATCGCCGACGGCTTGAACACCATGACCCGGCGCGGAGAGATCGGGACTTCTTTGCCGGTCTTCGGATTGCGGCCGATGCGCTGGCCCTTTTTTCGCACGACGAACGAGCCGAATGACGACAGCTTCACCGTCTCGCCGCGTTCGAGGCAGTCGGTGATCTCCTTGAGCACCAATTCTACCAGAGTCGCGGATTCTGTGCGTGACAGTCCGACCTTCTGATAGACCGCCTCACACAAATCCGCACGTGTGATCGTCTTTCCCGCCATCGCCAGCCCCGCGCACGGCTAAGATCGATCGTTCGATCGATATATCGTGCTGAATTATCAACGATATTAGCTTTTCCACAGACGAGTCAACCGGGCTTCGGGCAGTTCTTGAGGCTCACCAGCGGACCAGAGCCGCACCCCAGGTGAAGCCGCCGCCCATGGCTTCGAACAGCAATAAGTCGCCGCGCTTGATGCGCCGGTCGGCAACCGCGTCCGCGAGCGCCAATGGAATGGAGGCGGCCGAGGTATTGCCGTGACGGTCGACCGTGGTGACGATTTTTCCCGCGGGAATTCCGAGCTTGTGCGCCGAACCGTCGATGATGCGCTTGTTGGCCTGATGCGGAATGAACCAGTCGACGTCGGCTGCCGTGTAGCCGGTGATCCGAAACGCCTCCTCGACCACATCGGTGATCATCGCCACGGCGTGGCGGAACACCTCGCGTCCCTCCATGCGCAAATGCCCGACGGTGCCGGTCGAGGACGGACCGCCGTCGACATAAAGCTTGGACCGATGGCGGCCGTCGGAGCGCAGCCGAACGGTCAGAATGCCCCGGTCGCCGCGCGTGCCGGGCTGCGGCTGCGCCTCGAGCACGACGGCGCCGGCGCCGTCGCCGAACAGCACGCAGGTGCCGCGGTCGGTCCAGTCGAGCAGCCGCGAGAACGTCTCCGAGCCGATCACCAAAGCGCGCTTGAAAGCGCCGGACTGCAAAAACGCATCGGCTGTGGCCAAGCCATAGACGAACCCGGAGCAGACCGCCTGCAAATCGAAAGCGGCGCCCGCCGTGATGCCGAGCTCGGCCTGCACCGACACCGCGCTCGCCGGAAAAGTCTGGTCCGGCGTCGAGGTCGCCAGCACGATAAGGTCGATCGACTGCGCCTCGATACGGGCATGCGCGAGCGCGGCGCGCGCCGCACGCACCGCCATATCCGAGGTCAGTTCGCCGGCTGCGGCAATGCGCCGCTCATGAATGCCGGTACGCTGAACGATCCATTCGTCCGACGTATCGACCTTGCGCGCCAATTCTTCATTGGTGAGGACCTGGCTCGGCAGATAGCTGCCGCAACCCAGCATGACCGAGCGCTGTACTGTCACGAGGCGGCTCCGCCGGCGGCCTTATTGCTAACCGTCTGAACGTCCGGAGCCTGGCTATCGGGATTTTGGCTACCAAGAATTTGGCTGCGATGGACCTGGCGCGGTTCAAGCGCGGTGCGGATTTTGGCCAACAGCTCGTCGCGCACCACGCCGTGGCCGAGGTCGAGCGCCGCGGCAATGCCTTCGGCATCGGCGCCGCCGTGACTTTTGATGACGATGCCGTTGAGCCCGAGAAAGACGCCGCCGTTGGCCCGGCGCGGATCCATGCGCTGGCGCAGCTGCTGGAACGCCGAGCGCGCGAACAGATAGCCGATCCGCGCGCTCCACGACCGGCTCATCGCGCCCCGCAAATACTCGCCGATCTGGCGCGCCGTGCCTTCGGCGGTCTTGAGCGCGATATTGCCGGCAAAGCCTTCGGTCACCACGACGTCGACCTTGCCGCGACCGATGTCGTCGCCCTCGACAAAGCCGCGATAGTCGAGATCGGGCAGGCTCTCCTCGCGCAGGATACGGCCCGCCTCGCGCACCGGTTCCAGCCCCTTGACCTCTTCGGCGCCGATATTGAGAAGCCCCACGGTGGGACGCGGCAAGCCGAACAAGATCCGCGCGGTCGCCGCCCCCATCACCGCCAGGTCGACCAGATGCTCGGCATCGGCGCCGATCGAAGCGCCGACGTCGAGCACGACCGATTCGCCGCGCAGCGTCGGCCACAGCGCCGCGATCGCCGGCCGCTCGATGCCCGGCAGCATCCGCAGATCGAATTTCGACATCGCCATCAGCGCGCCGGTATTGCCGGCCGACACCGCCAGATCGGCCTCGCCCTTTTTCACCGCGTCGATCGCAAGCCACATCGACGACTTCCAGCGGCCGGTGCGCAGCGCCTGGCTCGGCTTATCGTCCATGCGCACGGCAATGTCGGTGTGGACGATCCGCGCGACGGCCTTGAGTTTCGGGTTGCCGTCGACCACCGGCGTCATCAGCGCGGCATCGCCGAACAAAAGGAATTCGCATTCGGGGTGGCGCTCGAGCGCCAATGCCGCGCCGGCGACAACCACGGCCGGACCGTGGTCGCCCCCCATCGCATCGAGCGCAATGCGGACCTTGTCCGACATTTAATGACCCAGGTCCGGAAGGTGGGAATGCGACACCGGGGCGAGAATAGCCGTTCGACGCATCGATTTGAAGCGCCGCGCCTAATCCTTGGCCAGCTTGCCAAGAATCGGACCAAGTGCCGGACCAAGCGCGGCAAATGGGCCGCCGTCGGGCTTCGGACCCGGTGGCGGTTCGAAAACCGCCCCCGGCTTGCGCGGATAAGGATCGATGCCGAGAAGAAGAAACTCGATGGCCATGGCGCCGAGATCGATGACACCGCCGATCAGCGGTTCCGGATCGTTCCATTTGGCCTCGGCGCCAACGCCTTCCCCGTCCGGCTCGGCCGCCGGCTGCTGCGGCAAAAAGACAAGATCGACGGTCTCCGAAATGTCGTTGAGCAGTGGCTCGAGCGTCACCACGCAATTTTGCCCGACGGTTGCCGATACGGTACCGGCGACATGCAGTCCCCCATTACCCCGCCGGTTGACATCGAAACTCGCCTCAAACCGCGGCAGGTCGCGCACGCCCGCGAGCTGCGCCACTTCGGCGCGCATGGCGGCGTCGGCCGCAAGCTCGAAGTGCCGGCCGGCCTCGTCGACATCGTCGACCGCGATGGGCACGTGCCACGGCGTTGCCGCGGCGTTCTCGGTTTTGTGTTCAGGCATGGATAATAGCCTCAGCGATTGAATCCGGCTGCGGAAAGCTCACCTGGCCGGCGAGCAGCGCGCTGTCGCCCTGTGCCGCAAGCTGGCGCCGCGCCGCGCGCGCATAGTCCGCGAGCCGCGCCGCGCCGCGCATATCGTCCGCACCCGGAAAGATATTGCGTTGCAGCGCCTTCTCAAGCTCCGGGCTGTCGGCTGTGGCAAAAGCGGCGAGGTAGGCGGTCTGCCGGCCATAAAACGCCTCGCCGAAGCGCCGCATCCGTTTCGGCACGGCGAAGTCGCCGACCCCCATTTCGCGGAGATTATCGTCGAGGTCGCGGCAGAACGCGTCGAACAGCTCCTGGCCGATGCCGCGACCGGCAGCGGCGCCCTCACCGCCAAGACGCTCGATCACCAGCACCAGATGCAACACGATCAAGTCGAAGCGGCCGTCCACACTATCCGGCACGCCATAGCGGGAGTAAAAGCCGGGCGAGCGCGCCTGCGCCACGATCACGCCATAGAGCTCGTCGATGCTGCGATCCCGGGGGCGGGGTCGAAAAATCCGCCAGATCATGTGGTTAACCGAGGTTGCTGCGACCGGTTCTGGGCTCGCCGA
>DATAWA010000019.1:0-37202 GCA_036267435.1 Xanthobacteraceae bacterium | reverse complement strand
AGACGGGAGTTTGTTTGAGCACCATTGCCGACGCCAAAGCGGCTGTATTGCAGCCACCGGGGTTCAAGCCGATCGCGGTTCTCACCGCGCTCGGCATCGTTTATGGCGATATCGGTACCAGCCCGCTCTACGTTTACCAGGCCATCGCCAAGATCAATGGCGGCCATTTCACCGCCGAGAGCGCGCTCGGCAGCCTTTCGCTGATCGTCTGGACGCTGCTCATCGTCGTCGCGCTGAAATATGCCGTGGTGGTGATGCGCGCCGATAACCGCGGCGAAGGCGGCATCCTGGCGCTGATGTCGTTGACCCGCGTGAGCTGGCGCGGCCGCAAGCGCTATCTCATCGCGTTCGGATTGATCGGCGCCGCGTTGCTTTATGGCGACGGCATGATCACGCCGGCGATCTCGGTATTGAGCGCGGTCGAGGGACTCAAAAACGCCAGCGGCGACTTCGCGCCCTACACCATGCCGATCGCCGCCACCGTGCTGTTGGCGTTGTTCCTGGTGCAACGGTTCGGCACCGCCGCTGTCGGCAGCGCCTTCGGTCCGCTGATGCTTGTCTGGTTCGCCATCATCGCCATCCTCGGCGTTATCGGCATCGCCAAAGCGCCGCATGTCCTGGTGGCGATCAATCCGTATTACGCGGCGGCGTTCCTGGCGCATCACGCCAGGTCGAGTCTCGCCATTCTCGGCGCCGTGTTCCTTTGCGTGACCGGCGCCGAGGCCATGTATGCGGATATGGGGCATATCGGCCGCAAACCGATTCGCATCGCCTGGTCCGCGGTCGTGCTGCCGGCGCTGCTGCTCAATTATTCCGGCCAGACTGCACTGCTGCTGACCAGTCCCGGCGGCAGCGATAGTCCGTTCTTCAAGCTGGTGCCGGGCTGGGCGCTCTATCCGGCGGTCGCCCTGGCCACTATGGCGACTGTCATTGCCAGCCAAGCCATCATCACCGGGGCGTTTTCGCTCACCCGCCAAGCGATGCAGCTCGGCTGGCTGCCCGGAATGCATATCAAACAAACCTCGTCCGAAGAGTCCGGACAGATTTACGTGCCATTCGTGAACTGGCTCATGATGATCGGCACGCTGGCGCTGACGATCGGCTTCGCCAGTTCCGACCGGCTGGCCGGCGCCTATGGCGCGGCGGTCTCCACCACCATGCTGATGACGACGGCGATCCTCTATCGGATCATGAGAGTTTTATGGCGCTGGCCGGCGTGGGCCGCGGTCGGCTTATTTTCCCTGTTTATATGCGTCGATCTCGCGTTCTTCATCGCCAATCTCACCAAGATCGCCGACGGCGGCTGGATCCCGCTATTGTTCGGCACGGCGGTTTTCGCCGTGATGACGACGTGGCACGCCGGCATCGACGCCATGCACCGGCGCCAGGAGCGCGACGCCGCGTCTATCGGGCACTTCGTCCGCCAATTGCGCGATCATAAGATTCCCCGTGTTCCCGGCCGCGCGATTTTCCTCACGCGGTTGCGGGGTTTTATTCCGCAGCTGATCGCCAATCACGTTCGCCAGATGGGTTCGCTCTACGAGGAGACCATCGCGCTGACCGTGCAATTTACCGCGACGCCACGCGTGCGCGCCAAGAGCAGGCTGCATATCGAGCCGCTCGGCCAGGGCTTTTGGCGCGTGACGGTGCGTTTCGGCTTTATGGAAAATCCCGACGTTTCGCGAGCGCTTGACCGCGAAAAGGCCAAGTGCCCGATCAGAACCGACGATGCCATCTATTTCAGCGAGCGCGACTACGTCGTGGCGCGCAAGCATAAACCGCGGCTGGCGGGGTGGCGGCGTCGGCTGTTTTCGTTCCTGTACCGCAATTCGATCCACCCGGCCGATCGCTTCAATTTTCCGAGCGAGCATTTCGTGCAGATCAGCCGGGAAATCGAGATTTAGGCACTGTCGTAATCGGACGCGCGGGGGATCGCTTCGGCGGCCAAGTCGGCGGACAAGCCGGCGGACAAGCCGTCCATCCTAAGTCGGAGATGGTCTCGTTTTGAGGGACAACCACTTGACATTGGTCCCGTCTTTAGTTACGTAAGCCGCGAATCAAAATCTCGCTCGGAAGGACGCCGCCGGCAGGCTTAAGCCGACGGTGGAGCGAGTGCGGTTTTTAAGCCGAGGCGGGCCGGCCGCCGGGGCGAAGAAAAACCGCGGTGTTGCGCCGGGAGGCGCAGCGCGCCCGAAGCAGGCGGTTCTCGTAAGGGAATTGTCCTGTGGCGCGCGCCGCGCCCGGAGCGCCAGCGAGTGGCAACGCTCGCTTGCGTGGCGCGGCCACGGCCCTGGCGCCTCCCGGCGCCGCACCCCCGCTTATGGTGGTTGGGGGAAGAAGTCTTGAGCGTGCCGTTAAGCAAACCTCGGGCGCGCAGACGCGCCGCGAGAACGAAAATGCTTGGCCGGACGAAATGCCCTCACTCGAACCCGATGAACGTGCAGAACTCGTCGAGCGCGGCGCGCGGCGCGCGAAAGCTGTTGGCCGGATGGGCGCGGTCGCCGTAGCCGATGGCGACCGCGCAGAACAGCATCTGCTCCGCCGGCATGCCGACGAACGGCTTCACGATCTCATGCATGCGCGCCCAGGATTCCTGCGCGCAAGTGTCGAGGCCGTAGCCGCGGGCAAGAAACATCAGCGCATGGATATAGCCGCCGAGATCGGCCCATTGGCCGGGGCCGAGCTTGCGGTCGATGCCGATGAACAAAGCCGCCGGCGCATTGAAGAACATGAGATTGCGTTCGTATTGCGCAAGCCGCGCCGCGGCATCGTTGCGGTCGATGTCAAGCGCGCCGTAAAGCTGCACGCCGTGATACTCGCGGCGGCCCTTGTACGGCTCCCACATCTCTTTCGGATAGATCGGATATTCGGCATCGACGTGGCGCGCGTCGCGGCCGGCGATGAAGGCCGCGACCCGCCGCTTGAGCTCGGAAAGCGGCGCGCCGGTCAGCGCATAGATATTCCAGGACTGCAGGTTGCCGCCGGATGCGGCGCGCGCCGCGCGCGCGATCAGGTCGCGCAGCGTGCCGGCATCAACCGGCTTGTCGAGAAACCAGCGGCAGGACAGGCGGGAATCGACCGCTTCGAAAACATCCATGAGGGAAATTCCAACGGGACCTTTGGCTTTCGTCCTATACCACGGCACGGCCGGCCGCCATGCATGCGTATGGCGCACCACCCAAGCGGCGCGGTTGATCCGCGCCGGATGCGGGTGTTACCGTCGCCGCCAAGATACCAAATAACGGGGGCGATGATGGCGGCGGACACGACGGTTACGGTGGCGGCGCGGCTCGATCGGCTGCCGCCGTCGCGCCATACGCGCCGTCTGGTCACGCTCGTTTCGCTCGGCGGCTGGTTCGAATTTTACGATCTGTTCTTCACCGCCTATGTGGCGATCGGCCTGTTCAAGGCCGGCCTGTTCAAGCCGACGACCTCCGGCCTATTCGACTTGCAGGGCTTTGCCAGCTTCGTCGCCGCGCTGTTCCTTGGCCTGTTCGTCGGCACGCTCGCCTTCTCCTGGCTGTCCGACCGCTTCGGCCGCCGCTCCATCTTCACCTTTGCGCTCCTATGGTACTCGGCCGGCGCCTTCATCATGGCGTTTCAACACTCGCCGGAAGCGATCGACCTGTGGCGCTTCATCGCTTCGGTCGGGCTCGGCGTCGAACTGGTCAATGTCGACAGCTTCGTGTCGGAATTGGTGCCCAAGGATCAGCGCGGCCCGGCCTTCGCCTATAATCAGTTCGTCATGTTCACCGCGGTGCCGGTGGTCGCCTTCCTCTCCTGGCAACTGGTGCCGCAGACCATCTTCGGGGTCGACGGCTGGCGCTGGGTGGTGATCATCGGCTCGATCGGCGCCTTCGTGATCTGGTGGATTCGCCGGAGCTTGCCGGAATCGCCGCGCTGGCTGGAGCAGCACGGCCGCATCGCGGAAGCCGACACGATCGTCGCCGCTTTAGAACAGAAAATCCGCGCCGATATCGGCGGTGAGCTGCCGCCGCCGGAAACCGTCGCCGGCGAAGCCCTGCACAAGCCCGGCGCCTGGATGGACATGTGGAACGCGGAGTACCGCGGCCGCACCATCATGCTGATCGTCTACAATCTGTTTCAGACCATCGGCTATTACGGCTTCTCCAGCTGGGTGCCGACGCTGTTGATCTCGCAAGGGGTCGGCGTGACCAGGTCGCTTGTCTACACGTTCATCATCGCCATCGCGGCGCCGGTCGGCCCCTTGGTCGGGATGTTCTTCGCCGACCATATCGAGCGCAAATGGCAGATCGCCTGGGCCGCGGTCGGCATTGCAATCTTCGGCCTGATGTTCGCCAACCAGACCGCTGCCACCGAGGTCATCGGCTGCGGCGTGATGATCACGCTGTGCAATAACTGGATGTCGTTCTCGTTTCACGCCTATCAGGCGGAGCTGTATCCGACGCGCATCCGCGCCCAGGCGGTGGGCTTCGTCTATTCGTGGAGCCGGTTCTCGGCGATCTTCTCAGGCTTCATCATCGCCTTCCTGCTCGGCCATTATGGCGCCACCGGCGTGTTCAGCTTCATTGCCGGCGCCATGGCGGTCGTCTTCATCGTCATCGGCGGCTTCGGGCCGGCGGTGACGCGGCTCCGGCTCGAAGCCATCGCCCCCTGATGGAGCGCGCGGATGCCGGGCCGCCGCCAGTCCTGCAGCAGTCGCCAATCTGCTATTTCAACGTTCCCAGCCGTTGCAACTCAGCCGGTTCGTTGACTTTGACACAGCCGTGCCCGACCTCGCACACGCCCTTCTTGCGCAGCGAACTCAGCACCCGGCAGGTATGGACAGGCGTAAGCCCGGTGAAATCGGCGATCTGCTGCTGGCTCAAGGGAAACGGAAATTCGCCGTCGAGCAATTCGCCGCGCTGTTCGCAGCGCCGCATCACGTAAGTGAGCAGCGCCGCTATACGTTCTTGCGCCGTGCGCTGCCCGAGATCGACCAGCCGCCGGTCGGCTTCGCGCTGCTCGGCCGCTGTCAAGCGGAGCCAGAAATTGAACAGCGCGGGATTGTCGTGCAGCCTGGCGCGAATCTCGGCGAACGGAAAATAGCAGTAGCGCACTTCGGTGACCGCCTGAATGGAAAATATCAATTGGTCCTCGACGAGCGACGTCGGACCCGCCAGATCTCCGGGCATCAGCACCGAAAGGATTTGGCGCTTGCCGTTCGGCAACTGGACGAAGCGAACCGCCCAACCCTCGCAAATCATCAACACGCCGTCGCTCGCTTCCCCGGCGCGATAGATGTTTTGCCGGGCGGCAATCTCGCGGTGCTTGCCGGCTATCGCCGTCGCCGGGCCGCCTCTGCCGAACAGGGCCCCGCAGAAATTTGCCGAGCGAAAATGGCAGGTGTGGCATGGCAGATTCGGCAACACTGGCGCGTGGCCGTGCGTGTTGCCGTGTGTGTTGATGCCGTGGGTATTGATCTGTCTGGAGAGCGGTTCGATTTCGCGCAACATGATCGCAGCAGTTCCTATTGAGCGAGAAGCCGTTGATCACATATGACACCGGCGCAATAGCTGTTCCGCGGCTTGAGCGGGGATATTACGCTCGATCATCGGCCTTCACGTTTACGAGTGGGCCGTTGTCTTTCGACTAATTTCCGCCTCGGTAGAAGCCCGTACGCAATTGCTGCTAGGCCGCGGGTTTGATCCGAATCAATGCCGGAGGTGAACAACAAAAGTACGCACCGCAGGTGAGGCTTAAATGTCCGGCGCGTAAAGAACCGGAACCGTTGCGTATCGAAGCCGAGGTCTGCGTAGGTGGTGAATATCCGCAATTCGACTGTCAATATCGGAGGCTTGTCGTTCCTGCTGGTCGATCCGAATCCGCATTCTTCGACCATCATCCACGGCATTCTGCGCGGCTTCGGCGCCCATCGCATCATCGAAGCGCGCACAGCCATGGATGCAATTCAGGCTTTGAACGACCAGAAGATCGACATGATGATGGTCGAGCCGTCGCTCGAAAACGGCAAGGGCCTCGCCTTCATTCGCTCGATGCGCCAAGACGCCAACAACCCGTTTCGCACCATACCCATACTCGTCGTTACCGGCGACACCCGTCCCTCCGTCATCAAGGCCGCGCGCGACTGCGGCGCCAACATGGTGATCGCCAAGCCGATGTCGCCGGCGAGCCTCTACGAGCGCCTGACCTGGGTCGCCTTCAACCCGCGCACCTTCATCGAGACCAAGACCTATTTCGGCCCGGACCGCCGCTTCAAGATCGAAGGCTTTCCCGACGGCAAGGGACGGCGCGCCGGCGACAATGCCGCGACGATCGCCGCCGACGAGGGCCCGGCGATGTCGCAGAGCGAGATCGACAATCTGTTGCAAGTCGCGAGGGTCGGAGGTTCGTGATGAGTGGCAAATCCCCGGCCACATACCGGGAATTCAAAGTCGACGACAATTTTGGCCGCCAGGCCCGCTCGCCGGGCGGTCCGCCGCGATGCCGCGATCAAGCGCGCGGAACGCGAGCTCGCACGATTAAAGCCGCGCCTTGAGAGTTACGTCAAAGCGGAGTCCCAGCGGCTGGCGGCGGCCCTGCTCGCCGCCCAGGCGCGCGACATCGGCTACGCGGGCCACGTCGGCCGCGCCTACGACGCCAGCCGGAATATCCGCGACGTCGCGGATTCGATCGGCTATGAGCTGCTCGGCTTTATTGCGACAAATCTCTGCACCGTCATCGAAACAGCCGAGACCGCACGAATCGAATATCCGGCGGACATCATCGATTGTCATCGCGAGGCCTTCGCGTTGGCTCTGAGCTCCGCTTATCTCAACAAGACCCTGGAGGAATTGCCAGAGCTGTTTGGCGGACTGCTGAAGATCGCGGAAGCCGCAGCGAGGCGCGCCGCGCCTCCCGACGCCGAAACGGAAGATAAGTAACGGCTTAAAACACCTGCTCCTCGACGACCGGCGCAGCAACGTTATTGATGGACAGACCGGAACTGGCCAGCACGCGCTGCAAGCGGTGACGGAACTGCGCCAGCGTGATCTCCGATACGATCGTTTCCACCTCGTCGGCTCCGACATTCGCTTTGGACATCAGATCGGAGCAGTGCTGCACGACGTTGCTGATGACGTCGAGTTCCTGATGCATGCGGTCGAAGGCCTGAAGCTTGATCATGACGTCCTTGCTGATGGCGCCCACCTTCACAAGGTCCTCGCCGATGCCGCTGCTGTTTTGCTCAAGCTGTTCCGCGACCTCGCAACTCATCTTGGCGATGGCACGCAGCAGAACTTGCAATTCGTTGGCACCGGAATCCGGTGTATCGTGCATGAAGCGGTCTCCTGTCGGGCGTCAATTGATCCGCCCCAGCACCGCTTCCATCTTTTGGCGCAAGGTGGCTTCATCGAAGGGTTTGACGACGTAATTATTGACGCCGGCCTGAGCGGCCTTGACCACCAATTCGCGGTCGCCGCGGCCGGTGATGAGGATGAACGGCGTCTTGCGGATGGCCTGGTGGCCGCGCACCGCACGCAACAGGTTGATGCCGTCCATCTCCGGCATGTTGAAATCCGAGATGATGAGATCGAGCGGTTGCGCCAGCGCCTTGGTCAGCGCCTCTTGGCCGTTGGCCGCCTCGTGAATCAGGCGGACGCCGATTTTTTCGAGGGCCAATCGCGTCATTTGCCGAACGCTGAATTGGTCGTCAACGACGAGAACTTTGAGAGCTGCTGCATTCGGCATAGTACACCTGACCTGACTTCGAATCGTTACCTGGCGATCATTGGAGGAATTGCTGCTCTTTGCGGGCGGCGGGATGCTCGGAATATTTGGCGAACTCTCCCAGCCTTTCGGCGTCAAGGATGAAGGCGACATGGCCGTCGCCGAGGATGGTGGCGCCGGCGATGCCCGGCACCGCGCCGTAGTTTTCCTCGATACTCTTGATGACGACCTGCTGATGTCCGATGAGCTGATCGACAACGATGCCGAGCCTGACCCCTTCGGAGGTTTCAATGATGATCACGGTGCTCTCGTCGGTGACTTCGCTGGCGGCTCCGAGCTCGAACAGCTCCGAGAGATAAACGATCGGCACGATGGCGCCGCGCAAACGCAGCGCGCCGCGCGTGCCCAACAGCGATTGGAACTCCGAAGCCGCCGGCCGGACGCATTCGACAATGCTGGCGATCGGCATCACGTAAGTCTCCGAAGCGACTTTGACGATCATGCCGTCCATGACGGCGAGCGTGAGCGGCAGAGCGAGCTGGATGGTCATGCCTTTGCCGAAGGTGGATTTCAGCGAGATGCGGCCGCCCAGCTCCTGGACGTTGCGCCGGACGACGTCCATGCCGACGCCGCGGCCGGAGATTTCCGAGATGCCGCTCGCCGTGGAGAAGCCGGGCAGGAAAATGAGATT
Source organism: Xanthobacteraceae bacterium (assembly GCA_036267435.1). Lineage (GTDB taxonomy): Bacteria > Pseudomonadota > Alphaproteobacteria > Rhizobiales > Xanthobacteraceae > BOG-931. The sequence continues at coordinate 28,822 of DATAWA010000019.1, read as the reverse complement.
GTTGACCTCATCCTCGCTGAGATGGCCTTCCTGGGGAATGAGCCCGTTGTCACGTGCCTTTTTTATCACCCGCTCGGGATCGATACCGGCGCCGTCGTCACTGACCTCGATCACGATGCGGCTCGAGCGCTGGTCGGCCAAAAGCGTGATCTTGCCCTCCTCCGGCTTTCCGGATTCGCGCCGGCGCTCCGCGCTCTCGATGCCATGGTCCATGGCGTTGCGAATGATGTGCGTCAGTGGATCGCTCAACCGCTCGATGACGGTTTTGTCCACTTCGGTGTTTTCGCCGAATGTTTCGAGACGGACCCGTTTGTCGGTTTTGACCGACAGTTCCCGCACCAGCCGCGACATCCGCTGGAAGACCGAGCGGACCGGCTGGGCGCGCATCGACATGACGCTGTTCTTGAGTTCGCGCGTGTGCAGGAAGACGTCCTCCAGGACTTGTGCCATCCGCCCGTCCGTGCCGGCGCCGAGATTCTCGAACAGTTGTCCCAGCATGGTCTGCGAGATGACAAGCTCGCCGACCATGTTGATCACGCGATCGATCTTTTCCAGGTCGACGCGGATGCTGGTCGTCGCCGACTGTTTGGCGGACGCATCGCCGCGCGCTTTTGCGGCTGTCGCCGGGTCCGGCGCGGCGGAGGGTGGCGCGGACGGCGTCCCCTCGGCCGCGGGCGTTGGATCGGACGAAAGCGGCGGGTCCGGCGGAGCGTTGCCGTCCGGCTCGGTCAGCGACCAGTTTTCGCTGGAATCGATGGCGTTGACGATATTGCGCAGCTCATCCAAGCCCAATTCGCTTTCAATTGCGCCGGCGCAACGCAAATAGGACTCTTTAACGTCATACAGGTCCAGCGTCGGCACGCCATTGACGTCGCCCTGCAATTGAACGTTGCCGACGGCACGCAAGGCTTTGACGACCGCGGCATAGGCATCGTCGAATTGCGGCTGCGCCGGCCGATAGGCCAGTTCGAACCGCTGCGGCGGCGGCGTGGTATCTTCGGCGAGAACCGGCTGGAAATCGATGTCGCCAAAGTCGGCGGCGACCGCGTCTTCCGCTTCGCCGTCCTCGCCGCCGATCAATTGCTTCAAGGCGGCGCGGCTGTCGGCGTCGAAATTGTCCGGGGGCGCTTCGGCGGATTGCGCCATCGCCACCAGATCGGACAGCGTATCATTCGCCTTCTGCAGCACCTCGACCACGTGCGGCGCCGGCGACAGCTTGCCGTGACGGAGCCGATCGAGCACGGTCTCGAAGACATGGGCGAAATCGACCAGGCTGCTGAACCCGAAAACGCCAGCGCCGCCCTTGATCGAGTGGATGGCGCGAAACACGGCGTTGACGGTTTCTTCCGACTCCGGCGAATCGGTCAGCTCGCTGAGGCCCGAATCGATGGCATCGAGTCCCTCGGCGCTTTCCTCGAAGAAAGTCTGTCTGAGATCGTCAATCGTCGTCACGGCCTTGATTCCTTTTCCGGCAGCTTCACGCGCAAACCGCATTGACGAGCTGTACGAGGCCGTCGGGATCGAACGGCTTCACGATCCAGCCGGTGGCGCCGGCATCTTTGGCGATGTCCTTGCTTTCCTGCTCCGCCTCGGTGGACAGCACCAGGATCGGCGTCGCGTTGTAAGCCGGGTCGCTGCGCACGGCGCGGATCACGCCGTAGCCGTCGAGCTTCGGCATATTGATATCGGTGATGATCACATCGACCGGCTGCTTCGCCAGCACGTTCAATCCGTCCTGCCCGTCGACCGCCTGCAATACCGTGAACCCGGCGCCGCCCAGCGCCATCTTCAGCATGTCCCGCATGGTGCGTGAATCGTCGATGGTGAGAATCGTTCTTGGGGCTGCGGCGTTCGGCATATCGGCACCATCCGTTTGATTGCCGCCGCCGGAAACGGCGGAAGAATCCGCGGTGGGCGACGGCGGGTTGACTGGACCGGCCTCGGCCGCTTCGGCGTGCTCCGGCACTGCCATCGCCGGTAACGGCTGATCGGGAGCAGGTTCCGACTCCATTCCCGGGGGCCGTTCCGCGGGCGCTACCGGCACATCGTCATCGATCTGAGGCAGCGCCTGCGGATAAGCGAGGCAGTAGCCGGCGAATGCATCGCTGAACGCGGCCGAAGCCTCCAATACGCTTAAGCGCGGAAGCGTCTTGAACGAGGACACGAGGATTTGCAGATAGACCGGCGAGATCGAAGTCACCACCGCCGCATTGAGATGAATTTCGTCCGTGACAGGCAATTTCCGCAGTTCGGCAACGAGCGCCAGCGCCGAGTCGGCGTCATGCAGTGTCGGCGGAAGATCGAAGATACGCGGGGGATTTTGAGTCATGAGTGACCTGCCGCGGCATGGGAGGACGTTTTGCTCGGCGAACAAGCTGCCAGAATCGCATCCGACAAGTCGAACAGCCCATACTGAGCTTCGACGGCGCCGATTTCGAAGGCGACGCGCGGCATGCCGTAAACCAGCGCGGTGCCTTCATCCTGGCCGAGTGTCGCGCATCCGGCTTGGCGCATCGCCAGCAAGCCGTTGGCGCCATCGCGGCCCATGCCGGTCAGAATGACGCCGACCGCCCGCGGCGCGGCGATCCGTGCCACCGAATCAAACAGCACGTCGACGGATGGCCGGTGGCCGGACACCAGCGGGCCGTCGTTGAGGCTGCAAACGAAGCCGGAATTCCGTCGCGCCAGTTCGAGATGATGTCCGCCGGGCGCGATATAAACGTTGCCGCGCTCGACCGGCTGATTCTGTTGCGCCTCATGCACCCGTATCCGGCATTCCGAGTCGAGCCGCCGCGCGAACGCGGCGGTGAATCGTTCGGGCATATGCTGTGTCACGAGCACCGGCGGGGCGTTTTCGGGCAACAGCATCAGCACCGCCTTTAGCGCTTCAACGCCGCCGGTCGAGGCGCCGATAGCGATGATCTTGTCGCTTGTCCCATTTTGCACGCGCCAAGGCGCCGGCGCCGGCCGCTGCAACGGCGCGGCGCGGCGCTGCACCCGGGCGCGCGCCGCCGCTTTGACCTTCGGAATGAGCTCGCTGCCGAGCTGGGCCACAGCACCCAGCTCGGCAGGCTTGGCGACAAAATCGACAGCGCCGATTTCGAGCGCTTCAAGCGTGGTCTCGGCGCCGGCCTGCGTCAGCGTCGAAATCATCACGACGGGCGTCGGCCGCAATTCCATGATCTTGCGCAGAAAGTCGATGCCGTTCATGCGCGGCATCTCGACGTCAAGCGTCACGACGTCCGGATCAAGCTTCTTGATCTGCTCCCGCGCCACCAGTGGATCGGGAGCCGTGCCGACGACCTCTATCTCTTCATCCGCGGCCAGCACGGCGCTGAGGAGTTTGCGCATGAGCGCGGAGTCGTCGACGATCAAGACTCGAATTTTAGGTTTTATCGGGTTCATGAAACGGTCTTCATCACAGTGGCTCGGATCATTACTTGAAGAGCTGAACGTCGGCGCCGGCTTTGCGCACGCTCAGCGCGCTGGCATAAGCCGTCTCCTCGCGCAGCGCGGAGTCTTCGTCGCGTCCGGTGAGCAGCCGGCGCACGACCTTGCCGGTCATGGGAAAATAGATGATGCGTCGCGGATAGGTGCCGCCGAGGTCCTGCGCGGCGCAGGGCAGTCCTCCGCTCTGTAAGTAGCGCAAGACGAAGTCGCCGTTCTCGGTACCGATTTCATTGCGCGTGTTGGTGACATTGGCGCCGCCGAAGACCTTTATTTCCATTCGCCCACGCTGACAGCCGCGCTTGAGCATGCCGTTGATCAGTTTTTCCATGGCAAAGTTTCCGAACCGCGCCGACTCGAGTTCGTTGCCCCAAGCGCCGCTCGCCCCGGTCTTGTTTTGCACGAGCATGAAATGGTTCATGCCGCCGATACGGACGACTGGATCCCGAATGCATGCCGAGACGCAGGAGCCAAGCACGGTCACCAGGACCTCTTCAGGGTCGTCGGTGACGTAGAATTCACCGGGCAATATCTTGACGACCCAGGCCGCTTGCGCCGAATCGTAAAAGCGGCGTCCGGCCCGACCGTCGGCCAACGGCGACAATTGCGGCGCAGCTTTGGCCAATGCCAGCGCCGACGTCACACCGTCCTCCGATAGATGGTGCGGCCGGAAAGCTTCAGGCGAGGATGCGAGCCGATCAGCGATTCGGAATGGCCGATGTAGAGCCAGCCGCCCACGCGCAGCAGATCGGTGAACCGCTCTACCAGCCTGGCCTTGGTCGGCTGATCGAAATAGATCATCACGTTGCGGCAGAAGATGGCGTCGAATGGGCCGCGCACCGGCCAGTCATTCATCAGGTTCAGATGGCCAAAGGCGATGAGCCCACAGACCTTGCGATCGATGGAAACCGTGTCGTCGCCCGCCGGCTGCGACAGCAGCTTGCGATATTTTGCCGGGACCGAAGTCGCCGCCTCGGCCGAAAAGACCCCGAGCGCCGCCCGCCGCAGCACGTCCGTATCGATATCGGTGGCTAGGATGGGCACGTCGCGGCCGGCGATGTTTTTAACCTCGGCCTGAAGCAGAAGGGCGATGGTATGGGGCTCTTCGCCGGACGAACATCCGGCGGACCACACGCGCAATCGCCCACCGCTGGCATGGTGTTCGTTGAAAGGCGCGATGACCTCGGAGAGAAAATGATCGAAGTGATGCTGCTCGCGAAAGAATTTCGTATGGTTCGTCGACAATGCATTGATGAAGAGCTGCATTTCCCGGTCGGCGTTGTCCGTGAGATAATTTCGGTAATCCTCGAAAGTCATCAGCCCAAGCGTTCGCAGCCGGCGCGACAGCCGGCCGTAGACCAGATTCTTCTTGGCGTCCGGCAGCGTGATGCCGGCATAGTCATAGGCGAGCTTCGCCAGGGCGCGGAAATCGGCGTCGGAGAAATCAAATTCGCGCGGCGCCGGGGCAATGCCGGGCGGCTGCGGCGCGACCGCGCTTTGGGCCGGCGCCATCAGGATTCCCACCTATGCGGATTTTGGCTGGCCCGCTGCGCTGGAAAAGCGCGGTGACAGCCGTCGACAGCTTCATCGCTCTCGCGTTCTGGGTTGAGCCTGGCTGGATTACGCTGCATTGGGTCCGCCGCGGTTAGTTCAATTGACCGGGCGGAACGGGCAGGCCCGCGTCGCCGTTTGGCACGGCGTCCGCCGCTAAAAGGTTCGACAACTCGATCAAGGCGATCATGAGCGCGTCGAGCGTGATCAACCCGGCCAAAAACGTGACGCGGGCAGCTTTGGCGATTTGTGGCACCGGCTGGATTTCGGAAACCTCGACCGACACGATGTCCAGCACCCGATCGGCCAGCAACCCGACCAGCCGGTTATCCACGCTGACGATGATCACGACATGCATGGGGCTGGCATCGGTTTGACCCTGGCCGAAGCGACAACGCAGATCGATAATCGGCACCATCACGCCGCGCAGATTAAGGACGCCGCGGATATAGTTGGGCTGGCGCGGCAAATGAGTGACCTCAGACCAGCCTTTGATCTCGCGCACGGACATGATGTCGACGCCGTACTGGTCGTGACCGATGGCGAAACTGATGAATTGCATGGGGCCGGACGACGCGACCTGTTGCCGCCAGCCGGACCCTTCGCTCTCTTCGCTTATGGATGTCTGGAGTTGGGTCACATTGCCTTCCAAAATTGCCGCCGAAAACGAAGAAGCGTCGCCGTGAGCGGCTGGCGCGCGAAGGCCAATTTGCAATGAGAGAACTTACCGCTCGGTGGAAAAAGTCAGCCATTTGCCGCGAACGTCGGGCAATTCACTTATACTGGGATAAGCGGTCCGCGCGACGCGACGGCAGGACATCGATGTCTTTAAGAGCTGCGCGCGCCGTCCGCCGAACCAGACTTGTGATGCCAGTGCGCGGTGGACGATCGGGCTCGCGACGGCGCGCGCGAACACAAGAATGCCGGCGCAAGCTTACCGGGTGATGAACCTGCGGGGTTGGGCCGCCCGCCTCGGGGTGGTTTGTCGTTATACGGTGTTAGTAGCTCAGCATAACGCCGCCGCATTATGGGTTTAATTCGTTCTTTGCCCCCGTGCTCTATTGCACCGGTCACAACGGGGTGAAAGGCGGCAAATGTCCCGATCGGCGCTGCGAACAGTAAATGCGGAAGCGCTTAAACCCGGCCGGATCAAGCTTTTGATCGTCGATGACGACAATGTCCATCGCGTCATCATCAAACACTTTGCAAAGCTGCTCGATTTCGAAATCGCCGAAGCCGGCAGTTATGAGCGCGCGGTGCAGTTGATCGACCAAGAGACGTTTGACTGCATCACGCTCGATTTGTCGCTTCAGGCGCACGACGGCATGGAAGTGTTGCGTTACCTTTGGCACAACGGACGCAAGATTCCGGTGCTCATCATCAGCGCCGCCGATGACGTCAAACGCTCGGAATCGACGATGCAAGCCGAGCTGATGAATTTCACCGTGCTGAACGTGGTGAAAAAGCCACTCGATCTGCAAGCCTTAAGGCAAGCTCTAAGCCAGCTGCGGCTGATCGCCGAATTCGACTGCAGTCGCGTTCAGCCGTCCTGACCACGTCATTTCGGGCAAATAGACGGTTCGGCGACGGCCCGTTCGAGTTGCGTGCGCACAATCGTACGGATGTCGGCAAATTCGTGCTCAAGCGCGGCCAGCCGATCGTCGAGGATCGGCGGGCTGAGATCGATTGCGTCGCTCTCCAGGGTGGCGGCAAGATCGGAAAAATGCATGAAGCCCAGATTGCCGGCTGCGCTCTTAGCCGCATGAGCCGAGCGTGCAACGCCGTCGCTGTTGCCGCCCGCTGCGGCAAGCCGCATCTCTCGCAGACGGTCGGCCGTATCGGCCATGAAGTGCCGTAAGACAAGTTCGATATCATCGGGCCCGAGTGCCGCTGCGAGCTCGTCAAAAATTGCCCGGTCGAATGTTTCGTGCGGACGCGGCTCGGCATCAATGAGGGCCGGCGAAGCTTGCGGCGCCGCGCCGGACAACGGGGCTAGCTTGGCGGCAAGCTCGCCGCGCGTGACTGGCTTGGCCAAGAAATCGTCCATGCCGGCGGCGCGGCATTCTTTCATGTGGTGCTTTTGAACATTCGCGGTGAACGCGATGATATGGGGATTGCAGAATGGCGGCTTGAGCTTACGGATAGCCTTGGCGACCGCCAGTCCATCCATCCCCGGCATCATCACGTCCAAAAAAATCACATCGTATTCGATCGCCTGGCAAGCGGTCAGCGCGTTCGGGCCATTGTCGGCAAGATCGACGGAATGTCCGAGCGATTCAATAAGCTTTGTGGCGACAAGCTGATTTGTCTTGTTGTCCTCGACGAGCAGGACCCGGAGCCGCTTGCGGCAAACATCGGCAGGCGCCGCCACCTTGAGTAACGGTCTCTGACCCCACTCCGTTTCGACGGCAGCCGGCGAAGTCGGCACATAGTCTATCGTGAACGTGAATGTTGTACCGCGGCCGACCTCGCTTGCCACAGTGACCGATCCTCCCATGATGTCGATCAAGCGCTTGCAGATCGCCAAACCGAGACCGGTGCCGCCGAAACGGCGGGCGATCGTGCTGTCGAGCTGAGAGAATTTACGGAACAACAACGGTATCGCATCCTGAGGAATGCCGATCCCGGTATCGGCGATGGTGAAGGCAAGGCGATTCTTTCCGGCCGCTGCTTCAACCGCGACCGTGACGGTTACACCGCCGACTTTGGTGAACTTCAGCCCGTTACCGACGAAGTTCAGCAGCACCTGCCGTAATCGGCCAGGATCGCCAATGATCGCTTGAGGAACATCGGCCGCCATGGCCACGGTCAAAGCGAGGTCTTTCTCCCGCGCGTAAGCATCGAACAGCGCCACGGTCGCTTTGACCAGATGGTGGATCTTAAACGGAATCTTCTCGGTCTGGATTTGGCCTATTTCGAGCTTGGAAAAATCGAGTACGTCGTTGATGATCTTCAAAAGATGCGTCGCCGACTCGCGCAAAGTGCTGACGTAATGGAATTGCTCCTTCGACAACCGGCTGTCGAGCAGGAAGTCCGCCATGCCAATGACGCCGTTCATCGGCGTACGGATCTCGTGACTCATCATGGCCAGGAATTCCGAGCGGGCCCGGGTGCCGTTCTCGGCCGCGTCGCGCGCCCGCGCCAAGATTTCCTGATAGCGACCCATCAGGAATGTGGCTCCGAACAACCACACGGTGAGCAAACCCGCGATTGCAAAGTGCCTTTGCCGATTCTGCTCGGAGACCTGGAAGACTTCACCGCGCGCGAGGCCAACCGTGATGATGAGCGGAAGGCCATTCACTTTGCGATAGGCGAAAATGCGCTCGACGTTGTCGGTCAAGCTCGTCGTCGTGTAAAACCCCGCATTGGATTTGAGCAGCTCTTCAAATACTTTTGCGCCGGTAAGCGACATCCCAACCAGGGAGGGCCCAATGGCCCGCCGCGCCCGGATGATGCCGTCGGAGCCGACCAGGGTGACTGTGCCCTCTTTGCCGATATCGATGGATCGATAAACGTTCGAAATATACTGAGGATCGAGCGAGACGACGACGACGCCGCCGAAACTGCCGTCTTGCATCGTTATGCGCCGGGTCAATTGGATCGTCCACTTGCGGCTTATTCGCCCCAATAGCGGCTTGCTGATATACAATTCATCGGATTGCCGCGCGGCGTGGACCGTGAAGTGTTCCCGATCGCTCAGATCGATGCCAAGCCGCGCACCTGGAATATTGTCCGCCACCAGTTTTCCATTCTGGTCGATGATGGCGACCTGGGTCACGATGCCGGCTAGAAATTGAGTATCGTGCGTCCAGAATGAAATATCGAAATGCTGCGGATCCTTGGCGTAGAAATCGCGCACATAAAGCAATGTCTGGTCTGCCGCGCCGATTGTTCTGATAACTTGCTCTTCCAGCGCTCGCGTCAAATTCTCGGCGGTCTGACGGGCGGCACGATCCGTCTGCACCCATTCCGAATAGCTGAAGTAAATCGCACCGATCCACACCAGGAGAATGGCAGAGAAGCCGAGCAGCATGCTGCCGTGCTGGCCGGCCCGCAAGAGCCAGTCGCTCGATGATTGCGGCTCGTCAACCTTCAATTCCGCGGCGGGGCGGTTGAATAGCTGCAACAAGGAACGGCGACCTTTTCGCTACGGCAATACACGCGCCGGCGGGCGCGGCAAACAACATCGCCAGCCGAGCCTAGCCGAACGTAAAAATCGACGCGGGAATAGCGCAAGCCGTCTTATACTGGATCAATCACCGGCGCGGGCAGCACGGTCCGATCAAGGCGCGCGCGGTATTCAGTATGGCACCTTATCGACGACGCCCGTGCCGCTGACATACCAGCGCTCGCTGATGAAGGGCTTCCCGGCGAGCCGGTCGGCCAGCCAGTCGGCCAGCAAGATCGGCGGAAACGGGCCGAGATTGGCCGCGGGCACGTTGCCCACCGAGTGCCGCGACTCCTGATAGACCACCATCTGCTTCGGCCCCCGCAGCGCCGCCATCAGCCGGTCCGAATGAACGAGCGGGCTCAGTTCCTCCGCTTCGCCGGCGACGCAGAGATAGGGCACCTTGATCTTGTCGGCGTGGCCCTCCCAGGTGATTGTCTTGCGGAACTGATCGAACGCGGCCTCATCGGTGATGCCTGACATATACATGAAGCGCTTCTTGAAAGTCGGCGAAGCCTCCTGAAAGATCGTGTGGCAGCCCGGCTCGTGGCACACCGACATCACCGCGCAAGCCTTGATGCGCGGCTCGTTGGCGGTGAGCACCGTGCCGAACAGCGAGCCAAAGCTCGTGCCGGCAGCACCGACACGCGTGGCATCAAGCTCCGGCCGGGCAGCGATCCAATCGACCAAAGCCGGTCCTGTCGCCACCCAGTTCTCCATGCTGAAATACAGCCCGATCATCGGCGCCTCGTACTGGCCCGGTCCGTCGATCGCCAGAACCGCCATGCCGCGGTTGAGATATTTGTCGCCGTAAAGCGCGACCTGGATTTCCTTGTAGCTGTCCATGCCCGGGATCGCGATCACCACCGGCAGCCGGCCGCCGGTGTAGCCGGGCGGCAGATGCAGCCAAGCCGGGATCGCCCTGTCTTGAAACGGCACCCACACCGCCTCGACATGATGATCAGCCAGCGTTGCGTATTTGGCGTAGCATTCGCGCTTCTTGTTGTTGTAGGCGATGTTGGTTTCATCGTTCTCGTCATAGGGCCATTGCGCGGCGCCCCAATGCACCGCGGCCATGAAAAAATTATCGCGCGCGGTGACTTTGTGATCCGCCTGAGCCGCGGCATTGGCTTTCGCCTCGCGGCGCCGAGCGACGGCGGCGAAGGCCGGGCCGATATCGGCCATCTTCTTCACCCGCTCGCGAATACCGGCAAAATCCGCGTTAGCCTCGATGCCGCACGGCAAATGGATATAGAGCGAGCGCGGCTGATCCCAATCGATGCCATTGGCGCGAATGATGTTGTCGATCAGCCAGCGTTGCTCATCGAAGCGGTGCACCTGAGGCGGTCCGCGATGATCGAGAACGGGGGCAAATGCCTGCTGCGGGCGATTCACGATGCAACCCTCCCTGACGCAAAGGCGGATGCATACCCTGCCCGCCGTCTGTAGAGGGCATTATCGTCAATATCGACGGCCTATTGTCAACGCGGGTGCGCGGCCTCGGACCCGGGGCTGGCTTTCAGAGTCGAACGCCAGCGCGGCGATCAGCGGTCCGCCGTCATTGCGGCCAGCGGCGGCCTGCCGATTTTCCGCACGGCTTCATCGGCGACTTGCGCCGACAGCTCGGCCGCTCGCCGGGCACTTTGCATAAGCGACTCGAAATTGTCGCGCACAATCTCGGTCTGCAGCGCCAGGCAGTCGTGCATCGTCCGGCAGCCCATCAAATCGTCGAAATGATCCGGATTGCTTTCGATGCGCGATTGGGCAAAGCGCATCCACTCACCGGCAACGTTCTGCAATCCACCGGCGGCGATCGTCGGCAGCCGCGATCGCCGGCTGCTGACTGATGGAAACCGCCATCGCCATGCCGTCAACCGGTCCGGAGCTGGTTCGCTTGCGTTCGCTGCCGGCTCCGGTCATCCTGCGCGCCGTTCGGGGGAAGCGATGGACCAGCACGACAAGGTCAGGGCCGCGATCGCCTACGACGATCTACGCGAATGGCCGTTGCTAGCCGAATGGCCGGGCGGGGTTTGCAAAGTTTGCGTTGCCTTTTGGGCAGCGTGAAGATGGGCAGCGTAGGATGAGTAGCGTGAAGTCCGAGAATCACGACGGGATGTACATCGATTGGAACGCTCCGATCGAAATGGATGACGGGCTTATCCTGCGCGCCGACGTGTTTCGACCGGTGGACGACGTCAAATATCCGGCCGTTCTCAGTTACGGTCCCTATGCCAAGGGACTGGCGTTCCAGGACGGTTACAGCGGCAACTGGGCGCGCCTGGTCAAGGCAGCGCCCGAGGTCCTGAGCGGATCGAGCAACAAGTATCAGAATTGGGAGCTGATCGATCCGGAGAAATGGGTGCCGGATGGCTATGCCTGTATACGCATCGACTCGCGCGGCGCCGGGCGCTCGCCGGGCTTCCTCGATGTGTGGTCGCCCCGCGAGACGCTTGATCTGTATCACTGCATTGAATGGGCCGGTACGCAAGGGTGGAGCAACGGCAAGGTCGGGGTTAGCGGCATCTCCTACTACGCGATGAACCAGTGGACCGTCGGCGCGCTGAAGCCGCCGCACCTCGCCGCTTTGTGCATCTGGGAGGGCGCATCCGACTATTACCGCGAGCTTGGCCGGCACGGCGGTATCCTCAGCGACTTCCTTCATAGCTGGCACCCGCGCCAAGTGGCGAGCGTACAGCACGGGGTCGGCCGCCGCGGCGCCAAAAGCGCCGTAACAGGCGAGCTTGTTGCCGGACCTGATACGCTGTCCGAGGTCGAGCTCGCGACGAACAGGGCCGACACGCCAGAGGAAGTGAAGCGTCGCAGGATTTACGACGATTATTATGCCGCGCGCACCGCGGACTTTGCGGAGATCGAGGCACCGCTATTATCGGCGGCCAATTGGGGCGGCATGGGCCTGCACACACGCGGCAATTTCGAAGGCTATATGCGGGCCGGCTCCAGACAGAAATGGCTGGAAGTCCACGGCGACACTCACTTTACCCATTTCTACAGTTCTTACGGCGAGACCCTGCAAAAACGCTTCTTCGGTCATTTCCTCAAGGGTGAGGATACCGGCTGGGGCACGCAGGCCAAGGTGTCGCTCAACGTTCGTCATCCATATGAGAAATTCACGCTGCGCGCCGAGAACGAGTGGCCGCTCGCGCGCACGCTATGGACCAGATATTACTTGGATCCGGAGCACCGGACGCTGACGCCGCAGCCATCGGCGGCGAACACGAGCTTGAGTTACCAAACGACGGGCGACGGACTGACTTTTCGCACGCCACCGCTGACCGAAAGCATCGAGATCACCGGGCCGGTCGCCGCCAAGCTATGGGCGTCATCGCAGACCACCGATGCCGACCTGTTCCTGGCACTGCGGCTGTTCGATCCGGCTGGCAAGGAAATCACCTTCATCGGTTCCAACGATCCGCGCGTGCCGATCGGACTCGGCTGGCTGCGCGCCTCGCATCGCAAGCTCGACGCGGGACGCTCCCTGCCCTATCGGCCCTGGCACACCCACGACGAGGAACGACTGCTGCGGCCGAACGAAGCGGTCGAACTCGACGTCGAGGTCTGGCCGACGTCGATCGTCGTGCCGCCCGGCTATGTGCTCGCACTCACGGTAAGCGGCAAAGATTATGAAGTGGACGGCAGCGATGCCGCCTTGCCGAACGCGCCTTATCCGATGAAAGGCGTTGGCCCGTTCCTGCACATCGATCCGCGCGACCGGCCCGCCGCCATCTTCGACACGACCAACACGCTGCATTTCGCGCCCGGGCGGCAACCCTATCTCTTGTTGCCGATCATCCCCGGAGCCTAGCGAAAATCGGGTTCCGCAACACACAGTCCCAACGGACCACCGCCCATGAAGCTTGCCGTACCGGATATGATCTCGAATTCCTACTTTCCCGCCGAAGCCGCGGTCGCGCTCGGCTTCTTCAAGGCCGAAGGTCTCGACGTCGAACTCGAGCTCATCTTCCCGGTGGATAAGGCCTATGCTGCGCTACGCGACGGCGCTGTCGATTTCGTCGGCGGTTCGGCCCATTCGGCGCTGGCGGCATTTCCCGGCTTTCGCGGCGTAAAGCTGATCTGCGCGCAGGCGCAGGGCATGTACTGGTTTCTGGTCATGCACGCCGATTTCGCGGCCAAGCGCGGCGACGTATCCGTCGTGAAAGGCCGCAGCATCGGCGCCGCGCCGTGGGTCGACAAAGGGCTGCGCGGCTTGCTCGCCGAGGCCGGCATCGATCTTGATCGCGACAAGGTGAAAATCGCTCCGGTGCCCGGTTCGCTCGACGCCAGCGTCAACTTCGGCGTCACCGCGGCGAAGGCGCTGGAAGCCCGCAAGATCGACGGCTTCTGGGCGAACGGCATGGGCGCCGAAGTCGCGGTGCGCCGGGGCGTCGGCAGCGTGGTTCTGGACGTCCGCCGCGGCGATGGGCCAAAGCCGTGCTTTCATTACACCGCCGCCACCATCGCTACGACCGATGCGCTGATCGCGCGCGCGCCGGAACAGGCCGCTGCGGCGGTGCGCGCCATCGTCAAAACGCAAGCAGCGCTGAAAATGGACGTGACGCGCGCCGCAACGGTCGGCAACAAGCTATTCCCCGAGTCCGAGGCGGCGCTGATCACGGATCTGATCCGCCGCGACCTGCCCTATTACGACGCGACACTGGCGCCCGACTTTATCGCCGGCATGGCCGCCTTTGCGCGCGGCCAGGGGATACTCGACAGTGAGGTCGCTTACGAGCAGGCGGTGGCGACGCAGTTTGCGCCGCTCTGGAAAGATCACTAACACTACGCGGCATTTTTTTTTGAAGACGGGAAGGATTCTCAATGAGCATGATCGACCGGCGCCTGTTCTTGGCGCTGACGTCCGCTGCGCTGGCAACGCCCGCGGTTACCGGCCAGGCCCTGGCCGAGGATTGGCCGAAGGACAAAATCATCCGCGCCGTCGTGCCATTTGCGCCCGGCAGCACCATCGACGTCATCGGCCGCATCGTGCTCGACCCGTTGGGCAGAGCGCTGGGCCAGACCATCGTGGTGGAGAACCGTGGCGGCGCCGGCGGCACGATCGGATCGGCCGTCGTGGCCAAGTCCGATCCGGACGGCTACACGCTGTTGATCAACGCGTCGGCGCATTCCGCCGCGCCGGCGGCTTATCCGAACCTGCCATATGATCCGGCCAAGGATTTTGCCGGGGTCGCCATGTTCGGCGTCGTCCCGAACGTGCTCCTGGTGGCGCCCTCAAAGAACATCAAGTCGGTCAAGGAACCGGTCGATCAGGACAAGGACGGCCATATGACATTCGCCTCGGCCGGTGTCGGCAGCGCCACGCATTGGGCGGCGGAGCGCTTCCTGCTGTCGGCCGGCATCAAGGCAACGCACGTGCCGTTCAGTGGCGGGCCGGCCGCGCTGACCGAAGTGATGACCGGCCGTGTCGATTTCTGCTTCATCGGCGTCTCATCCGCGATTCCCTTCATCAAGAACGGTCAGCTTTTGCCGCTCGCCGTCAGCATGACAAAACGCTCCGCGGCATTGCCCGACGTGCCGACCACCATCGAGCTCGGCTATGCCGATTCCGACTACGTGTTCTGGAACGGCATGCTCGCACCGGCAAAAACGCCGCGCGCGATCGTCAATCGATTACATGACGAGGTGCAGACGGTGCTGGCGCTGCCGGACGTGCAGGTCAAACTGAAGGCGCAGGGCGTCGAGCCGCTGCCGATGTCGCCGCAGCAGATCGACGCGATGATCGTCAAGGAAATCGCGCAGAACATCAAGCTGGCCAAAGCCGCCGGGCTGAAGTTCAACTGAGTTTCCGGCGCACTGCGACTGAAAAGAACGGCCGTGCCGGGTCATGCGGCCGTTCGCCGGACGGCCGCGCCGGTGCGCTCGCCGCATTGCAAGAAATCCCGCTCCCGCTCGCGCGGCTGCAAACGAGCGTTATTGCCGCAGGGCAGGCGCAAGTAAGCCGCCTGTGCTAAAATTTGATTGAAACCGCGGCCTCAAATGAGCGCGGAGCGGCAATGCACGGTCAGGGAGGGAGAAAGTCGATGAGCATCGTTCGACGCAGGTTCTTGAAATCCACGTTGGCCGCCCCATTGATTTTGGCCTCGGCAATAGCGAGCGGCCGTGCCGAGACCGATTACCCGACCAGGCCGATCCGGCTCATCGTTGGGTTTGGACCCGGTGGCGGCACCGACATTCTTGCCCGCTTGGTCGGCGCCAAGCTTTCGGAAATCCTCGGCCAATCGGTGGTGGTGGAAAACCGGCCGGGAGCCTCTGCGCGGCTCGCGGCGGAATACGTCGCCGGCCAGCCGGCGGACGGCTACACGCTGCTGGCCAGCCCGGTCGGACCGATGTCGATGGCGGCCGCCATTTATCCCGATCTTAAATACGACCCGATCAAATCCTTCGTCCCACTCGCCATGATCGGGCAGTTTCCGGAGATCTTCGTCGTTGCCGCGGACACTCCGGTCAAAAGCGTCAAGGAGCTGGTCCAATTCGCCAAGCAACACCCCGATAAAGCCAACTATCCGAGCACTTCGCCGGCCTTCACCATTCCCATGGAAGAGTTGAAATTGGCGTCCGGCATGCCCGGAGTGACGGTGCCGTACAAGAGCAGCGGAGAAATGGTTCTCAGCGTCATCGAGGGCCAGTCAATGATGGCGGTGATCGATCCACCGCCGACGTTACCGCAGGTCAAGGCCAAAAAGCTCAAGGCCCTTGCGGTGACCGGCAATCAGCGCATGGCTGAGCTCCCTGACGTGCCGAGCATGGCGGAGGCCGGCTTCCCGACGGTCGACACGCAATTGTGGAGCGGCACCTTCGCGCCCATTGCCACTCCGCCGGCGATCGTCAGCCGGCTGCAAAAGGCGCTGAGCAAGGCCATCCAGGACCCCGGCGTCGCGATGAAGCTCAAAGCCTTGGCGGTCGGTCCGGGAGTAGCGACACCCGAAGCATTCAAGCACGTCATCGAAAGCGAAATCACCAAGTACAAAGCTGTGATCAAGGCCGCCAATCTGCACTTCACCTGATTGGCGGATCTTGCACGGCCCAAAGCATGATCCGGAAAAGTGGAACCGGTTTTCTGAAAAGACCATAGCTTCACCAAAATGTTAGAGCGCCAAATCGATTCTATTTGAAGCGATTGCGCTCTAACTGCGCTAAAATCCGCCGGCAGTGAATTGCAGCCGCTGGGTTACGTCGTAGGGCTGCTTGGCGATCGGATAAGCGTAATCGACCCGAAGGGCGCCGAACGGCGAATCCCAGATCAGGCTGGCGCCGACCGAAGAGCGCACGGCGCGCGAATTGGCAATCTGTTGCGCCGGCGACAATGACGCCAGCTGCGAAACGCCGGACGCGCTGGTGGCCCACAAGCTGCCGGTATCGGAGAACAGCGCGACCTTAAGCTGCGCGTCCGGGCTAACGAACGGCATCGGCGATTGTAATTCGGCGGTCGTGGTCCAATAGGCATTGCCGCCGATGTTATCCATGGTCGTGCCGGGAGTGATGTCGCGCGGGCCGAAGCCGTTCGGCGCAAAGCCGCCGACGAGCTGTGGGCCGCCGAAGAAACCGTCGAGTAGCGGCAATTGCTGGCCGCCCCACGGCGTCACGTAGCCGCCCTGGGCGCGCACCATGCCGACGACATCGCCGGCGATCGGATGATAAAGCCTGATGTCTTCGGTGGTTTTTGCGAAATTTGCCGCGCCCCCGAGTCCGGCGAATTCGTTGTTGGTCTGGGCGCGGATACCGCTCGTCGGGTCTTTCGCATTGTCGAGCGTCGAGTAAGTCGTGCCGTTGCCGATCGACGATACCCAATAGGACCCCGCCTGCGCCGCCTGCTGGATCGGCAGCGACACCGGTCCATAGGCCGAATTGAGCGAGACGCCCTGATTGTAGATCGAATAACTCCAACTGGTACTGAGATTGTCATTGAGCGGCGTGGTGACGGCGAATTTCGCGCCATAAAGGCTGGTGTTGAAGGCTTGATTGCTGTTGGCGAAGGTCTCATGCCCGAACAGATCGGCGCCCACGCCCAGCCGCTGCCCCATGAACCACGGGTCGGAGAAAGCGAGGTCGAAGCCTCGCGCATATTGCCCGTAGGTCACCGACGCCTTGGCGGTGTCGCCAGTGCCGAAAACATTGTTGTCGCTGATCGAAACCTGCGCCAGCATGCCGTCGGTGGTGGAATAACCGCCGGAGATGAAAAAATTGCCGGTCTGCTGCTCCACGACATTGACTTCGAGCACGATGCGGTCCGGCGCCGAGCCGGGTTCGGTGGTGATTTTTACCGACTTGAAGTAGCCGAGCGCCTTGAGGCGGCGCTCGCCGCGCTCGACCAGAGCGCGGTTGAAGGCGTCGCCCTCGCCGAAATCGAATTCGCGGCGAATGACATCGTCGTGGGTCGTGGTGTTGCCATGAATGTCGATGCGCTCGACATAGAGCCGCTGGCCTTGCCCGACGGTGTAGACCAGATCGATCAGGCGGCCCGGTTCGCGCTCGGTACCGACGACGACGTTGGCGAAGGGCTCGCCGGATTTGGCCAGCGCGATGGTCAAGTCTTCGATGGTCTTGGTGACATCGTCGGCGTCGTAGACGTCGCCGGCCTGCGTATGCACGGAACCGTGCAACGCCGTCGTATCGACGTTGTTGAGGATCGATTGGACGGTCACCTTGCCGAGGCGGTATTGCGGACCCTCATCCACCGTGTAAGTCAGTACGACGCCCTTCTGCGCGGCATCGTAGCGTGCCGCGGACGTCACTTTCACGTCGGCATAACCGTGCGCAAGATAGAAGCGGCGGACCAGGTCGCGGTCGTTATCGATCCGGTCGGCGTCGTAGATATCGTTGTCGAGCAGAAAGCTCAGCAGGTTGGTCGTGCCGGTCTTGACCACGGCCTTGAGCTTGGTCGCCGAAAACGCGGCATTGCCGGCGAACGCGATCTGCCGCACCGCCAGCTTGTCGCCCTCCTTGATCGCGAAAACGAGATTGGTGCGAGCTATGCCGCTTCTGCCGGCCGCCTTGGTAGTCGTCTTGGTAGTCGTCTTGGTGGCCGCCTTGGCGGCGATGGTTTCTGGAACGACATGCACGTCGTAATAGCCGTGCTGACGATACAGATCGATGATCCGCACGACGTCGCTTTGCACGAGTTCGCGAGACAGCGGTCCGTTCTCTTTCGATTGAACGGCCTTCTTGAGATCCGCGTCCTTGAGCTTCTTGTTGCCCTCGAAGCCGATGACGCCGATTGTCGGATTTTCGACGACTGACACCAGAATGCGATCGCCGGCCCGCGAAATCTTCACGTCCTTAAACAGGCCGGTGGCATAGAGGCGCTTGAGCGCGGCATTGAGCGCATCGGCATCAAGTGCGCCGCCGGGCCCCCGATAAAAAAACGAGCGGATCATATCGGCGCCGATATGCCGGTTGCCCGCCACAGCGACGGACGGCGTGCCGCCGGCCGAATTGACGGCGGTGGCCGCCGCGGCGTGGCCGCAGACGGCGATCACAAGGCAGGCGGCGAGGATGACGGCGATCCCCCGGCAACGCATGACGCGTGGCTCCCCTCGACCCATCGGTCGGCAGAGGTTTCAACAAATCGCCGGGGCGGGAGCGTGACGGATTGTGTCGCAATCTGAGGCTTTTATTAGGGCGCTTGCCACAAAGGTGATGCGCACAGTGACTCTTGCGGTCCGAAAGGCGCCGGGCGACGGCTTGGATCGCCGCCGGGTTTACCATCTGCCGAACGGCGGCTTTCCTGACCGCCTCGACATGGTGCTCGCCCCGAACAGGGGAGGTTTAGGAGTCTGGTCTCGCGCCCGAGCGGTTCGGCCCGACGACCGCCTCGACATTGCATAGGGCGCAAACGATCTTTTCGCCTTCGCCGGCGCGGAAGCCGTCCGAGACGCGCGTCAAAGTCGTGCCCCAGCCACCCCGCTGATAAACCGGCTCTTGGTTTTCTTCCCAAACCGCCGCCCCTTTCTGCCCGCATTGCGGACAGACCACATAAGCAATAAATCGCTCTCGCATGGCACCCGTACTCGTTACTCGCCGGCCACAAGCGAGACGATAGAGTGGCGTTTAGTTCTTAAATATGGCCGGCTGAAAATCTCTTTGCTGGCAACGCAGTCGCCGGCGCATTTTTGACGGCATGCTGCCCGTGTTCTGACAGGATATGACTCTAGCCTGAGACGTATCGTGGCGATCTCGACGTCTGCGATCGTCAGCGTTGCGTAGTTGTCCGGCGTTGCGTGCCATGATTGAGTCGATAAGCGGCGAACAGTTTTCACGCGCTCTCGCCAACGCGGCCTTGCTCGCGTTGTGGCCGGTCCTGCCAGGTCTCCTGTTCGGCTATCTCCGGCAATCGGCCGTCGCCCGCCGCGTGCGGCCGGCATTCGCGCTGCGGCAGTCCGAGAGGCACGGGCTGCGCCGGGCGATAGGCTTGCTCGGGCAGGCGAGTGAGCGGCTGACGCTGATCAAACCGGCCGGCCAACATCGAGGTTTCTGGCGAAGCATTTGGACCGGCAACGGCCAAATCGGCGCCGACGACATCGAGACTTTCGAGGATTTGCAGGCCCATGCGCAACTGCTGCAGGAAACCATAGCCCGATTGCAGCGCCGTCCCCTGCGGCGGCTCCTGTCCTGGATGCACCTTATCAGCTCGAAGGCCGCCTTAGGCCGCGCTCTGGCCGCCCATGTCGCCGGTTCGGCCCTGCTCGTCGTCGTCTTCCATCTTCCCGGTCAGTCGGCCTGGGCGGGAGATTTGACGGCGGGCGCCCCCAAGGCGCTTGCCTGGTATCCATTCGACGCGCGGCTGTTCTACGGCAATGCCGTTGCCGCAGGCTTTGCCGCCGCTGCGGCGTTATTGTTCTACACCCTGCAATGGGCCGCGCTGCGCCGGGAATATGCCTGCGAATTCCAAGCGTTCAGCGAGCTTGTCAGCAGCGATCCCGGCCAACCGGACCTGGATCAAGCCTCTATCGACGACGGCCCTGCGGAGGATCGAGTGTCCGCGCCGGCGGGCACGGCCGAGGGTGACGGCAGTTGGTGCATCGTGCTCGGACTAACGCCTTCGGCTACGATTGAAGACGTCAAAGAGGCCTACAGGAGCCTGATCAAGCAGAACCATCCGGATCGGGTGCACGGCATGTCGCCGGCCTTTCAACGGCTGGCGGCGGCTGAAACGCAAAAGCTCAATGCGGCCCTGCGGCAGGCGTTACTGGCCGTAACGCGGCCGGGCCTTGTGGAAAACGCACGCGATCAGGCCGCCTGACCGTGTGGCGCGGCGCCATTGCCCCGCGCATCGTTGATCGCGGCCACGGAGCGTTCGACCGCCGACCATAACCGCGCAATCTCGGCGCTCGCGAGCGACGCTGGCGCCGCTTCGCAAACACTGGCGCCGGAGGCGAGGGTAAGAACATAGCCGGTGCGCTGGCTGATCTGGCCCGACCAAACCGGGATGCCGAGCGTATCGAAATAGGCCCGCGATTGGCTCACCGCCGGCGCTTCCCGGTCTTCGCGCTTGACCGGCGCGGCGTTGAGCACCACCGCGTAGGGCTTGTTGCGCTCACGCGCCGTCGCCACCGTCTCGCGCACCGCATTGAGATCGAAAAATCCCGGCCGTGCCGGAATGAGGACGAAAGTCGCGGCACGGATAGCTTCCAGCGCCACGACCCACATGCTTGCCGCGGTGTCGATGAAGACCCATTCGTAGCCCTCGACCACTGCCGCGGCCAGCGCCCGGTCCACGCCGCGGGCCGCATTGCGTAATGGCGGGTTGCCGTCGGCGCGCAGCGAATGCCACAGCGTCAGCGAGCCCTGCGGATCGGCATCGATCAGCATGCAGCGCCGGCCGGCCTGGTAATGGGCAAAGGCGGCAAGCTGCGCGGTCAAGGTGCTCTTCCCCGCCCCGCCCTTTCGCGACGCCATCGTGACGATGTTCATGCGTGATCTCCCGATCACTTGCCTTGGCAATGCTGCGGTAAGAATGGTTAACGAATGGTTACCACGGCCATTTCGCCGGTTGTCCACACTCGACCGCTTCGGCGACAGGCAACGCGTCCATCGGGCCGCCCGCGCGGCCCGATGAGAATCAATACGACGATTGCCCCCAAGCTGTAGCGAAACTTGGGAGGCTTGGGAATCCGACGCGCGGAGCCCGTTGGCGCGCTTAGGCAGTGCTGCTTGGCTCGTCGGGAAGATTTTTCACGCTTTCGGCGACGATCTTGGTCAACTGCATCACCGACTGGCTGAGCGCGGCATATTCGACGATGTCGCGCTGCACGCGGTCGCCATCGGATTGCAATTTTTCCCGCAGGGTGTGGAGCTCGCCGATAAGATTGTCGATTTGACGCGTCGATGTTCCGGACACCCGCCGCAACAGGTTGCCGAGATTATTCGCCGTCATCTCGCTATCGCCGCCATCGGCTTGGCGCAGCGCAGCGCTCCCACGCGTGAGCTCGCGAATATTTCCTTCCACTTCGACGGCGGCCGGCTTGTCGATCTCCGATACAAATGGCTTGGCGAAATTCATGACGCACCCCTACTCTTTGTCCGCCCGTTGCGGGCGGCTCCACCACGCCCAATGGCCGCATAAGAATGTGACGGCTTCGCGGCCCGTCGTGAGCTACAAATCATCATAGTTCGATCACGCCGTTGCCAGATTCATTTGGCCGGATTTGGTTGCCGCGACGCCGCTGAAATGTCTTTATGCCATCGCCTGTCGCGCGACGCGGCGAACGCTACGCGGCAGTGGCCCTTTGCTGAAAAGGCGCTTTGCTGAAAAGGCGCTCTGCTGAAAACCCACGCTTGGCGCGATACCCGCGCCGGCTTTGCGCCTTACAATGCGCGCGTGGTGTCGTCGAACAATTCCTCGACGGAAAGGCGCCGCGGGATGATTTTCATTTCCAGCGCGTAGCTTGACATCAGGTCGAGCGCCGGCTTGACCGCGGCGAAGCCGAACGGAAGGGTGTCGATCGCGCCGGGCTTGGGCAGACCGGCGGCCTTTTTGGCCTCGCTCAACATGCGATAGATCTCGCGCACGGCGCCGGGATCGGATTTAGATAATTCGCTCTTCACCACGACCATATGATTGATCGGAACGGTGCCGTGTTTTTTGTACCATTCCCGCCCCGCGGCGTCCGGATTGGGGATAACGGTCTTCAGGCGCGGATCGGCCGGCAGGCTGCCGCCGAAAATACCGGCGTCAAGCTCGCCGTCGAGCACCATTTTGGTGAGGTCCTTGCCCTCGGGCGCACGCTCCACTCCGGGAGGATCGCGGGATTCGGGCACGTGGGCGTCCTCGAACGTGACCCACTTCACCTTGGCGAGATCCAGAGCGTAGTCTTTCCAGAGGATGCCGCGCATCCACACACCGGTAGTCTGCGAGAACGCCCGGACGCCGATCCGGCGCCCCGCCAGCATGTCAGGCGTGAGCGTGCCGCGCTCCGCATTGTACAAAAGCGCATTTTCCTGAAAGCGCCCGAACATGGTCGCCGGCATCAGCGTCATCGGCTTGCCGTAAGCCTTGGCCTGCATATAGGTGACGATGGCCATTTCGCTGACGTCGAACTTCATCTGCCGCACCATCATCAAGAACGCCTTGTTGATGGGACTGACCTCGGTGAAACGAAGCGCCAGCCGGTCGGATTTGATCTGGCCTTTTTTCAGCGGCTCGGTATGCGGGTAAGTGCCGAAGCAAGCGTCCAGCGTCTCGACTTTCTCGGCGGTCATGGTGCTCATTTCGGTATACCTCCCCAAACTTCACTTGCGAATGCGTTTCATCTTATGATTGGAGGCCATCCGAGGCCAGTCTTCAAGCCTTGCCGTTCAAGCCTTACCGTTCAAGCCTTACCGTTCAAGCCTTACCGTTCAAGCCTTACCGTTCAAGCCTTACCGTTCAAGCCTTACCGTTCAAGCCTCGCCGCCCAAGCCTCGCCGCCCAAGCCTCGCCGCCCAAGCCTCACGACCCAAGGCCTCACCCCGCATTGCGGAGCATGACCCCATGTCGAACGACAGTCCCCGCGTCCCGGCCGACCGGATCGCGGCCTTTATCGCCCGCACCTTCATCGCTGCCGGGCTGCCGGACGACGATGCGCGGACGCTCGCCGGCCTCATGGTTGAGGCCGATTTGCGCGGCAGCGACACCCACGGCGTCATTCGGCTGCCGCTTTACATACGCCGCATCCGCGCCGGCGGCGTAAACCCCGCGCCGAACATCCGCATCGTCAGCGAGCGGCCGTCCACGGCGCTGATCGACGGCGACAACGGCATGGGACATCTCGTGATGGCCCGCGCCGCCGCGCTGGCGATCGACAAGGCCAAGTCAAACGGCATTGGCTGGGTCGGCGCGCGCATGAGCAACCACGCCGGACCGGCCGCCCTTTATGTTACGATGCCGCTCAAGCACGACATGATCGGGCTGTATTTCGCGGTCGGCAGCAGCAATCATTTGCCGCCATGGGGCGGCAGCGAGAGTTTGCTCGGCACCAATCCGATGGCGATCGCGGTCCCCGCGCAGGACGAAGCGCCGATCGTGCTCGATATGTCGCCGACCGTTGCCGCCTTCGGCAAAGTGCGGCTCAAAGCGCAGCGCGGCGAACAGATGCCAGTCGGCTGGATGATCGATAAGCAGGGTAAGCCGCTCACTGATCCGAAGCGCGCCGAAGAAGGCCATCTCCTGCCGATCGGCGATTACAAAGGGTCCGGCTTAAGCCTCATCATCGGGCTTCTCGCCGGCGCGCTCAATCGCGCCGCGGTGGGCCGCGACGTCGTCGATTTCGTCAAAGAAGCCGGCACGCCGACCAATACCGGCCAGGCGATCGCCGCGATTTCGATCGATGCGTTTATGCCGGCGGACGCGTTCAAACGCTCTGTCGACCGGCTGGTCCGCGATATTCGCGACTCGCCGCGGCTGCCGGGCGTCGAGCGCATCTGGCTGCCCGGCGAGCAGAGCCATGCCAAGCTTTTGGATCGCCGCGCCCATGGCGTGCCGATGCCGAAGGCGCTGCGCGACAGCCTCGATACGGTGGCGCGCGATCTCAATGTCGAATTGTTGGGCTAGCGCGCACCATGTCGGGCACCACACCGGTCGGCGTCGTCGGCATCGGCCTGATGGGCGAAGTCTATGTCGGCCGCCTGGTCGCCGCCGGATTCGACGTCGTCGGCTTCGATGTCGATCGAGCGAAGGCCGCGCGGCTTGTTGAGATCGGCGCCCGCGCCGCATCGCTCGCCGAAATCGCGCGCGACTGCGAGCCGATCGTGCTCGCCGTCTTCAATACCGGGCAAGTCGAGGACGTGGTCGAGCATGCGCTCATTCCGGCGGCCGCCGGCAAAATCGTATTGTGCACTTCGACCTGCGACCCGGATCGCATCGCCACGCTCGGCGCTCGCGTCGAGGGCAAGCTGCGGTTTCTGGAAACCCCGGTATCCGGCACCAGCGCCCAGGTTCGCGACGGCGACGGCGTCGGCCTGATCGGCGGCGATCCGCAGATCGCCGGCGCCGCCGCTCCCGTGCTCGATGCGCTGTTTCCCAGCCACTTTCACATCGGCGCCATTGGCGACGGCGGACGCGCCAAGCTTGCCATCAATCTGATCCTCGGGCTGAACCGCATGGCACTGGCCGAAGGCCTGGTGTTTGCCGCACGCCTTGGCCTCGACCCGGCGGCATTTCTCGATGTCGCGCGCGCTTCGGCGGCGGCGTCGCAAGTCATGGGCACCAAGGGACCGAAAATGGTCTCCGGCAATTTCGCGCCGGAAGGCCGGGTGCGCCAGACGCTGAAGGACACCCAGCTGATGCTCGATCAGGCGCGCAAGGCCGGTCAGCTTCTGCCGCTTCTTTCGGTACACGCGGAAGTCTTGCAAGCCTGCGTCGATGCCGGCGACAGCGAGCAAGACAACTCCATCGTCATCGAGGAAATCCGCCGCCGCGCTCGCCCGGAAACCTAGCGCCGGCAACCAATGGCGCGGCGCCGAGCGGTCGATCCCGTGGGGGGCTCTTGGGTAAAAAATTCAGTCAAATTCGTACCAAAACAGCCGCTGCGCTTAAGCGTTTGCGAAAGGTCGGGGGATTTACCTATGCACTCAGGCTGGCAGGGCAATGATTGGATTTTTCAGTTTCGGGATACCATCGTGACCTTCACAATGCGCCGTGAAAGTCGCAAAGAAGTCGGCCGCAAGGCTTGGCTTGATATTGGAGCCGGGCGGCCGCTATTGACCTGCACGTTGATCGACATCTCGCAAAGCGGCGCCAAAGTCGCGCTCGACGATGCCGCACAAGTGCCGTCGACATTCGGACTTCGGTTGACGCGCGACGGCAGCCCGACTTTTTCTTGTCGGATCGTATGGCGCAACACCGATGCGCTGGGCATCGCCTTCGCGAAAGCCGCCGAGGAAATGAACGGAGACTGATTGCCGCGACGAGGCGACCACAATTGGGAGGAAATGAAATGGCGAATTTCATCCTATTGGTGACGGTCGCTCTCGCGGGAACGAGCTTTATCTCCTACACCGCACAGGACATCGCCGCGGCCGGTTACCCCGAAAACTGGGCAAGGAGCGCTTGCTCGCTCGCTCTCTTCGCGTGTCAAAACCCGCAGCTCACGACTTACATATCAGCCGGCCTGGCGGGCTTGTGGATTCTGCTGAAATTCGCCGAGGCGCTTCGCGATTAGCGAAACTTCACCGGATTTTCCATCGGAATTTCCATCGGAATTTTCCAGGTGAATTTATCGGTGGTGTCGAGATTCTCCCCTGCTCGCATTGTGTCGCCTGCAGAGGAAGTTTCGCACGCGGTCGTAGACGTAGCCGTCAACGGCTCGGTAGTACCGACCAGGGGACAGCCCATCAAGACATTTGAAATTCGACAGGTGGCAGAAATTCCATACTGTCGGATTGAAAAGCCAATTCGCCGTTGTCGTCTTCGCCCGCGACTCTGCGCCATATACAGTAACTCAATTCCGAAAATGGGGCCGCATTGAGAAACTCATGGGCAAGTTCAGCACGCTTCTGCCAAAACCGCCCAGGGTCTGCGCCGACCAGATAGGCGTCGATCAAAGCGTCAACCTGCCTAACAATATCGCCGCATCTTAAAGCAAGAAGATCTTTAACCGTTTCGTCAATGTCGAGTCGGCCCATCGAAGAATTGTCGCGAATATGCTATCGGCTGTCAAAAGCGATCCATCGATTTATGCACAAGTATTAACATCTCCTCGCGAGGGCCGGCTCGCTCATTAATCCAAGCTCGCGACAACAACGAGCCGTTTCACCTGATGGTTTAGGTAAGCGCGCAGGAACTTATCATAATCGCGGAACGATACGCAGCCATTGGATTGTCCATTCGGACCAAGCATGAAGCTGTGGGCGAGCAGACCTGTTCGGCCGAGGGTCTTTTGACCGTCCTCGGGAATGAGCCTGATAGCACTCACACCATGAAACTGCTGTTCGCGCAGCGCGAGATTATAAATATCGGGAGGGGTGGGACCGCGGTCCTTTTCGGCTACGCGAGCCGGATCGTCCAAACTCGGACCGAAACCCGAATGCGCCTCAAGCCTGCTTCCATCCGGCATAAAAACCATATGACTCGAGATATCGTACACCGCCGTCCACTGATCGTAGCGGCTCGTGATGGTTGCTGCATCGAGCTGGCTATCGTCGGTGGCCACCGATGCAAGCCGGACCGGCGAAGATGACAGCTTGGCAAATAACCTAGCAACGAATTTCTGAATGACATTGTCATCTGTTGACGTCGCGGACCTCTCGTTGCTTCGATTGCTTGCGTCAAACAGCGAAGACTGCAATGTCCCCTGCGCTGGCGGCCGCTGGGTGAAACTCGGGCGTTGCACCGCTTTGGAATTCGGTGTTGATGATGCCACCACGTTCGGTGCCAAGAATGCGTTGAAGTGGGACGGCTCGTCACGTGATGATAGTGCTGCTGTCGTCTGTTCGTAATCCGGAACGAACTGTTGGATTTTTGAAAACGTCTCGCGCGAGAAGTAAAAATCAAATCGAGAATCTAAGAATGAGAAATAGGGAAGCGAGTCGGTCAGCCGTAAGGCCCGTATCGAGGTATGTTGCCGATCATGCGGAGCGGCAAACACCGCGCAAAGAAGCAACGCAAACGTAAACGCCGCTGCGATTGCCGCCAAAGCGCGACCTGCGTCTCGGCCGCGGGCCAAAACCCGAAAATAGTCCGTTTCGGAATAATAATGACGCGCCCCAAGCGTCATTTGCGCTCCCCCGACGTGTCGTTTTATCCCCAAACCGAAAGGCGAGTTAAGCAAAAGACCAGGCTACAACCAAGGACCAGAAGTTCGCGATCCAAATTTGGCAATTTAGTGGCAATTGAACCGGTTATCATCTGTTTTGATCAGCTGTTTTGCTGTGCTGGGTTGTGTCTTCGTCCCGGTGGGGACTCGACGTCAGGCCGGCACGGACTCCGGTGATCGCCTATCCTCTCTGGCAGGGTGTTCAGCCACGGCACCCGCGAACTCGCAAGGGTGGCGTTCGCATTCATTCGTCTAAATCCGACGCACGCTCGGACCGACGTAGGAATGCGGTAGCCAATAACCTAAGTCGTCGCCGCTGGCTCTTGTCGCGATGTAACGCTCCCTGGTCTATATCTATGACACAAGGCATCGAAACTTGGTACGGATTGCTATTTCACCGCCGCAGTGGAAGCGTTATTTGGCGAGTTCTATTTTGACAAACCGCTGCGCCGGTCGGCCACAAATTAGGAGTGGGCAATGGAACAGGCGGTTACTGCAACATGGGCCGAATTGCTGGCCGGTGCCTCTGCCATTACGATCTTCGTGGTTGGCGGCACATGGGCGGTGATCGGCGTCTTTGTGAAAAATCTGCAAAGCGATTACAGGATCATGCAATCGCAGGAGCGCGAAGTGCAGGTTGCGCTCAACAGCCTTGCCATCTCTATAGCCGAGATCAAAGCATCGATGCCTACGGTTGTCGGCGGCGTTACCGAAATGCTCGATAGCCTGGATAGATTGCGCGGTGAGGTCAACATTGTGGAAGACAATATCGCACGGATTAAGACTTTTCTGGGCCACTTAGCCGGAACGCCGCCGTCGTTTCCCTCCGATCTGAAGTAGTGCGCTCCGCGACGCTAGCGTCATGAGTGGTGTGATCACGTTCATAATCCAAGACGCCGACAAGATCTTAGATCTACGAATAGCGGGCACAAAGGTACAAAGCGCGACGGGCTTTGGAGGTTCACGCGAGCTCCGGCGGGATGGGCCGGGAGCCGTCATGCCATTCGCCGCTAATAGGCCTATGTCTTTGTTGTAGGCGATCCGATTAAGCGCCGGGCAAGACCAAGCCTGACCGCAATTCGGCGTTTCCTGGTCCCGGAGATGCGGCAGGACCGGGGGGCCGACAGTGGCCCAATCGGCGTTAGGTCATTCGAAACGCGCGGCAACAACGACTGTTGCACTCGTTGGATGCACCCATGAGCCGTGACCCGCAGGCGGGCAAGGAGCCTAAGCTTGACCCGCTCGGCGCCGTCCTGGCGGCCAGGTTTCCGCCATGGCATAGT
This sequence comes from Xanthobacteraceae bacterium, assembly GCA_036267435.1. GTDB lineage: Bacteria > Pseudomonadota > Alphaproteobacteria > Rhizobiales > Xanthobacteraceae > BOG-931. The sequence continues at coordinate 107 of DATAWA010000019.1, read as the reverse complement.
TCGTGAGGCGGGAAATTCAGGAACAGGGGAAAGGCATGATCACGGTTTTGATCAGCGTTTTGATTATTTGCGTGGTTGGGGCGATTTGCTTTTGGGCCATTGAACGC
>DATAWA010000018.1:0-23531 GCA_036267435.1 Xanthobacteraceae bacterium | reverse complement strand
CTCGGCATTGCGCTTGATCCCTCCTGGCAAGCCGGCGTTAAATTCAATCTGCGGCTCATCTTGATCCACGCAGCGAAAGTCGACGGCTTTCCCCTGCCCGACGATACCGAGCCGGCACCGGTTTTTCATGCTTGATACGCCTGCGAACACATTCGATTTTGCAACCGCCGCCACCATTGCCGCAGCGGTGTCGTCCGGGCGCAGCAACGCCGTCGACGTCGTGCAGGCGACGCTCAACCGCATCCGCGAACGCGATCCGGTTCTCAATTCCTTCACCGCGGTCACCGAGCAGCGGGCGATGCTGCGCGCCGAGGCGATCGATGCCACCCGAGCGCGCGGCGAAGCGCTCGGTCCGCTCGCCGGCGTGCCGTTCGCGGTCAAGAACTTGTTCGACGTGGCCGGCCTGCCGACGCTGGCCGGATCGAAGATCAATCGCGCGCTGCCGCCGGCGACGCGCGACGCGGCGCTGATCGAGCGGCTGGAGGCCGCCGGCGCCATCCTGGTCGGCGCCCTGAATATGGGCGAATACGCCTACGACTTCACCGGCGAAAACGTTCACGACGGCGCATCGCATAATCCGCACGACCACGAGCGCATGACCGGCGGATCGTCCGGCGGCTCCGGTGCCGCCGTCGGCGGCGGCCTGGTGCCGATGTGTCTCGGCTCCGACACCAACGGCTCGATACGCGTGCCGTCGTCGCTGTGCGGCATATTCGGGTTGAAACCGACCTATGGACGGCTGTCGCGCGCCCGCACCTTTCCGTTTGTCGCAAGCCTCGACCATCTCGGTCCGTTCGCCCGCAACGCGCGCGATCTCGCGCTGGCCTACGACGCAATGCTGGGCTTCGATGCCGACGACCCGGCCTGCGCCGAGCGGCCGGTCGAACTCACGGCTCCGCTCCTCGAACTCGGCACGAACGGATTGCGTGTCGCCGTCGCCGGCGGCTACTTCAAATGCAGCAGCGCCGACACCTGTAGCGCCGTCGACCGCGTCGCGGCGGCGCTCGGCGCCAATCGCGATATCGAATTTCCGCAAGCGGACCGTGCCCGGTCGGCGGCCTTCATCATCACCGCCAGCGAGGGCGCGAGCGTGCATCTCGACCGGTTGCGGACGCGGGCGCGTGACTTCGATCCGGCCGTGCGCGATCGGCTGATCGCCGGCGCGATGACGCCGGCGGCGCTCGTCGTCAAGGCGCAGAAATTCCGCCGCTGGTATCGCACGCAGGTTTTGAAGCTGTTCGACGAGGTCGACGCCATTATCGCGCCGGCGACCCCGTGCACGGCGCCGCTCCTTGGTCAGCAGACATTCATGTTCGGCGACACCGAAATGCCGGTGCGCGCCAATCTCGGAATTTACACGCAGCCGATCTCGTTCATCGGGTTGCCGGTCGTCGCGGTGCCGGTGCCGCTGACGCCGCTGCCGATCGGCGTTCAGATCATCGCCGCGCCCTGGCGCGAAGACGTCGCGTTGCGGCTGGCGCACGCGCTGGACGCAAAAGGCGTGGCTGCGGCGCCAAGGCCCGTGTTGTAATTGGAGGAACCGATGGAGATCGACCTGCCGGAGGTCGTCGCCGAAGTGAGAGCCGCGTTCGATCGCTACGAGCAAGCGCTCGTCACCAACGATGTCGCCACGCTTGATTCGCTGTTCCGCGACGATCCCCGCACCATCCGCTACGGCGGCGGCGAGAATCTCTACGGCTATGCCGCGATCAAGGCGTTCCGTGCCGCGCGTTCGCCGGCCGGGCTCGCCCGCACTTTGTCCGAGACCGTCATCACGACTTACGGCCGCGACGTCGCCATCGCCTCGACGCTGTATGCGCGCCCTTCGATGCCGGGCAAAATCGGCCGGCAGATGCAGACTTGGGTGAAATTTGCCGAAGGCTGGCGCGTCGTCGCCGCCCATGTCAGCATGATCGCCGGCTGACGTCATTGCCGCGCGCGCAGCGCGCCGAGCGGCAAGCCTGTGGCAGCCTCGAATTGCCGGCCGAACGAAACAAGTTTCGCATCCTCGCCGCCGGGCGCCAGAAGCGTGATGCCGAACGGCAAGCCGTTGGCGCCGATCGCGGCCGGCACGGCAAGCCCGCACAGATCGAGCAGATTGACGAAATTGGTATAGGTGCCGAGGCGGTTGTTCAGCTCGACCGGCTCGGCGAGAACATCGGCGATGGTGTAGGTCGAAGGCGCCGTCGGCACCACGAGCGCGTCGATCGAACGAAATACGCGGTCGCGGATGCGGCGCAATTCTTCCAGCCGGTAGAACGCGGCAAACGCATCCACCGTTTTGAGGTCGCGGCCGGCCTCGATGATCCCCCGTGTCACCGGCAAGATCGCTTCCGGCGATTTGGCGAGCAAATCCTTGGCGATGACATAACGCTCGGCGACCCAAGGCCCGTCGTAGAGCAGCCGCGCCGTCTCGTAAAACGGCTCGAAATCCACCTCGGCAATCTTGCCGCCCAGCGCGGCGAGCTTGGTCAAGGCGGCGTCATAGGCGGCGGCCGAAGCCTTGTCGCCGAAGAACTGGCGCTGCCCGGGGGGCGGCACACCAAGCCGCATGTGTTGCGGCGGCGCGGCCGCACCGGCGCGGCGCGGCCGCGAATAGGGGTCGGCGTCGTCCGGGCCGGCCATGACGGTCAGCGCCGTCATGGCGTCATCGACGGTGAGCGTGAAAACCGTGACGCAATCGAGTGTGCGGCAGGCCGGGATGACGCCGAAGGTGGAAACGAGGCCGACGCTCGGCTTGAGTCCGACGATATTATTGAAGGCGGCAGGCACGCGGCCCGACCCCGCGGTGTCGGTGCCCAGCGTCAGCGGCACGATGCCGGCGCCGACCGCGACGCCCGAGCCCGAGCTCGAGCCGCCCGGGATCAGTCTGGCATCGAACAGATTGCGCGGCGTGCCGTAGGGCGAGCGTGTGCCGACGAGGCCGGTGGCAAACTGATCGAGATTGAGCTTGCCGAGAATGAGCGCACCGGCGGCGCGCAGCCGCGCCACGGCGGTGGCGTCGGCTTCGGCGCGATAGGCAAACGCCGGACACGCCACGGTGGTCGGCATTCCGGCAACGTCGATATTGTCTTTCACCGCGATCGGAATGCCATAGAGCGGCAGCGATTGATCGGCGCCCTTGAGGGCCGCCGCCTCCGCGGCAACGGCGTTCTCATCGCGCAGCGCAATGAACATCGCCGGATCGTCATGGGCGCGGATGCGCGCGTAACTGCGCGCCACGATGTCGGCGGGCGTCGCCGCGCCGCCGCGATAGGCCTTCAGGATTTCAGCGATCGTTTCGCTCACGCGGATGGTCCCACTGGCGCAAATTCACGGGCCGGCCAGCCGCGCTCGCCGTTCACTGTCCTAAAGGTCAAAACGCTGGTCTGCAATCGTCGTGCCATGGAGGGTGAAGGAGCAAGACTTCTCGTTCTCGCGATGCGACTTCGCATCCGAGTTCTGTCCACGCCACGGTAAGAAAGCCCTTCCATTCTCCTCCCTTCAAAAGAAGGGAGGCGGGCGCCGCTCGGCGCGCCTCTCGGGATCCGCCCCCGCTGCAGTAGGACTAAAGCCTGCTGCGAGGCCGGCGAGCACCATCGCTTCGTCCCGCAACGGTGCGGGAGAAAAGCGGCGGCGCCCTCGCCTTACGGCGCCCACCGCGGTCATACGCCGAGAGTGTTACCCCTCGACTCGGCCTCGGGCCGCGCTTCCTGGAATCACCGGGTGCAAACGGGAGGACCCTCCCCGGCGCCAGTGCAGCGAGCACCTCGCACTCCGATCACGCGCCGGAGGGTTCGATGCCCAAGCCCGTGGAATGTGGAGAGCAGCTTGCCGCTTGAGCCTGAAAAGTGGGGAAAAGTCGTCATATTCGCGGGAATCGAAGCGCAGTGAGCCTCACCACGCCTCTCGGCGGCCGTCTCCTTTTGTAGGACAGTCCTTGACAATCGTCCCTACTTCCGCTACATAGCGGACGAATCAGAATCCCGCCCTCGAAAGGACGCCTTCGCGAGGGCGATGTACCCGGACTTGACATAGGACGAAAAGACGGATATTCTCCCATCACGATAAGGATATGGGGAGATATTCCTATGGCAAGGCAACCCAAGGCGGCCCATCAACTGACGGCGGCCCAATTCGACCACATGTTTCCGGTCGGCGACGAAGATGCGCCGAAGGCATATTTGAAGGCGCGTCGCTGGCCTGAGGGCGTCCGCTGTCCACGTTGCGGCAATCCCGCTGTCTATGACCTGCCGTCGCGCAAGTGGCACTGGCAGTGCACTAAATGCGCTCCCGGTGGCTCTACGGGTTATCGGTTTAGCGTCATCGCCGGCACGATCTTCGAAAACACGAATAAGCCGCTCCGCGACTGGTTCAAAGTCGCGCATTTGATGTTGACCAGCAAAAAGGGAATGAGCGCGCGGCAACTGTACCGCTATATGGGTTTCGGTTCGGTCAAGACCGCGTGGCTCATGGCGCATAAAATCCGCTTGGCGCTTGTCGAGCGGGACATGGATAAGCTTGGCGGCATTGTCGAGGTTGATGAAACATACATCGGCGGCAAGGACAAGAACCGCCATTGGAATAAGCGCCACCACGGCATGACCGGCGGCGAAGCTACCGGCAAGAGGAATTGCGCAGAGAAATTTATCCATCTGAAACAATCCCCGACGCGCTGGACAACCTAATACCAGCAGATCATCCGCCAGCGTTTGTGAATGTGGGCGTTCCTCGAACAGATTTACGACGCATCATCAAAATCTATCTCAGTGAATACGTTGATGAGATGAAACTACTTCGGAGCGGGAAGCCGCACTCGTTCGTCCACGAGAAGCAGCATTTTGAAATGATTCAGTTTGCTTTCGGCACTCTCGTCTTTCGAAATCATCAAATCGAGAACCGCTGCACTTTCTGCGGCCTCATAAACACGTCGCGCCGCGACGTGGAGCGGAACCAGCGGATCAAAGAGCGACCAGTTTATTGACGCCCCCATCCGTCGGAAAATGAGGTGCCCCCAAAGCGCCAGCGAAACCAAAATGCAAACGATGCTGGCCAATAACGCCAGTTCCGCCTCCCAATGCGGTACCTGATAGCCCAATTTGTCGGAAGCCCACATCACGCCGGGTATTCCAATGCCTGCCGCGCCAAGCGCGCCGGCATTAACCGCTTCAGTCGACATGGCAGAATCCTCTCTCGTGGGGATCGTACCCCAAGGGAAAGGCGCGTCCATTTCGGGGACTGCTTTGGGCTTCGTCCATAGTTACGATTGCAGCTGTCCCAAAAAGAACGATTTTCCGGGCGCGGTCGAAACCGACCCCGGAAATAGGCCCGATAGCTTGTCCAAAACTGCCATAACATATTGAAATGCCGTATCTAATGGCTTATGTCAAGTCCGGGTATATCGCCTTCGCGAGGGTACTCCGGAGACGGGGCGGGAGCGGTTCCCGGGGATGCAGCGATACACTGCGTTTCCGGGCGGCCTTCCTTCTCGTCTCAAAACGACGTGGCCGGGCACGTTTTTGGGTAAAGCAGCCATTAAATTGGGGGCAAAAGCGGCCCGGATCGGACCGGAAAAACCCACAGGGGGGTCGTCCTCCCAATAATCTCTCCTGTCACTCTTGATTCTTGCAGGTATAATAGCGGGTCGACGAACACCGGGCAGGCGTTCCGGTGGGTGACGTTCGACACTGATTTATTAGGAGTGGTTTGATGGCTACTGGTACCGTGAAGTGGTTCAATTCGCAAAAGGGCTACGGATTCATTCAACCGCAGAGCGGCGGCAAAGATGTTTTCGTTCATATCTCGGCGGTCGAGAGAGCTGGCCTGAGCGGTCTCAACGAGGGTCAGGTCGTCGAGTACGAGGAGGTCGCGAATAAGGGCAAGACGTCAGCCGAAAACCTCAAAGTTCACCGCTGATTTTGGCCTGGCACCCGCCAGCCAAGCTCTGTGGCCTCGAATGCACGTGTCAGTGTCGAGGCCTTGCCAGGCGCCAACGCGCCGTGGGCACAGGAACGAAATGACATAGCGAGCAAAGGGTGGGTTACGTGCTTTTCGCGCTAACCCACCCTAGGCTTTGCGCGCTTCGGTCTCTCGGATCACGGCTCGTTAACCGCTGACCTCCATTCTGCCAGCGGGTTGATTCGGGAGTAAAGCGTGAGCGCCGAAATACTGAGACTCAGCGACTATCGCATGGACGATGGCGCTGATAGCGAAATTGATTTGGCTACCGCAGTCGATGTCGCCATCCGGGACTTGCGTGAAATTCTGAACTGCTGGGGTTCCGAGATCGCAAGGCAACGGGCGCAGGAATGCGAGTCGACGCTACGGCGTGCCTACTGCGGATTCATCGATGACCAGACAGCTTCTCAATAGCCCGCGCATGGAAAAAGCCGCAGCCTTCAGCGCCATCGATTACAGCCTCGCCATCAAAAATAAGGGGCATCCGCCCAAATCGTGGCGATGGGAGATTTACGCGGCCGGCAAGAGCAAGCCGGTGCGGCAATCCGAATTTTTTGAAACGATGTCCGAAGCGACCCGCGCCGGCAAGATCGCATTGGCGGAGCTGCGGGCCAACGCGGCCGCTTGAATTTCGATTTCCTCGCATACCTCTCGATTTCCTCGCATACCTCGCCGTGTCGCCCAACTCGTAGAACGGGTTGAGCCGTTGCAATGATGAATGTCGCTTCCGCCTTCGCCCGGCCGCGAGTTCCCGCCTTCGCGAAGATCGCTTCGTCGGACAAGTCGCTCCACTCGCGCTCGTCCTCGATGCAACAACGCGGCCACAGCGACGGCGCCAACATTGCGCCATCGGATGGGCTTACTTGACATCGCGGCCGATAAGAGGTGCAACGCGCGCCTGATGGCAAAGCGGCTGCGCAGTTACGTCCGTACGGCCGCGATTGTCGCGGCGGCGGCTGTCGCGTTCGCCGCGCTGCTATTCTTGCCGCCGGTCGATCGTGCGCTCGGCGGACTGTTCGCGCGTTCGGCGGATGGAGCGACAGTTGCACGCTATCCCGAACAGCTTCGCGGAGAGTTGGCGCGGCATGAACGGGGCTATGTCGATTACGCGGACATACCGGCGACTCTCGAGCAGGCGCTTATTTCCGTTGAAGACAAGCGTTTTCTGCAGCACGGCGGCATCGATCCGATTGCGCTGGTGCGGGCGTTGGCGCAGGACGCGCAGAACGACCACGTGGATCACGGCGGCGCCACGATACCGCTGCAGCTGGCGCGGATGATCCTTCAGATTCCCCGCCGTCAACCGTCGGCTATCGCGGAGCTGACCAGCCAGCTCCGGGTCATGCATGCCGCGCTCATTGTCGAGCACGATTTCAGCAAGCAGAAAATTCTGGAGCTTTATCTGAACGGCGTCTATTTGGGGCATGGCGCCACCGGCGTCGCGGCGGCCGCCGAAGCGTATTTTCACGTCCCCGTCGGGCAGTTAAATGAGGCGCAATGCATCTACATGGCCGGTCTGCCGAACAATCCCGGCCGGTTTGGCGCCGATCCGTCCGGGGACGCCGCAATGGCGCGTTACCGGCACGTGATCGCGACCATGGTGCACAATGGATACCTTACCGTGCCCAAAGCGGCCGCGCTCAACAGAGCGCAATTGTTTGGCGCGCGATAAGGATCATTCGTCGCGTAGCCCTGCCTGCTTGACCAGCGGATAAGTGACGTCGCGGAATTCGCGCATGCCGTCGATGTAACGCGGCCATGACAGCAGCACGCCGTCCAAGCCAATCTTGGATAGAGTAGCGAGGCCATCGACGATCTGCTCCTTGGTGCCGATCAAAGGAAAGCCGCCCCAGCCGGAGATCATCATCTCGGCCATGGCGTTTCTGCGCTCCTCGGGGTAGTCGCGCTTGTTGATCTCGGCAGCCATGGTGTCGATGACGTTGCGCGCCGCAACCCAGTCGCCCTTCTCGTGGACATAATACCGGTAGAAGTCGCGGGCCTCCTTCTCGGTCTCGGCCTGCACGATGGTGGCGTTGCTCCAGACCTTGACCTCGCGGCCGTAAGTCTCGCGGGCGAGCGCGTGATAGGCGGCGACATGCGCGGTGTTGGTGGCGAGGTCGTGGCTGCGGATATTGGTGAAGACGAGATCGCAGTGCCGGCAGGCAAAGTGCCGGCCGCGCTCCGACGAGCCGGCATTCATGATCGCCGGATAAGGCTTCTGGATCGGCTTCGGCTGCAGATAGCCGCCTTTGATGCGGTAGAATTTGCCGTCGAAGTCGAAGGTCTCGTCCTCGGTCCACAGCCGCTTGACGATGGCGAGCCATTCCTCGGCGCAGGCGTAGCGGTCGTCGTGATCGAGGAGCGAGACGCCGAACATTTCCATTTCCGGATAATTCCAGCCGTTGACCACGTTGAGCGTGTAGCGGCCCCCCGAAATATGGTCGATGACGGTCGACTGCTTGGCGGCGGCGATCGGGTGATTGAGCGCAACGTGCGACGTGGAGATCACGCCGGAATTCCTGGTGGCGCCGGCAATGCCGGCGGCCCAGGTGAAGGTCTCGAAGCCCGGACCTTGCGGATCGGTTGCGCCGCCGAAACCGCGCCAGCGCGCCACCGGCACCAGCGCCTCGAAGTCCATGGCATCGGCGAGCTGCGCCAAGGTCACGGTGTTCGGCCAGGTCAATTCCAGCCGGCCGTCGAGATCCGACATCACGCAGCCGGAATCGAGATTGGTCTGGAACGTGCCGAGTTTCAGCTTGCGGCGGCCGAGCGCCGGATTGCTGTCACGCCGGTCCCGTTGCGGCGGCCGACCTGGACTTGCTTCCGAATTCGCCATTCGATGAAATACATACCAACGGGAAGAAACGGGCAAGCCTGTGGGCATCGCAGAATGAATCTCGCCGGCTGGGTGGAGAAATGGGGCCGCGCCGAGGGCGAGCGGACCGCGCTTGCGTTCGGCGCGGCGCCTTATGCGACCTACCGGCAATGGGCGGCGCGTTCGCGCGTGCTCGCCGGCAATTTGTACGCGCTGTGCGCACCCGAGGACCGGGTGGCGATCGCCATGACCAACCGGCCGGAATTTCTCGAAACGCTGTTTGCGATCTGGCATGCCGGGCTGGTCGCGGTGCCGATGAATGCCAAGCTGCACAGCGACGAGCTCGGCTATATCGCCGGCCATGCCGAAGCAGCGCTGATTTTGGCGAGCCCCGATCTCGCCGAGGCAGTGGCGCCGCATGGCCGCATGATCGTCACCGGCAGCGCGGAGTGGCGTCGGCTCGGCCAAGGCGACGGCATCGACATGGTCGCGCGCCGGCCGGACGATCTCGCCTGGCTGTTTTATACGAGCGGCACCACCGGCCGGCCGAAAGGCGCGATGCTGACGCAGCGCAATCTGATGGCGATGACCCTCGCTTATCTCGCCGATATCGAACCGGTCGGCCTGAGCGACGCCAAAATCCATCCGGCGCCGCTGTCGCATGGCTCCGGACTCTACGCTTTGTCCTTTGTCGCGATGGGCGCGAAGAATGTCGTGCCGGAATCCGGCGGCTTCGATCCCGACGAGATCGCCGCGCTGCTCGCCGCGCATCGCAATGTCAGTTTTTTCGCCGCGCCAACCATGGTGAGCCGGCTCGTCAATCATTCCGGCTTTGCCGGCGCCGACCATGCCGGCTTGCGCACCATCGTCTACGGCGGCGGCCCGATGCATGTCGAAACGCTGCTCGGCGCCATGGACCTATTGGGACCGAAATTCGCGCAAATCTACGGACAGGGCGAGGCGCCGATGACCATCAGCGGCCTGTCGAAGGCGCTGCATGCCGACCGTGACCGTGCGCGCCGGCGCGATATTTTAGGCTCGGTCGGCTTGCCGCGGAGCAACGTCGAAGTCCGCGTCGCCGATGCCGACGATCGCGCGCTGCCGGCGGGCGAGATCGGCGAGGTGTTGGCGCGCGGTGATGTGGTTATGCCGGGCTATTGGCGCGACCAAGCGGCGAGCGCGGCAACGCTGCGCGGCGGCTGGCTGCATACCGGCGACGTCGGCGCGATCGATGACGAGGGCTATCTGACGCTGAAGGACCGCTCCAAGGACCTGATCATCTCCGGCGGCAGCAATATCTATCCGCGCGAGGTCGAAGAGGTGCTGCTGCGCCATCCCGACGTGCTCGAAGTTTCCGTGATCGGCCGCGCCCATCCCGAATGGGGCGAGGAAGTCGTCGCCTGCGTGGTGGCGCGGCCGCAACGCGCGCTGGCGGCGGCGGAACTCGACCGCCTGTGTCTGGATGCCATCGCGCGCTTCAAACGGCCGCGCGATTATGTGTTTCTGCCGGCATCGCCGAAGAACAATTACGGTAAGGTGCTCAAGACCGAGCTGCGCAAGCAATACGGCTGGCCATTGGCCAACGCGACAGTGAGGTCGGGCAGGGCCAAGAACGAAAACTCCAATTAAATCAAATCAATTTCAAACCACGGCATAGCGGCCGCTATTTCAGAGTGAGCCGTTTTGCTCAGACTCGGTCTCTACGAAGGCTAAGCTACAGCCGGTCAAAGCTCGGTCTAGCGTGCCGCAATTCGACTGTGCGGAAATTCAGGAGTTGTTACGGTCATGTCGATCGTCCCGTTGTTTCCAGGTGCTGCGAACCCTCAAACACCCGCCCAAGACGAGTTCGAAGGTGAGGTGGCGGCCCGCTTCGGCCTCGTTCCGAATTTCTTTCGCTCCGCTCCGGACGCTCCGCTCATCGTTCGCGATTTATGGTCGTTCGCGAAATCGGCCTATTTGGACACTCCAATCCCGACGCTCTTTAAGTAGCGGCTTTTCGTATACCTCTCTCGCTTCTGCGAAGTGCGCTATTGCATTACCCGACACTGCGGATTTTTGTTAGGCCTCGGTCGCGCCGCGGGCGATTCAAACGCTCAGCCCATGACGATAGGCCAAGTCATTCGATTGCTGCAGCGGCCGCTGCCGGCTGCCGAGCATACCGATGCGGCCCTTGCGCGATTGGAGGCCATTGCCGAGCCGATCGATTGGCCATCGCCCGAAACCTCATACGACGACGACCTGTTAACTTCAGCCACCGTGCTATTTCTTCAGCCGGCGCGGGCCGCTCGCGCGAAGCATGCACTGCGTATCGCTCTTGGCGGAGAGAAATTCGAGCCGCTCGTCGCATTTCTGACCTTTGTCCGCTCGGCTCACTATTGGACATTAATGCACCCGGAACTCGCTCCCGAAGACGACATGAAAGCGCTCCTGCGCGAACATGAAGAACTCGCCAGAATGTTGTTGGAGGATACGGAAGCGGGGCATTGTGAGATGGGAGCAAGGCTGTTCGATGAACTCCAGTCGCTGCGCGAACTCAATGAGCGGCAAGAGCTCGAAGTGGCAAAGCGGGCCCTTGAGGAAAGCGGACGTCACAAAGACTTGCTGATGAAGGAGGTCGATCACCGCGTTAAGAACAGCTTACAAATTGTATCCAGCCTTCTACATTTGCAAGCAAAGACGGCGGGCGCCGCAGCGAAGCAGTTCCACAACGCTGCTGCGCGCGTCACCGCCATCGCTGCCGTCCACCGGCAACTTCACCGATACGATAATGTGGGCACGGTGGCGCTCGACCAATACCTCATCGATCTCACTCGGGAGATTGCGACCGCGTCGAGCGGTCCTGATCCGTCATGGTCGCTTGTCGTCGATGCTGATCCGATCGTCATCTCCACTGATGTCGCGGTGCCGCTTGCACTCATTGTCAATGAGTTGATCATCAACGCCATTCAACATTCGAGACCGAATGGAAAAACTCCCAGCGTGCACACCGTGCTCAAGGTCGGCGCGGATAATTATGCGATCAGCGTATGCGACCCGGGGCATGGCCCTGCCGCCGCGCAAAATACCGGCCTACTCGGCACGCGACACGCGGGACTAGGCACGCGAATTGTCGACACCCTGGCGCGCCAGATCAATGCCGCGATTGCAAAAGAGCCGTCAGCGGCAGGTTATAAGGTCACTGTAACGGTCCCCAAGAGTGCCGCGCTTTAGCGCGACGCGCGCGCCACCCGCCGCGCCAGATAATCGAAATTGACCTGGAACTGGTCGGGCCGGCTGATGTCGTGCTTGAGTTTCTCGATATCGTCGCGCGGGAATTCCGGCGCCACCTCGCCGGCGGCTTCGGCCACAAGCTGCACCATGGCGCCGTTCTCCAGCATGATGGTGCCGATCACGGCCTCGGCGATGCTGGCGCCGGTGACGACGACGCCGTGGTTCTTCAACAGCACCGCCCTGCCCTTGCCGAGTGCGCGGGCGACTCCCTCGCCCATCGCCGGCGTGCGGATCAGATTGATGGTGTCGGTATAGGTGCCGAGCGCCTCATAGAACAGCGCGCCGGGCTGGCTGTAGCATTTGAGCGGCCGCCCGGTCGACGACAGCGCGATCGAATAGGTCGGATGGGTATGAATGACGCAATTGACGTCGGCGCGCGCCTTGAGGATTTCGGAATGAATAAAGACTTCGCTGTGCCGGCGCGCGGTGCCGGCCACCACCTCGCCGTCGAGATCGATGGTGAGGATGTTTTGCGGCGTGATCTCGTCGAGCCCGATGCTGTGCGCCTTCATCAAGAACAGGCCCGGGTCGTCGGGCAGCCGGAACGAGATATGACCGCGGGTGAAATCGTCCTGGCCCTGCGCCACCAGCACGCGCCCGGCGACGATCAATTGCCGCTTGATGTCGCGATGCGCCGCGGTCTCACGGCGTGTCGTCTTGGTTTTGCCCTTGGCCATTTCCCATTATCCGGTCGTTGCGTTTCCGCGGCCAACAGAACAGGGAATTTATCGGGCCTCAAGAGGGAAATTCAAAATCGCCGGGCGAGCAGGCCGTGTAGCCGGCCAAACCTCAGGCCGCCTGCTCCTTTTTAACCGGAAGCGCGTTGCCGTGAACGAGATCGTGAATGGCGGACAGCTTTTCCACCACCGGCGGCGACAGGATGAACGGGTAGATATCCGACTGCCCCATGGTGCGGTTGAGACTGTTGAGCGCGTTGCTCAAAGGCAGCCAGGTCTGAATCAAAGGCAACGGATCGCGCACGGTGTAGGGATCGAAATCGACCTGGGCGTCGAGCTCTCCCGGGCGCGCCAGCCGCGGATGGACATACAGGCCGAAGGCGCGCGCCATCTCCAGTGTGTCGACGATGTGCAGGTAATGCGCCCAGGTCTCGGCGAAGTCCTCCCAGGGATGCGAAGTGGCGTAGGCGCTGATGAAATTGTTCTGCCAGTTTGCCGGTGCGCCATTGGCATAATAGGCCTGCAGCGCAGCGCCGTAATCCGCCGTCTCGTCGCCGAAAATCTTGCGGCATGGCGCGATGAGGCCGCCGTCGCGGACCAGCACGTCCCAGAAATAATGGCCGACCTCGTGGCGGAAATGGCCGAGCAGCGTGCGATAGGGCTCGTGCATCTGGTTACGCCGCTTCTCGCGCTCGGCATCGTCGGCTTCCTCCAGCGCCAGCGTAATCAGGCCATTGTCGTGCCCGGTCATGACGCGCGGGCCACTCCCCTGGGGCGAGCTCGCCAGGAAATCAAATGCCAGCCGCAGGCTGCCGTCCGGATTGCGCTCGTCGAGCGGCAGGTTGAGCTTCATCAGCGTGTAGAACAGCCGGTGCTTGGCAACCTCGATCTTGCCCCAGGCGACCACGTTCTTGGCAATATTGGTGTCGGGAACGATGTGGTTATGGCGGCAGGCCACGCAAAACCGATCGGCCTTGTCCGCTTCGATCACCCAGTTGCAGACGCCAAATGCGGCATTGGCGCAAAATCGATACAATTTCTTATCGACCGCGAGCGCCCGCCAGGCGTCGCCTTGCTGCTCCAGCGCCGAGAGATTCATGATTTCGGGAATAAAGCCGAGCCGGTGCGAACATCGCTCGCACACGGTGTTCTCGAAATAGAGCAGTTGCTCGCAGTGCTGGCACTTGAAGATTTTCATCGTCGGTCCGGGATTCGCGCGGCCAACACCGGTGGCCGGGTGACTATGTCATGAGACGCAATGGAAAACGGTACGGAACTCATCGCCAACTCATTGCCATGGACTACGTCGGCAGGCGCGAATCGTTCCTCCCTGTTGGGCGAGCTTACGGGCCTTGTCCTCAAAAATCTCCGATCGGCACGCCAAGCAGGTTCGGTTGTGGATCGAGTCTGGCCCATGCTGCTGACGAAAAGATGAATTTCCCAATGCGGACAATGCCATAGCCAAAGGCTTGGACTTTGGTTCGAGCCGCCCTCGCACGACGGATTACGGCCGGGGCCCGCTTCGGTTAAGGCCTGCATCAATGCCGCCGGCAGGCGCCGAGAGCCGTCACCTCGAGACTATTCCGCCCCTCGAGGATTCGAGTTCCGGGCTCTTCCCACGATCTTTTTTCCGCCTGCCGCGGACCGAAGCCAAGGCTCGAACGTTATGTCACATCAACAACCCTTTTGGAGGTTACTCCCAATGAAGACGTTAATCGCGTTAACTGTGACTGGACTACTCGCCTCTACGGCCGCATTCGCCCAGCCGATGGCGGCGGGTGGCGCAGGACTGATGTCGAGCGTGCCGTCGTCGAGCATGACGGTCACCGACTGGTACAAGCAGGACGTTTACAATCAGCAGAACGACAAGATCGGCGAGGTCATGGACGTGCTGGTCAACAAGAGCGGCCAGGTCGATGCCGCCATTGTCGGCGTAGGCGGTTTCCTCGGCGCCGGCGAGAAGGACGTTGCCGTAAGCTTCGACGCCATCAAATCGACCATGAAGAACGACAAGGTCTATCTGACGATGGACACCAGCAAGGACGCACTGAAGAAGGCGCCTGGCTTCAAATACGACAGCGACAAGACCACTTGGGTGCCGGATAATTCCAGCAAGTAAGGCTTGCGCCGCTGCGGCGAAGGCCCCGGATCATTCCGGGGCCTTTGCTTTGCTTAGGATCAGACTAGATCAGCGGACGCTGCGGCATCTCTTCATCGAAATAAAGCGCCACGCGCTCCAGGACCCGCGGATTGATCAGCGTCAGCGTGCCGTTGTGGGTGGTAAACATCCCCATCCGCCGCAGCTTCGCCAGGGTCTTGTTGGTGTGCACGAGGGAGAGACCGAGCGCATCGGCGATATGCTGCTGGGTCAGCGGGAAATCGAAGCTGTCGTCGTCGTCGACCAGGCCCAACAGCTTGACCCGCTTGTAAAGCGTGACGATCAGCGCGGCGACGCGCTCGGCTGCGGTCCGCCGGCCGACGCTTGCAAGATTCTCGTCGACGATGCTTTCTTCCCGGGCGCCGAGCCAAGTCACGTCGAATGCCAGGCCCGGCATGGTGCCGAACAGCCCCCACACGTCGCGGCGCGGCAGCACGCAAAGCTGCACGCCGGTCAGCGCCTCGATGCCGTGGAGCGCCGCGTCGAACATCGCCGCCTGCAGGCCGATGAGATCGCCCGGCAAGAGGAAATTCAAAATCTGCCGGCGGCCGTCCGGCAGCGTCTTGAAGCGGAAAGCCCAGCCGGAATACAGGGTGAAGAGCTGTGGGCTGTCTTCACCGGCACGAACGATTGCGGCGCCCGCCGGTAAGGCGACATGCTGCTTCTTGATATCGTTAATAGTGGCCAGTTCTTCGGCCGCAACCGGCTTGAACATTCCACATGGACGCAATGCACATTCATAGCAGCTCAGCTGCATGGCATGGCTCCGAGAAATAAAGAAACATGTCCGCTACCCGACATTGTAGAGCGGCGTGTCGGCAGCGAAACGAACCCCGCAATGGGAACGCGGCATCGGAGCACGGGTTCCAATTCACATGGCGCATCGTGTCTTTTGCAGTAGTAAGTTGCGCCGAGGGTGAGCTAACTTGGCCGCCAATGCGCCCGAGGGTGGGGCTATCGGGGGACTTCGCTTTAGAATTCCGCTTTTCTCGGCTGCACGACGTATTGATGCGAGCTCTCTTTACTCAGGCGCGATCTTGACCGAATCAAACCGCGAATCCCGACCTCTGGCTCTGCTGAACCGGAGCCTGGCGGTAACGACCGTGCTGGCGGCCTTGATCGTCGCCGCGGTGTTCTGGCTCGGCGCGCGCAGCAAGAGCGACGACGCGTGGGTGCGGCACTCGCTCGAAGTGCGCGGCCAGCTCACGCGCATCCTAAGCCTGGTGCAAAGCACGGAGACCGGCCAGCGCGGCTACCTCTTGACCGGACAAGAACTTTATCTCGGCCCTTATAAGATGGCGGTCGAACAGTTGCCGATGGCACTGCAACGCACCAAAGACCTGGTCAGCGACAACCCCGAACAAGAACGGTCGCTCGCTGATTTGAGCGATCTGATCGCGCGGAAGCTGGCGGAGCTCAAGTCCACCGTGGACGCCTATGACGCCGGCAACAAGGACATGGCCCTTGCCATCGTCAACAGCGACAACGGCTTCCGGCTCATGCAGGAAATTCGCCGCCTGGTGGAGGACATGCGGGCCAAGGAAGACCGCTGGCTAGCCGACCGGCAATCGCTGGCGGCACGCTCGGAGACAATGCTACAAGCCGGCGTTGCGCTCGCCTTCCTGCTGATTTGCGGCATCGGATTTCTGATTACGCGCTTCACCCGCCAGTCCTTCGCCGCGCTCGCCGGCGCCCGCGACCGACAGGCGCTCACCAACCAGGAGCTGCTCGGTCAGATCGCGCGGCGTGAAACCGCCGAAAGCCAGTTGCGCCAGGCCCAGAAGATGGAGGCGCTCGGGCAGCTCACCGGCGGCATCGCCCACGATTTCAACAATATGCTGGGCGTCATCATGGGCGCGCTCGACCTGGTCAAGCGCCGCGTCGCCAAAGGCGATTACGGCATCGAGCGGTTTATCGACGCCGCCACCATCGCCAGCGAGCGCGCCGCCACGTTGACGCAACGGCTGCTCGCCTTCGCGCGGCAGCAGCCGTTGTCGCCGCAGCCGCTCGATGCCAACAAGATGATCGCCAGCATGACGGACCTGCTGCAATCGACTTTGGGCGAGCAAATTCATATCGAGACCGTGACCGCCGCCGGCCTGTGGACAGTCAACGTCGATACGCAGCAGCTTGAGAACGCCATTCTCAACATCGCGATCAACAGCCGCGACGCCATGCCGGAAGGCGGCAAGCTGACGCTGGAAACCGCCAACGCCCATCTCGACGAGGCTTATTGCGCGCAGAACCCGGAGGTAAAGCCGGGGCAATTCGCGATGATCGCGATCAGCGACACCGGCGTCGGCATGGCACCCGATGTCGCGGCGCGCGCGTTCGATCCGTTCTTCACCACCAAGGCCACCGGCAAGGGCACCGGGCTCGGCCTGAGCCAGGTTTACGGCTTCATCAAGCAGTCGAGCGGCCACATCAAAGTCTACAGCGAGCCCGGGGCGGGCACGACGGTGAAAATCTATCTGCCGCGCCTCATGGGCGACGCCAAAGAGATCAAGCGCGCCACAGCCGCGCCGACCCGAACCGGCGATCGCAATGAAATCATTCTGGTCGTCGAGGATGACCCGCTGATGCGGCGGCTGGCAACCGAGGCGCTGCACGAACTCGGTTATACCGTGTTCGACTGCGACGGCGCCGCCAATGCCCTCGCGACGCTCGACCGGATTTCGGATGTGAAGCTCTTGTTCACCGACGTCGTGATGCCCGACACCAACGGCAAGAAGCTCGCCGATGAGGCGTTACGCCGCCGGCCTAATCTCAAAGTGCTGTTCACCACCGGCTACACCGCCAACGCCGTGGTGCACGGCGGGGTACTCGACTCTGGCGTCAACTTCATCACCAAGCCGTTCACGCTCGACCAACTGGCGTCGAAGGTGCGGGCAATCCTGGACGAAGAGAAGGCCGGGTAGCTCAGGCGCTGGCGACGGAGCGCGGCGGATCGGCGACCGCGGTCTGATCGCCTCCAAGCAGGAAGATCTTTCGCAGCATGTCACGCTCGATCGGCTTTTGCAAAACGGGAACGCCGCTGAACCTCGGATCGACGCTGTCCGCGTCGTAGCCGGTAACGAAAACGAAGGGTACGCCGCGCTTGCCCAAAATCTCGGCGACCGTATAGACGAGACCGTCGCCGAGATTGATATCGAGCACGGCAGCGTCGAAATGGCTGTTGCGGGCCGACGCCAGCGCCTCCGACGCCGTCGACACCGGACCGATCACCTGGAAGCCGAATTCACTCAGGGTATCCTGGATCATCATCGCCACCAGCGCCTCGTCTTCGACGAGAAGGACGCGAGGTTTCCCGGTCCGCTCAAGGCCAATCGCCGTGCCGGTCAGCGCGGCGCCGTCGCGCGCGTCTTTCAAAGCACGCGATCTCGTCAATTCGCTGCGCGGGATGAAAAATTCGCCGCGCAGGCCCTTCGCGTTCCAGTCGAATAAAGCTTTGCCGCCGAGCTGCTGCTCGATGCTGGCAACGATGACTTTTAGGCCGAAGCTCCGCGATGACGGCTGACCGATGGCCGGCCCGTCGGTTTCGGCCCAGTGCATGATCAGCCCATCGTCGCGCAGTTGCCAATTCAGGTTTATTTTTCCGCTCGGCGAGGACAGCGCGCCATGTTTGGCGGCATTGGTCGCAAGCTCGTGCAATGCCAGCGCCAAGCCCTGCGCGGTTGCCGGCTGCAGCGAAATATCCGGGCCGCTGAAATTGATCCTGTCGCCCGCGCGATATGGCGCAAGCTCCTCCGTGACCAGCGTGGCGAGATCGGCGCCATGCCAGCGCGAATCCGAAAGCAGCGTGTGCGCGCGCGCCAATGCCTTGATGCGGCCTTCGATGGCCTGGACGTAGGCATCGACGTCCTTGGCGCGCGTCAGCCGGATGATCGATTGGATCACAGCAAGCGCATTGCGGGCACGGTGATCGACTTCACGCGCCAGCAGGACTTGCCGTTCGTCCGCCTCCTTGCGGTCGGTAATGTCGATCGTAACGCCGGAAACGCGCACGACTTTACCGGCGGCGTCGACGGTCGCGGCGGCGGTGCCGAAGCACCAGCGGATTTCACCATTCGGCCGCAGCACGCGAAACTCGGTCTGATGGCTGCGCGTACCCTCCGCCATGCCCCGCGCTATGAGTTGCAGCGACGTCCAATCGTCCGGATGAATAAGCGAGCGGATAATATCCGCGGTAATCCGAAAGCTCTTCGGGTCAATGCCGAAAATACGATGCTGGCCTTCGTCCCACCGCCACTCATTGGCGCTGAGATCCCAATCCCACGATCCCATCTGGCCGGCGGCTAGCGCCAGGCTGCGTCCTTCCTCGCTGTCCTTGAGCCGCGCATTGGAGGCCTCCAACTCGGCGGTTCGCTCGGCGACGTGGCGCTCGAGCCTGGAGTTTAATTGCTCGAGTTCGCGGGTCTTGCGGAACAATTCGGCGAATACCCGCACCTTGGCGCGCAGCACTTCCGGCACCACCGGAACCGGCACGTAATCGACCGCCCCCATCTCGTAACCGCGCAGCCGATCGACATCGGTGAGATGAATGGCGGAGATAAAAATGATCGCCGTTTTGCGGAACCGGGGATGCTCGCGGATCATCGCCGCCAACTGAAAACCGTCGAGCTCCGGCATGCACACGTCGATCAAGACGACAGCCACGTCGTTTTTGAGCAGAAATTGCAACGCCTCGCGGGCCGAGGAGGTTTTGACCAGGTTCTCCCCGAGTTCCCCGAGAATGACTTCGTAAGCGAGCAGCTTGTCCGGCTGATCGTCGACCAGAAGGACGTTGACTTGGTCGTTCATGCCTCTTCCAGTCATGAGCTGCCCGATCATGGTGTTCCTAGCGATGCAGCCACATCCGCAGCGCAGACAGGAGTTGTTCGGTATTGACCGGCTTGGCCAGGTAATCCGAGGCGCCGGCCTGCAGGCACTTCTCGCGGTCGCCCTTCATGGCCTTGGCGGTCAAGGCGATGATCGGCAGGCGGCGATAGGCCTGGTCGCTTCGGATTCTTTCGATGGTCTGGTAACCGTCCATTTCCGGCATCATGATGTCCATCAGCACGATCGCGAGCGACGGCGTCTCCTCGACGATCTGGATCGCCTCGGCGCCGGTCGTCGCGGTGAGCACGTTCATGCCGCGGCGTTCCAGCGCGCTCGACAGCGCGAAAATATTGCGCGGATCGTCGTCGACGAGGAGCACCGTGCGGCCGACGAGATCCTCGTCGGAACTGTTCAGCCGCTCCAGCATGTGTTGCTTCTCGGGCGGCAGATCGGTGATGACCCGGTGCAGGAACAGCGCGGTCTCGTTGAGTAGCCGCTCCGGCGACTCGACGCCTTTGACCACGATGCTGCGCGCCATCGTGTGCAATTGGGCGTCTTCCTCGGCCGACAATTCGCGGCCGGTGAAGACCACCACCGGTATATCGGCGAGCTCGCTATGGGCGCGCATGCGCTCCAGCACTTCGAAACCCGACATGTCGGGCAGCCGCAGATCGAGAACCACGCAGTCCGCCGGACTCTGCTGCAGTGCGTCCAAAGCCTCGGCCCCGGTTGCGACGTTGGCGATCTCGATGTCGTCGTGGCCGAGCAGCTCGCGGATGCTCATCTGCTCGACCTGGTTGTCCTCGACGATGAGCAGCCGCTTTTTGCGGGGCTCGGCAAATTCCTTGATGCGCGACAGCGCTTCGTCGATGCCTTCGCGGCTGGTGGGCTTGTTGACGAAGGCAAAGGCGCCGCGCGCCAGTCCATGCTGCCGATCCTCGTCGAGCGAGACGATCTGAACGGGAATATGGCGGGTGAGCGGATTTTGCTTGAGTTGGCTGAGCACGTTCCAGCCCAGCATGTCGGGCAGGAACACGTCGAGCGACACCGCGGTCGGCTGGTATTGCTTGGCAAGATTGAGCGCATCGTCGCCGCGCATCGCCAACAACGCCTTGAATCCCTTGTCGCGGGCGAGATCGACCAGGATGCGGGCGTAATGCGGATCGTCCTCGACGATGAGCAGGATCGCATCGCCGGCCTGAACGTCCATGCGGTCGTCGGGGATCGGCTCGACGGTGCGCTCGGGGGTGATGTGCAGCCCGGCCAAGTGGTGATGGGACGAACTGGATGGCGTGGCAGACGATGTGGCACCGTGGATCGAGGCGCTCGGGCCGACATATTTAAGCGGCAGATAGAGCGTGAAGGTCGATCCCGTCCCCGAGGCGCTGCGCAGATGGATCTCGCCGCCGAGCAGACTTGCAAGCTCGCGGCTGATGGCAAGACCGAGGCCGGTGCCGCCGTATTTGCGGCTGGTCGAGGCATCGGCCTGCTGGAACGCCTCGAAGATGATCTTCTGCTTCTCCTGCGGAATGCCGATACCGGTGTCGCTGACTTCGAAAGCGACAACGCCGGTGCCCTGACTCAGCACCGGGTGATCGGCGCTCCAGCCGCTCTGTGCCAGCGCCACATTGAGACGGACGCCGCCCTGCGCCGTGAACTTGAACGCGTTCGACAGCAGGTTCTTGAGCACCTGCTGCAGACGTTTGGTGTCGGTGGTGATGGTGCGCCCGAGATTCGGATCGGCATGAACTTCGAACGATAGCTGGCGCGTATCCGCCTCGTGGCGGAACGGTCGCGCCACCATATCGAGCAGGTTCGAAAAGAACACCTCCTCGGCATCGACCGTCACGGTGCCGGATTCGATCTTGGACAGATCCAAGATGTCGCTGATGAGGTTGAGCAGATCGGTACCGGCGCCGTGAATCGTCTTGGCGAATTCGACCTGTTTCAGCGTCAAATTGCCTTCCGGATTGTCGGTGAGCTGCTGACCCAGGATCAGAATCGAGTTCAGCGGCGTGCGCAGCTCGTGCGACATGTTGGCCAGGAATTCCGACTTGTACTTTGACGTCAGCGCCAATTCCGTCGCCTTCTCTTCCAGCGCGCGGCGGGCCTGCTCGATTTCCTGGTTCTTTCTTTCCACCTCGACGTTGCGCTCGGCGAGCTGCTGCGCCTTCTGTTCGAGCTGCTCGTTGGTCTGCTGCAGCTCCTTCTGCTGCGCCTGCAATTCGCCGGCAAGCTGCTGCGACTGCTTGAGGAGGCCCTCGGTCTGCATCGTCGCTTCGATCGAATTGAGCACGATGCCGATCGACGTGGTGAGTTGCTCCAGGAACATGGTCTGCAGCGCGGTGAACTCCTGCATCGAGGCAAGCTCGATGACCGCCTTGACCTGGTTCTCGAACAGCACCGGCAGCACGATATTGTTGCGCGGCATGAGCTTGAGCAGCGCCGAAGAAATCGGCACGGTGTTGTCGGGAATATCGGTGATCAGCATGCGGCGCTTGTCGACGGCGCACTGTCCGATCAGGCCGTTGCCGAGCGTCAGCGTCTGCGGATGGCCGTTGGCGCCGTCGTCGGCATAGGCCGCAAGAAGATTGAGCGTGTTGTTCTTCTCTTCGCCTTCGAGCTGATAGATGACGCCCTGGTGGGCGTTGACCAGCGGCGTCAGCTCGGACAACAGCAAGCGGCCGACCGTGGTGAGATCGCGCTGCCCTTGCAGCATGTTGGTGAATTTCGCCAGATTGGTCTTCAGCCAATCCTGCTCGGTATTGCGGTCGGTGGTGAGCCGCAAATTGTCGATCATGGTGTTGATGTTGTCTTTCAGCTCGGCGACTTCGCCGCGCGCTTCCACCTGAATCGAGCGCGTCAAGTCGCCCTTGGTGACGGCGGTCGCGACTTCGGCGATGGCGCGGACCTGCGTGGTCAGATTGGCGGCGAGCAGATTGACGTTGCCGGTCAAATCCTTCCAGGTGCCGGCGGCGCCGGGCACGTTGGCCTGGCCGCCGAGCCGGCCTTCGACGCCGACTTCGCGCGCCACCGTGGTCACCTGGTCGGCGAAGGTCGCGAGCGTGTCGGTCATATTGTTGATGGTCTCGGCAAGCGCCGCGACTTCGCCCTTCGATTTCACCGTGAGGTTTTGCTTAAGGTCGCCGTTGGCGACCGCGGTCACCACCTTGACGATGCCGCGCACCTGCTCGGTCAGGTTGGCGGCCATGACGTTGACGGTATCGGTCAGGTCCTTCCAGGTTCCGGCGACGCCGGGCACCTGGGCCTGACCGCCGAGCAGACCTTCGGTGCCGACCTCGCGGGCGACGCGGGTGACTTCCGAGGCGAAACCGTTGAGCTGGTCCACCATGGTATTGATGGTGTTTTTCAGCTCGAGAATTTCGCCTTTCACGTCGACGGTGATCTTGCGGCTCAAGTCGCCGCGCGCCACGGCGGTGGTCACCTCGGCAATGTTGCGCACTTGCGTCGTCAAATTGGCGGCGAGAAGGTTGACGTTGTCGGTCAAGTCCTTCCAGGTGCCGGCAACACCGGGCACCACCGCCTGGCCGCCGAGCCGTCCGTCGGCGCCGACCTCGCGCGCGACGCGCGTCACTTCCGCGGCGAACGAGCGCAATTGCTCGACCATGGTATTGAGCGTGTCCTTGAGCAGCAGCATTTCGCCGCGCACGTCGACGGTGATCTTCTTCGACAAGTCGCCGCCGGCGATCGCGGTTGCGACTTCGGCGATGTTGCGGACTTGCGCGGTGAGGTTCGACGCCATGAAGTTGACGTTGTCGGTCAAATCCTTCCAGGTGCCGGCGACGCCGGGCACTTGCGCCTGACCGCCAAGCTTGCCTTCGGTGCCGACTTCGCG
>DATAWA010000017.1:0-2683 GCA_036267435.1 Xanthobacteraceae bacterium | reverse complement strand
ATTTTCTCCGCCATCTTGCCGTCGAAGGTCTCGCCCGTCATCGCGAGCCAGACCGCATCGCGCAGCGCGAGCGCGTCGGTCAGCGCCTTGGAGACAAAGCCGCCCGGCAGGATGCCCCAGTTGACTTCGGACAGTCCGAATTTCGCGTCCTCCGCCGCGATGGCGAAATCGCAGGCGATGAGCTGGGTAAAGCCACCGCCAAAACAGAAGCCGTTGACCATGGCGATGGTCGGCTTTGGATAGGTGAACAGTTTCTGCCAGCGCCAGTAGTGGCTGGCCCACGCGGCGCGTGCGCGCTCGGTCGGCTTGCTGTCAAGTTCACGGAAATAAAGCTTCAAATCCTGCCCGGCGCACCACGCCTCGCCGGCGCCGGTCAGCACCAGAACCCTGGTGCGGGCGTCGCTCTCCAATTCGTTGAGCACGTCGGCCATGTCGAAGTGCAGTTGCGGGCTCATCGCGTTGCGCTTTTCCGGCCGATTGAGAATAACCCAGGTGATGCCCTCGTTGGCGCCTGTGTCGCGCTCGATCTTGACCGTCTCATAAGTGCCGTTGGCCATGGTCTTTGCTTTCTCCGTTTGCCCTGTTTTTCCTCCCCCGAGCGGGGAAAGGCGTCAGCTTGCCTTCGCGGCGGCTTTGCGCGCAAGCGGGGTGACGCGCAATGCAGTGATGCGGTTTCGGTTTTTCTGCAGCACGTTGAAACGAAAGCCGTGGAAGGTGAAGCTCTGTCCCGGCTCGGGAATCGAACGCGTCTCGTGTATAACCACGCCGGCGATCGTCGTCGCCTCGTCGTCGGGAATATTCCAGTCCATTGCGCGATTAAGATCGCGCACCGGCACCGCACCGTCGACGTTGACGGAGCCATCCGGCAGCGCCCGCACGCCGGGCACGGCGATGTCCTGCGTATCGCTGATGTCGCCGACGATTTCTTCCACGATGTCTTCGAGCGTCACCAGCCCTTCCAGTTCGCCATATTCATCGACCACCAGCGCCAGCGCGGTCTTGCGTGCGCGAAACGCCTTGAGCTGTTCGTAGAGCGGCGTGGTGTCGGGCACAAACCACGGCCGCGTCGCCAGCGCCGGGATGTCGACCTTGGCGGCGTCGCCGCCGGCGTCGTGGAGTGCGCGCAAAAGATCCTTGGCGTGCAGCACACCGATGATGTTGTCCGGCGTGCCGCGCCACAGCGGCAGCCGGGGCACCGCGGCGGCAAGTGCGGCGACGACCAGCGCGTGCGGCGGCTCGTCCGCATCCAGCATTACCATTTTGGTGCGGTGGACCATGACGTCCGAGACTGTCATCTCCCGTAGATCGAGCACGCCGCCCATCATGTCGCGGTCGAATTTTTCCACGATACCGGAGCGGTGCAGCAGATCGACGGCGCCGCGCAATTCTTCGCGCGGCGACAAGATCGACTGCATTTTGCCGACCGGCATGCCGACGGCGCCCAGGATCAGCCGCACCAGCCACTCAACCACTTTCAGGATCGGCAGGAACAAGCGCACGATTCGGTCTATCGGCCGCGCCACCGCAAGGGCCATGCGGTCCGGCATATTGAAGGCGGCGGTCTTCGGCAGCACTTCGGAGATCACAAAGATCAGCACCGTCATCACCAGCGTGGCGTAGATCACGCCGGCTTTGCCGAACAACGTCAGCAGCAGACCGGTCGCCAGTGTCGAGGCTCCGATATTGGTTAGATTGTTGACGAGCAATATCGCGCCCAACAGGCGCTCGCGCGTTGCCAGCAAACGGTTGACGATGCCGGCGTCGCGGCTGCCCTGCCGTTCCAGGCGCATCATGGCGGCGCGCGACGACGCAGTCAGCGCGGTTTCGCTCCCGGAAAAAAACGCCGATACCAGGAGACAGAGCAGAATTGCCGCAACGGTTAACCAGTCAATAATCGTCATTGCTCGGAAAGCTTCTCGCTCAGAAACGCACGTACCTCGCCCGCGTCGACACCGGTTTCGATGAAGGCATCGCCGATGCCGCGGACCAGAATGAATGTAAGCCTGCCGCGCTTGATTTTCTTGTCCTGGGCAATCAGTTCCATCAGCTCGCCGATGGAGGGAGGCGGAGGCGCAATATCCTGGATCCGGGTCGGCAATCCGGCCGCCGCCAGATGACGGATGACGCGCGCGGCTTCGGCCTTCGAACAAAGTCCCTGCCGGCTGGCCGAAAATTCGAAAGCGAGCGCCATGCCAATGGCGATGGCCTCGCCATGCAGCAACTGGTCGGAATAGCCGCAGGCGGCCTCCAGCGCATGGCCGAAGGTGTGGCCGAGATTGAGCAGCTGGCGATCGCCGGTTTCACGCTCATCACGGGCAACGATCGCGGCCTTGGCGCGGCAGCTCACGGCGATAGCGTGGTCGCGCGCGGAACCTCCCGAAGAATTGCCGCCGGCAAACACCTCTTTCCAGTTGGCATCGAGCCAGTCGAAGAAAGCGGCATCGCCGAGCAATCCATACTTCGCCATTTCCGCATAGCCGGCGCGGAATTCGCGGACCGGGAGCGTGTCGAGCAGCGCCGTATCGGCGACGACCAGGATCGGCTGGTGGAAGGCGCCGATCAGATTCTTGCCGTGGCTGGAATCGATGGCGGTCTTGCCGCCGACCGAGGAATCGACCTGAGCCAGCAGGGTGGTTGGCACCTGCACGTAGTCGAGACCGCGGCGCACGACGGCCGCCGCAAA
>DATAWA010000016.1:0-3510 GCA_036267435.1 Xanthobacteraceae bacterium | reverse complement strand
ATCGTTAAAAGCGCCACGCCTGCGAAGGTCCCGGATCAGCGGTGCACCACCACAGCGCGTCGAAGACGCGCGTGAACGCGCTTATGGTGCTGCACCGCATCCGGGAAACGCAGCATATTTTTGCAGCTCCCAGGTCCCGGGAACCGGACCGTGGGAGTCGCCGTTACCGAGCGAGGCTCGCAGGGGCGAAAAGGTTCAGGAGACGAGCTTATGAAGTCATTGAAAATTGCGCTGGCCGCCGCTGCAATCGTTGCGTTCCCTTGCGCCGGCGCCATCGCCCAGGACACCACGACGTCGACCACGACCGTCCATGAGCATCAGACCGAGCCGGGACCGGGGGTCAATGTCGGCGTGCCGGGCGTGGTCGGCGTTCATGTCGGCGGCCCGCCGGTCGAGACCGGCTGCACTACCAAAAGGCGGACCACCACCGACAACGAGACCGGTGATTCGGCCACGGTCAGCAAGAGCAATTGCTGAGGGGTCGATCGAGCGGAATAAACTGAAGCCCCGGCTTGCCAGCCGGGGCTTTCGGCGTTTGCGGAAGCAAGGCAAAAAGTTAGTGGGGCGCGCGACGCGTTGCGCCGGATGATAAAGGCGGGGAGGCGCGCCTTAGCCCCGGTTCGCCTTGATCGCATCAAACTCCGTCAGCGCCTTTTCGAATTTGTCATTGAACAGCCACATGGCATCGAGGATTTCGCGATAGGTCGCCGATGTCTTGGCCCGGTCGGCGCGGCCGAAGGCGAAAATGCTGTTGTTGCGCAGATATCCCATGATCGTCGGGTTGGAAATTGTATAGCTTTGCAGCGCGCCCGAATTGAGTGCGGCCCTGGTCGGCGTCGGCACAATCTGGATAAGCTCAAAAAGCTTCATCTGGTCGATCGGATTTGGCAGCAGCTTGGCAATCGCGGGTATTTGCGGGAAAAGCTCGGCGTGCGCGCTCATCAGGCCGTCTCGTACGGCGGTCCAATGATTGAACCGGTGATCCAGAGTGCCGGCGCGCGCCTCTTCTGCGGCGTCGCGAGCGATCAGTGCCGGATCGAATGCGGCGATCGCCGGCTTGATCGCCGCCCACTGCCGCTGGCCACTGCGATCCTCGGCCACCCCGGTTTGGAAGCTGCCTTTGTATTTGTCCGACCGCGCATTGCCGACGTTTTGACGACCATTGGTCTCGGCAAAAAAGATGCCTAACGCGATGCGCCCCGCCACTTGCGCTTCCGCCGCGTCGAGCCCCTTGGCGCGGGCAATGTCGGTCGCCAGATCGAAAATGTCCCTGAACGGCGTTGCCGAGCTTTGCGCGTTGCCGGGCGGCGCTTCCATGATGCGGAAGAGTTTCAGATACTGGTCGATAAGGGGTTCGATGTCGGCGTCAAAATACGCCGGCGGAATGCCGAACTTGTTAGGCCTGCCGATTCGAGACGGAATCGCGTCGGTCAGGTCCTTGTACGCGCTTATCACAGCGACGCGGGCGAGATAAAGCGCCTGTCCCGGCAAGTGCGGCAATTGTTGCTTCGCGTCGATCTGCGCTTGCCGCTCGCTTAAGATCGTCTCGAAACGCTTCACCGTGTCGTTGTAGGCAACGAGTGCATCTGACTGTGATGCGGTGTGCGCCGCTGGCTGAGCGACCGCGCCGCAAATCGGTATAAGAAGAATGGCGGCTGCAAAGACGATTGCCAAAACCGCTGACGGCGATGACCGTTGCAATGTGTCTCCTACCGTCCTACGGACTTGCCCCGAGGAACCTGTGGTTATGGATTCCGGGCTCCGGCCGGAGCCTGTCATCGGGCCGCGACTTCGCGCGGACCCGTTGGGCCGGCCCCGGAATGACGCTACTCCACCGCCGGCAAACTCAGCGGCTTGTCGACCAGCGCGCCGGCGCGTCCGGTCGAATTGCGATAGAGGCTTTGCGCTGCCACTCTTCGGCGCCGGCGTAAACCCTAATCCGCCTTGATATTCGCGGCGCGGATCACTTTCGCCCATTTTTCTGTTTCGGCGGCGATGAAAGTTCTGAATTGTCCAGGCGACATCGGCAGCGGCGTGCTGCCGAGGCTGGCCAGCCGCGTCTTGATGCCGGGGTCGTCGAGGGCCGCGTTCATTTCGGCATTGATCCTGGTGACGATCTCGGACGGCGTGCCTTTCGGCGCCCCGATGCCCTGCCAGGTGCTCGACTCAAAGCCCGGCACCGTCTCGCCTACGGTCGGCACGCCGGGCAACGCTTCCGAAGCCTTGGCCGAGGTCACCGCAAGCGCGCGGACCTTGCCGCCCTTGATGACCGCGATCGATTCCGGCAGCGGGCTGAAATAGAGCTGCACCTGGCCGGCCATCAGGTCGGTGATCGCCGGTGCGCCGCCGTGATAGGGCACATGGACGAACTGCGTGCCGGTCAGCATCTGAAACAGCACGCCGGTGATGTGCTGCGGGCTGCCGTTGCCGGACGACGCCATGGCGATCTTGCCCGGATTGGCCTTCGCGTAAGCGATGAATTCCGGCACTGTTTTCGCCGGCAGCGAAAGATTGACGTCCATCACCAGCGGTATGCTGCTGATCGGCGCGATCGGCACGAAATCGCGGAGGAAATCGAACGGCAGATTGTCGTAGAGCGTCGCATTGATGGCCACCGAGCCTGGGACCAGAAGCAGCGTGTAGCCGTCGGGCGCCGCGCGAGCGACCATCTCGATCCCGACATTGGTGGCGGCGCCCGGCCGATTTTCGACGACGAATGCCTGGCCCATTCGGCCGGCCAGCCATTGGCCGACGAGGCGGGCAAGAATGTCGAGCGCCCCGCCGGGCGGAACGGGAACGACGATACGCACCGGGCGCGTCGGATAACCGGGCGCCGTGGCGGCATGCGACGCGGCCGGCAATATCGCCGAAGCTGCCGCAAGCCGCAGGAATATTCGACGCGGAAGGGTCATCGGCTCACCTCGTCGTCTTCAACGTCTATTCCACCGCCGGCAAGCTCAGCGCCTTGTCGACCAGCGCGCCCGAGCGCTTCCAATCGAAATAACGATAAAGGCTTTGCTTCGCTACGAACGAGGGGCCGCCGTAGAATTTTTCGTATTGCGCGTGGCGGCTGCCGAACTCGGAGCCGAGGAAATCCCAGATGAGCCGCATCAGGGCGATGCGGGACCTCGCGTCCGCCTTGCCGGAGCGCATATAGCGCTCGATGTCGGCGGTGGCTTCCGGATTGGTGAAATCGGCCTCGGAGGAGGGCAGCGTGATGAAAGCGGACCCGGCCATTTCGCGAAAGATTTCCAGCATGCGGCCGTTGAACTCCGACTGCATGGCGGACGCCGCATAATAAGCGGTGCGCGACGGCCATAACACGCCGTCCTCGACGGTGCCCATCACCTCATGGGCCATCAGCATCGATTCGTAGATCGACACCAGCGAGGCGAGTTCGCCCATCATGCCGACCACGGCTGGATTGGCGGCGTTGCCGGTGGTTTCGTTCATGCGCTGCGCCAGTCCGGCCATGAAGCGCAATTTGGTCACGTAACGGGTCTGGGCCTG
>DATAWA010000015.1:0-5324 GCA_036267435.1 Xanthobacteraceae bacterium | reverse complement strand
GCGTGGTGCCGGCGAAGGCGGCACCACCGGGGCGCTCGGCGCCGTCGTCAATGCGGTGGTCGACGCGCTGGCTGAATTCGGCGTGACCCATATCGAAATGCCGGTGACGCCGGAAAAAATCTGGCGCGCGATCCATGCGGCGAAACAATAACAATCCCCAAGGAGCACCATGCCCGACATTTTGACCAAGCAAGACGGCCCGATTTTGCGCATCACGCTCAACCAGCCGGGCCGCGGCAATGCGGTCTCCGACGACATGGTTGCCGAACTGACGCGTATCATCGAGGCTGCGGACAACGCATCAAGCGTGGTGGTGCTGCGCGGCGCCGGCAAGGATTTCTGCGTCGGCCGCGCCGCGATGGGACAACGTCCGCCAACGGAACCTGACGCCTATGAACGCCGCAGCTTCAGCGACATCGTGTTCAACTGCTACGGCGCGATGCGCAACGCCAAAATGCCGATCGTCGCCGTGGTGCAGGGCCGCGCGCTCGGCTTTGGCTGCGCCATCGCAGCGGCATGCGACATCACGCTGGCCAGCGACCAGGCCGTATTTCAGGTCCCGGAAATGGCGCACAACATCCTGCCAACCATGGTGATGTCGTCCTTCGTCGACCGGGTGCCGCGTAAGGCGATCGGTTATCTGGTCTACTCGACCGCCGAGATTTCGCCCGAGCGGGCGCTGAGCTTCGGCATCGTCAGCGATGTGGTGCCCACGGCCAAACTCGACGCGGCGGCGGACGCACTATGCGCGGCAATCCTCAAGGCGCCGCGGCCGGCGATCTTCGGCGTCAAGGAATACGTCAAGACGGCGCCCGACATGGCGGTCCATGGCGCGGTGGAGTTCGCGCGCAACCTGCATGCGACCGTCAACTCGTCCGGCGAGATGCGCAAAAAGCACTGACCGTCGTCAGGCGGTGCGGTGAATACGCGCAGGCCGCGAGGAATTCCTTCGTCGCGAAAGTCGGGATATAACATCGCGCGGAAAAGTGAATTGGGAGCCGCGCTCGCCGCTCGGCCGGCGCACATCCCAGCAAACGCCAATCTAGGGAGCCAGAAATGCCCAGGCTAACTTTGCCAGCCGCTGTTGCCTTGTTCGCCGGAGCCGCGGCGTTCTTTGCCGGCACGCCGGCCGCTTTCGCGCAGAGCGCCGCCGGCGCCGCGACTAGTATCAAGGCGACCGAGCTTGAGCCGCCGCCCGATCCATCGCTGGCTTTCAACCGGATGGCGGATGCGATGGGGCTGTTCGCGAAACACGGTCTGAAGCTCGAGCTTGGTCCTGCGCTCGGCGGTGGCGGACCGGCGCGGGTTCAGGCCATCGTGACCAACAACACCGAGGTCGCCACGAGCGACATCATTTCCGTGCTCGGTGGCATTTATTCCGGCGCCAAGATCAAAATCTTGATGGTGATGACGCCCTACGGCGATGAAGAAGCCTGGGCCCAGAACCAATACAAGACGCTCAAAGATGCCGTCGGACAGACTTGGGGCGTTGCCAGTCTCGGCGGCGCGCAGCGGTTCAACGCGCAGATGACTGCCGAGGGAATGGGCTTCAAAGCCGATTCCTTCCAGTGGGTCCCTGTATCCGGTGCCGACGGTGCGCGCCTGCAAGCCTTGGACGCCGGCCGCGTCGCGCTCACCAGCCTGTCGCATCTCGGTGCGGTGACCGCCGAGGCCAAAGGTTTCACCAAGCAGGTCCACGTCGTCGTGTTGCACAGCTCCCAGCACACCCCGCCGATCCCGCGGCTTGTCGTGGTGGCGCAGGCGAGTTGGCTCAAAGATCATCAGGACGTCGCCACCCGCTATGTCGAGATGATGCTTGACGCCAACCGCCAGTGGCAGAACAACGCCAATTCGTGGGTCAATGCGGCCGCCAAGATCTACACGGACAGTGGCTTGAACGATGAACAATTCCACAAGGCGTGGGAATTGTTCCAGAGCGGCGGCTATTTCTCGGTCAACGGCGGCATCAACTTCGCGGCGACGCAGAAGATCATGGATTTGTTCTACAAGCTGCGAAATGAAAGCCCGAATGCCTCGCTGGCCAAGCCGTCCGACGTCTACGATACCGGTCCGCTGAAGGCGGCGCTCGACAAGATGGGCGTCGTCAAAGGCGCGCCCGGTTTGCCCGACGTGCCGGACTGGTACGGCAGCAAGGCCGACACGGCGAAGTAAGAGCCGGCGCGCCGGCAGCTAATTGGTAAGATAAAGCGCAATCCTTCCACGTTGAACCGATTGCGCTTTATTGTTCTTTGATTGAGCATGATTTTTCGGAAAAACGGCAGCCATCCCCGGATCAAGTCCGAGGACGGGCATTTTCCGGATCATGCTGCAACGCCGGTTCGAGACCGATTTCATGCGTGAGCTTCAGTTTGTCAACGTTCGCAAGACCTATCAAAGCCCGACCGGGCAGGACTTGCTGGCATTGGCCGATTTCAGCCTGAAGATTGACAGCGGACGCTTTGTCTCGGTCGTCGGTCCGAGCGGCTGCGGCAAGACCACGCTGTTGCGCATGGCGGCAGGGCTTATCCCGTCGGACGGCGGCGAAATCCGCCTCGACGGCGGCCTATTGACGGCGCCGAGCCCGAAAATGTCGATGGTTTTTCAGGGCATCGGCCTCATGCCGTGGAAGACGGTCGAAGGCAACGTCGCGCTCGGCGTGCAGCTCCAGGCCCACCGCCGCAAGCTCACGGAGGCCGAAACCCGGCTCGCCCATGACACGCTGGCCATGGTCGGGCTCAAGGGATTCGAACGCTATTATCCCCACCAACTGTCCGGCGGCATGCAGCAGCGCGTCGGCCTGGCGCGAGCGCTGGTACGCCAGCCGGAAATTCTGCTGATGGACGAACCGTTCGGCGCGCTCGACGCCCAGACCCGCACCGTGCTGCAGGATGAACTTCTCAACATCTGGGGACGAGTGAAGAGCACCGTCCTGTTCATCACCCACGATCTCGATGAGGCGATCTATCTGTCCGATCTCGTCGTCATCATGGGTCGCCGGCCGGGCCGCATCAAGCAAGTGCTCGAAGTGAAGCTGCCGCAGCCACGCTATAGTTACGATGCACGCGCCGAAGCCGAATTCGCGCGTCTGCGCAGCATCGCCTGGCAGAGCATCAAGGAGGAGCTATGACGCAATCCGCGGATCGGCTTCCAAGCCCCACGAAGTTCTCGCTCGGCGCTTCTGACGCGAGCCACTACGCCCTGGCGACGCTTTCGCTCATCGGCTTTCTCGTGCTTTGGCAGGTGATCAGCATGAACGTACCGCCGATCATTCTGCCGGGTCCGCTCAAGGTGGCTGCGGCCTTCGTCGAACTGACCCTCTCCGGCGAATTGATCCGCGCCACCGCCCAGACCGTCTGGCCGTTCGCCATCGGACTGATCATCGCCTTCGTGCTCGGCACCGCGCTCGGCTTGCTGCTCGGCATTTTCCGGCCCGCCGCCCGGATCCTCGATCCCTACATCTTCGTGTTCTGGTCGATTCCGAACATCGCCTGGCTGCCGCTGTTCATCGCCTGGTTTGGCGTCGGCCAGCTCACCCTGATCGTGTTCGTCTTCGTGTCGGCGTTTTTTCCGCAACTGCTGACCGTCGAGGCGGGCGCCAAGGAGGCCGACAGTTTCCTGGTGGAAGTTGCGCGCTCGCTTGGCGGCACGAAAAGCGAAATCCTCCACATCGTGGTGCTGCCCTCGGCACTGCCCTACATTTTCGCCGGCTTGCGCATCGCGGTCGGCCGCGCGCTGGTCGGCATCATCGTCGGCCAGCTTCTGATCGTAGCGACCGGCATCGGCTATATGTTTCAGTTTTACGGTGAGACCCTTTCTCTTGCCAAATATTTTGCCCCGCTGATCGTCATCGCGGCGCTGGCGGTGCTCTTGAACCGCGGGGTAAATTGGGCCGAGCACTTCTTCATTCCCTGGAAGCAGCGCGCATTTACCTGACCGTGACGACGCCGCTCAATCCCTTTTGGAGTAACCATGCCTGACATCCTGACCAAACAAGACGGCCCGATCCTTCGTATTACGCTCAATCAGCCCGACCGCGGCAACGCGGTTTCCGACGCGATGGTCGCGGAACTGACCGGCATCATCGCCGGCGCCGACAAGGCGTCGAGCCTCGTCGTGCTGCGCGGCGCCGGTGCGGATTTTTGCGTCGGCCGCGCCATGATGGGACAGCGGCCTCCGACCGAGCCGGACGCCTACGAGCGCCGCGCCTTCAGCGACGTCGTGTTCAACTGTTACGGCGCGATGCGCGACGCCAAGGTGCCGATCATCGCCGTGGTGCAGGGCCGCGCGCTCGGCTTCGGCTGCGCCATCGCCGCGGCGTGCGACATCACGCTCGCCAGCGATCAGGCCATGTTCCAGGTGCCGGAGATGGCGCACAACATCTTGCCCACCATGGTGATGTCGTCCTTCGTCGACCGCGTGCCGCGCAAGGCGATCAGCTATCTGGTCTATTCGACCGCCGAGATCACGCCGGAGCGCGCGCTGAGCTTTGGCATCGTCAGCGACGTCGTGCCGGCGGCAAAGCTTGACGCCGCCGTGGAGATGCTGTGCGCCGCCATCCTCAAGGCGCCGAAGCCGGCGATCTACGGCGTCAAAGAATATGTAAAGAC
This sequence comes from Xanthobacteraceae bacterium, assembly GCA_036267435.1. Classification (GTDB taxonomy): domain Bacteria; phylum Pseudomonadota; class Alphaproteobacteria; order Rhizobiales; family Xanthobacteraceae; genus BOG-931. The sequence continues at coordinate 717 of DATAWA010000015.1, read as the reverse complement.
CGCCCCCGACATGGCGGTGTTCGGCGCGGTAGAGTTCGCGCGCAGCCTGCACGCCACCGTCAATTCAGCCGGCGAAATGCGCAAGAAGCATTAGCGGCTCCGCCGCGCGCGCGGACAGAGGATCGAACTACAACCTCCCCGCAAAAGCATCGGCGATGAACTGGTGCGTGGCGTCGTAGGTCATGCGGCACGCCGGCTCGTGCCAGCCGGCGACGCCGGGAACGTCGCCGCCCTCATCGGTGTAGGCGTGATAGACGCCGGAGAAGACCAGCATCTGCCAATTGGCGCCGGCGGCATCCATCTCGGCCTCGAATGCGTCACGGTCGGCCTTCGGCGCCACCGGGTCGGGCGCGCCATGCACGACCAATAGATTCGCTTTCACCGCGTCCTTCTTTGCAGCGAGCGCGGTCTTGAGATCGCCATGGATCGATACCGCGGCGGCGATTTCGGCGCCGTCGCGCGCCAGTTCGAGGACATTGCCGCCGCCGAAGCAGAAACCCACCGCGGCGCGCCGGCCGTCGATCAGGTTCCGCTTGCCGGCCTCCGCCACCATTGCATCATAAGCCGCCCGAATGCGCTTGCGCTGCTCGGCGGCATTTTCGCGGATCGGATTGGCAAGCGCCGCTGCTGCGCCGAAGTCGGCGGGCCGCGTGCCTGGGCCGTACATATCGGCGGCGAACACGACATAGCGGTCGCCGGCGACGAGCTTGCCGCGTT
>DATAWA010000014.1:0-14953 GCA_036267435.1 Xanthobacteraceae bacterium | reverse complement strand
TGCGGAGCCGCACCGGCCGTTGGAGCAACGATCCCGGGTTCCCTACACAAGTAGGTGGGCACCGTGTGACCGAACCCACGAGCTCGGCCAGGGACAGCTCCCTAAGAGATCGATAAGGCCCCGAGAATAAGGCTCCTGACGCACCGGGCAGCCCCGCTTGACCAATGTAATGCAGAGCGCGGCGAGATGCCAACTTTGCGAAGCGCGCGCAGATGCTACTTTACGGAGGGCGCGGATAGGGGCCCTTGGCCGAAGCGCCCGGTAACGGCTTACGGCACCCCAAGGCTATGGGATCGCCGGCCGACGCCGGCGCAGGAGGGCCAAAAGTTCCGCTGTCCCATGCTCCGCGTGGCCGAGCCCGCTTCGCAGAGCGGCCTCCGATCGGTCAATGATGCGACAAAGTGAAATCCGCCTTATGGAAGACAAATTAACGGGTAATCGCTGATATCATAATGGACTTTGTACGTGGCCTTGCGTTACGCCTCCACTGGGCAAGAGCGTGGCTGGCAAGGACCAAGCGCCGCAGCCGATAGCGGCGATATGAAGTAAAATGCGAAGCGACTTGTGAAGCGATCTGCCGGCCGCCGGCACCAATAGGAAGATTTCATGCAAAGGCTCCTCCATCTTTCGCTTGGCGCCATCGCCGGCGCAGCGATCGCGTTCGTCGCCACCACGCCGGTGTTGACCCCGTATTTGTCGTCCTGGGCGTCCGCTTCGCCGTCCTCCGACAACGGCGGGCAGACCTACCATCAGCTCGAATTATTCGGCAAAGCCTTCGACATCGTGCGGCGCGATTACGTGGAAAAGCCCGCGAGCAAGAAGCTGATCTCCGCCGCCATCAACGGCATGGTGAGCGGGCTCGATCCGCATTCCAACTACATGGACGCCAAGAGCTTCGGCGACATGCAGGCGGAGACGAGCGGCCAGTTCGGCGGCCTCGGCATGCAGGTCACGATGGAGAACGGCCGGGTCAAGGTCGTCTCCCCCATCGACGATACGCCCGCCTCCAAGGCCGGCATTCTCGCCGGCGATATCATCACCCGCATCGACGATCAGGTCATCGCCGGCATGCCGCTCAACGACGTCGTGACCAAATTGCGCGGCAACCCCGGCAGCGACGTGAAGCTCGAAATCCAGCGCGCCGGCAGCGCGGCGCCGATCGAGAAGACCCTGACGCGCGAAATCATCAAGGTCCGGTCGGTTCGCTCCCACGTCGATGGCGGCAATGTCGGCTATCTCCGGATCACCGAATTCAACAACCTTGCCGGCGATGAATTGACCGACGCCATCAAGCAGATTTCCAGCCAGGTTCCGGCCGATCAGCTCAAGGGCTATATCCTCGATCTGCGCAACAATCCGGGCGGGCTCCTCGATCAGGCGATCGCGGTCTCCGACGCTTTCCTGACCACCGGCGAGATCGTCTCGATCCGCGGCCGCAATCCCGGGGAGAACCAGCGCTTCTACGCCAAGCCGGACGACCTCACCGGCGGCAAGCCGCTGATCGTCCTCGTCAACGGCGGTTCGGCTTCGGCGTCCGAGATCGTCGCCGGCGCCTTGCAGGATCAGAAGCGGGCGACGATTATCGGCACCCGCTCATTCGGCAAAGGCTCGGTGCAGACGATCATTCCACTGGGCGAAGACAACGGCGCGCTGCGCCTGACCACCGCGCGCTACTACACGCCGTCGGGCCGCTCGATCCAGGCCGAAGGCATCACGCCGGAGATAACGGTCAAGCAGGACGTGCCGAAGGATATGCAGGGCGAGGATGCGCTCGGTTTCAGCGAGGCCAACCTCCCCGGACATCTGGCGGCGACCGGCAAGGAAGAAGACGGATCGCAATCCTACGTGCCGACCGACGCCAAGGACGACAAGGCGCTGCAGACCGCCCTTGGTTTGCTGCGCGGCACGGAAACCAATCCGGCCTTCCCGCCGTCCGGCGCCATGGCCGCCAAAGCGCATTAAAGGGTTGGCGCGAGCCGCCATTCCTTCGCCTGCCCATTCCTTCGCCTGCCCATTCCTTCGCCTGCCATCATCCTCGCCAGCGGATGGTGACAGGTCGGGAATAATCAAAATTATCGGATCAGGCTAAGCCGTTCCCGCCTGGAGCGGCACCCGCATTCCGTGTAAGCTTGCCCGCAGTGCCGCCGCGGGACGTGCCAAATCGCTGAAGACAGGTCGCTGACAACCAGTCACTGCAGACAGGGCGCTGACGACCGAAAGCCATTGCGCGCGCTCCCGCGCGGCCGGCTAGTTGGAAATGCATCGAGATCGGAATCGCGGGCTGCTACGCACAGCAAAGGCAGCAAACACGCGCGAAGTCTCAAGGCAACGTCATGGGGGCAACTCTATGGGCAATGTCGTGAAACTTCCTCGCCGCAAATTTCTGCATCTGGCAGCGGGCGCCGCCGCACTGCCGGCGCTGTCACGAAATGCATCCGCGCTCGACTATCCGAACCGGCCGGTCAAAATTCTGGTCGGCTTTTCCGCCGGCGGCGCCGTCGATGTCGTCGCGCGCCTGATCGGCGATTGGCTGTCGCGAAACCTCAACGGCCAGTTTCTGGTCGAGGACCGGCCCGGCGCCGCCAACAACATCGCCACCGAAGACATGATCCGCTCGCCGGCCGACGGCTATACGCTGCTCCTCACCAATCCGACCAACGCCATCAACGCGACCTATTACGCGCATCTGCCCTACGACTTCCTGCGCGACAGCGACCCGGTCGCGGGCATCATGCGCGTGCCCAATGTCATGATCGTCGGTGCCACACAGCCGGTCCACACCGTTCCCGAATTCATCGCCTATGCCAAGACTAATGCCGGCAAGGTCTATTACGGCTCGCCGGGCAACGGCACTTCGCCGCATATGTCGATGGAAATGTTCAAGCTGATGGCGAATGTTGCGGTCAACAACATCACCTATCGCGGCATGAACGGCGGCGCCTATACCGATCTCTTGAGCGGCCGGGTGCAGGTAGCCTTCGACAATCTGCCGGGCGCGATCGGCTATATCCGCAACGGCCAGTTCCGCGCGCTCGGCGTCACCACCGCCGTGCGCTCCGACGCGCTGCCGGACACACCGTGCATTTCCGACTTTCTGCCCGGCTACGAGGTCAGCGCCTTTTACGGGCTCAACGCGCCCAAGGGGACGCCGGCGGACGTCATCGACATCTTGAACAAAGCCGTCAACGCCGCGCTCGCCGATCCGGACATGAAAAAGAAATTCGCCAATCTCGGCGGCATGCTGATCGGCGGCTCGCCAGCCGATTTCGGCAAGTTCCTCACCGCCGAGACCGACAAATGGGCCAAGGTGATCCACGAGGCCAATCTGAAGCTGATGGAGTAGCGCGGCACGGCCGATCCGGCGCGTGTCATCATCCGTGTCGACGGCCATGCCTTCAACGGTCCGGCATGCCTGGCCTCCCGGATTAGGGGGCGTCGAATCGCGAACCGCCTGCTATGTCTCGCCCATGAGTATCCGAGATGAGGCCCGCGCGGCCGACGGTGTTTTGAGTGCGCGCGGTGAGAGCCCGCCGGTGCGGCGCGTGTTGGTGTTCACCATCGTCGCACTTGCGTTGCTGATGATGTCGATCGATTCGACAATCGTTGCCACCGCGTTGCATTCGCTGCAGCGGGGGCTGCATACCTCGATTGACTGGACTGGCTGGACCATCACGGCCTATGCGCTCGGCTTTGTGGTATTCCTGCCGATCAGCGGAAAACTCAGCGAGTTGTACGGCTGCCGCAGGGTCTTCGTCGGCTCCGTCGCCGCCTTTACCTTAGCGTCGCTGTTCTGCGGGCTCGCCGACAATATCTATGTGCTCATTGCGCTGCGCGGGCTGCAGGCGGCCGGCGGCGCGGGCTTCACGCCCTCGGCGACCGAGATTATCGTCGATCACTTCGGCGGCGCGCGCGACCGCGCCGTCAGCTTGTTCGGCAGCATTTTCTCCATCGGCGCGATGATCGGGCCCATATTCGGCGGGCTGTTCGTGACCTACTGGACGTGGCGCGGCGTCTTTCTGGTCAATTTGCCGATCGGCATCGCGGTTATCGCCCTGGCACTGTGCTACGTGCCGCCGGATCGGTCGCGGCCGCGAACAGCCCGCCCGACGATGGATGCCGCCGGCTTGGCGCTGCTCGGGGGCGGTCTGTTGTCCGGCATGCTCGCCGTCACCTATCTGGCCGAAAGAAATGCGCACGCGTGGTCGCTGGAGTTCGTAATTCCGTTGACGGTCGCGATTGTTGCGCTGTGGATGTTCTTTCGTCACATCGGCCGCTCGGCGCATCCCTTCATCTCGCCGCGGCTCATTTACGGATCGGGTTTCGGCCCGGTCAACCTGATCAACACGATCTACGGCGGCGCCACCTCGGGTGTGATCGCGCTGGTGCCGCTCTACGCAGCGAACCGCTACGGCATCGACGCGCTCGACTCCGGTTCGTTGCTGATCGCCCAAGGATTCGCCGCAATCATATTGTCGATCGCTGGCGCATTCGCCTTGCGGCGCACCGGCTACCGGCTACCGCTGTATGCCGGCGGCATCGTGACCGCGAGCGGCATGCTGCTGCTTGCCTTCAGCCCGGTTGCCGGTATTGCACCCTACGTCTGGCTCGCCGCTGCCGCCTTCCTGGTCGGCGCCGGCCGCGGCATGAACAACCCGGCCAGCCGCAACGCCGGACTGCAACTGGCGCCGGAGCGCTCCTCGACCATTGCCGCACTGCGCACGATGTGCATGCAAATCGGGACCATCATCACGATCTCGATCGACACCGCGATTCTCGCCAACTCCCACGACCCTGGCCGCACCCAGGCGACGCTGTTCGCCGGGGCCGCTGCGCTCCTCGTCGCAGCGCTGCCGTTGATCACCCGGGTGCCGGAGCACCGCGGTTCGTGGTGAATGTCGCAGCGGCCGCGCATTGGCGGATTACGCCGACAGGCATTTGCGCTATGCGATTGCCCGATCCGCGGTCCCGCGGATGATCGTCGTTCAGCCCCGCAAAGCGTGGTCAGCGCGATCACCGGCACAACGCACACAACATGCATGATTTGTCCCCCGCTGCGGATATATTTCGCAACCTTGGGGGAGATCAACCAGCAGTTTTAGTTCTTCTGGACGAGCTTGTCCCAACCAACGCAGATGGTTGCTCCGTCCGGCATACAGTGCTTGTCTCGCACATAAATAGCAGAAGCCGACGAATAATGCGTGACGGGAGGAATGACATGCGCCGAGCGCCAATCAGCAGGACAAAGGAGATTTGTTGGGCGACGATCCACCGCATCCTTGCTGGAGTCCTTCTGCTCGGCATTGGTACGTCTGGCACAATTGCGGGTGAAATTCACGTCCTCGCAGCCGTCGCGGTACAGGATCCACTTGAGCGCCTGGTAGCCGAATTCACCAAGACGACCGGCAATAAGGTTGACATCGGCTACGCGCTGACGGGCCCAATCTTGGCCGACATCAAAAGTGGAAAACCCGCAGACGTTGTCGTACTGCCGGATGCCGGGAGAGCACACCTCGAAGAAGCGGGTTTGGCGGCGTCGCAGACGCCCGTTGCGGTGAGCCTGGCAGGCGTCGGCGTGCCGACCGGCGCCGTATCGCCGGACATCTCGTCTTTGGAAAAGTTCATAGCTTTGTTGCGCCAGACTCCATCCCTGTCTTATACCGACCCCAAGAGCGGCGGAGCCTTCGGGCAGAGCTTCGACCGCACGCTTGTTAAGCTGGGTCTGGCCGAGGAAGTCCGCCGGAAAGCTTTGCTCGTCAGTGGCAGCCAGCAGATTGTCGAAGCGGTATCGCGTGGCGACGCCGCAGTTGCAATTAGCTTCAAGAGCGCAATCGTGACAACGCCCGGCCTGAAGTTCGCAGGCGTCCTGCCGCCTCCGTTCGACAGCACAGAGCCGTTTACGGCGATTGAGCTGAAATCCGCCACATCGCCCGACATCGCGCGGGCGTTTGTAGCGAGTCTGGTTACGCCGGCGGCGCAAACAATTTGGAATGAGCGCGGCTTCGTGCCTGCCGCGGAAAAGAAACACTAGAGTTATCTCGCAATCGCCACCCCGTTCAGGAGGCGCGAAGACTCACTCTCGCGACGCCGCTTGCGGTCACGGCCTGTGCCGCGAACAATCGAAAACGGGCTCAGTTGCCCGGACGGGAAAGCGGATCGGGCGGAGAGGTGAGGCTGTCGACATGAAAGTGTTTGTATGGATTGGATTTGCCCGGCTGAGGCGCCGGACTGCTTAACCTCGACGATTCCCCACTCTGGTCGAGACCAAACGTCTTACCGATCTGTTCGTCTGGATCGGCGAACGCGGCGTTGTCGCCCCCGGTGGTTCCACCGGTCCCCAGGCTGAATGCGCGTGCGGCGGGAGCGGTGAGCCAAGCGGCGGTCACTGCGGACAATGCAATCGCCACAAACCGAAACTGCGTGGTTCGCATCATGCGTATTCCCCTCGACGGCGCTCGCCCCACAAAAGAGCATGCACCTACTCGCTCTTGGCGGCAACTCGTCTTTTCGCACCGAGGGTAGTCGCCGCCAACAAATACGTGAATCAATTCCTCGCTGCCACCTGAGCTATGCCGCATTGCGCGCCGGCGGGGCCATGAATTCGGGACCGAGCGGCTCGGCGATTGATGTTTTGAGAATGCAATCGATCTCGGCCATCGCGCTGGTATCAATCCGCCAGCCCATGACGTCGTTAATGGGTGCAAGCTGATCGGGGCGGCGTGCGCCCCACAATGCGACGCCCACACCCGGGCGATCGAGCAGCCAGCGCAGTGCCAAGTGGATGACACGCTTGTTGTAATTCACCTGGGCGAAGCGATCGAGCTGTTCCACCGCGGTGACGTACTGGCGAAACTGCGGCAATTGGAATTTGGGATCGTTGCGGCGCAGATCGTCTCCTGTGAAGCGTGTGTCGGCATTCATGCGCCCTGAAAGCAGTCCGCGGCAGAGCGATCCATAGACTAGCGTGGTGATGCCTCTGTCGCGGGAATATGGCAGCACTGAATTCTCGATGCCGCGCTCGAACAGATTGTACGGCGGCTGCACGCTGTGCAGCGGGGCTACGGCGCGAAACGCATCCATCTGTGCCGGACTAAAGTTACTCACGCCGATCGCGCGGATTTTGCCGGCGCGATAAAGCTCTGCCATCGCCTCCGCGGTTTCCTCGATCGTGACGTTGGGGTCTGGCCAATGGACTTGGTAGATGTCGATCACATCCGTTTGCAAACGGCGCAATGAATCCTCGACCTCGAGGACGATCCGGCTTCTGCTGGCGTTGCGGTAAGGTTTGCCATCCCGCCAGGCCAGCCCGACCTTAGTTGCGATCACCGTCCGTTTGCGGCGGCCGTCCTGGGCGAGAGCTCTGCCGACGAGTTCCTCGGAACGGCCAAAGCCATAGACCGGCGCCGTATCGATGAGATTGACCCCGTGATCCAGCGCCGCGTGAATCGTTTTGATAGACTCGGCCTCGTCGCTGCCGCCCCACATCCAACCGCCGATCGCCCACGTTCCGAGCGCGATGCGCGAAACTTTGAACGGAGCGGCGAGATATTCCATCTCGGCGTCATGAGATCTGGTCTGCATAGTCATGGCTTTGATCCTTCGTTCGGTCGTTGGCTTTTATTGCCGAGTTCAATTGACGCTGCGGGGAAGACCTGGCCGCATTCCGGCTTCCTCAGCCGCAATCAACCCAAGCACGGTCCAGTCGAGATCGGCGTAGCCGCGGGCAATCCCGGTAATCAGCCGGTCTCGCACCACATTTACCGACGGCATCGGGGCGCCGGCTTTTTCCGCCTCGGCGAGCGCCAGACGCACATCCTTGAGTACCAGGGGAATGGCAAATCCCGGTGCGTAGGACTGCCTGACAATCTTGTCGCCATAGATTTTATGCGCACGTCCGCCGAACATCGTACTTGTCAAGATGTCGACGAACGGCTTTGGATCGAGTCCGCGCTTGAGAGCAACAGCGACGACCTCGCCCAGCATCTCCAGCGTGGTCGCGGTCATCATGTTACCGAGCAGCTTGACCAAGTTTGCGTGCTCAGGCTCGGTACCGATCACAAATGTTCTTTGCCCGAGATTGTCGAACAATGGCTGACAGCGCTCGACATCGGTTGGGGCACCGGCGGCGACAATAAAGAGCTGGCGCGCCTTGGCAGCATCCGGATTGCCAAACACTGGCGCCGCTACATAGCCCTGCCCGCATCGCGCATGTTCCATCGCCAGATGTGCGGAGGCCGTGGTACTGATGGTGCTCATAGAAATGTGAATAGCCCCCGGCTTGAGGCCGGTCGCGAGCCCACCAAACACAACGGCGCGGGCGGCATCATCGTCCGGCAACATGCTCACGACGAATTCACAGCCGAAGAGATCGGCTATTTCCGCGGTTGGTTCGAGACCGAGCGATTTCGCCTCCTCAAACCGCCCGGCGCGGCGCACATCCGCGATGACCCGGTAGCCCGCCGTGGCAAGGTTTGCCGCCATGACCGTGCCCATGCGGCCAAGACCTGTGAATCCAATAGTGCTCCGCTTTGCGGCGTCAATTTCCGCTCGGTTGGAGGACGCCGCGCCACCGAGGTGGGTACGCAGTTCGTTCGCATCCTTGATCATGTCCGTACCTCTTTAACAGGAAGGCCTTCATCGCCCTCGACACCGCTCGGGTGAAGGTCATCATCCGGTCCGCCTCGGGAACCCTGGGTTTCACGACTTGGGATTCTTCGGTTCGGACCGGATGACCGCGCGTTGAAAAACAACTTGTGGCTCCATCGCTCGCCAGGAATTCACTCCGGCTGGCCGGCGCTGGCCATGCATGCGGCGTAAGCGTCGTGGTTGAACCTGCGCCAGCTCGTGTCGCCGCTCAGCCCATATTCCGCGTTGGCCTGCTGCGAGCACTCTTCGATTGCGGCAGTCCGTTGCGCGCTGACCGGTTTGCCATTTGTGGGAGCGTAGAAGTCGCCTTCCTGCGCTTGCTTCAAGTCTTGCGCAGTCGCCTGCTGCACGATCGTGTTGGTGGGCGCATAGTAATCGCCCTCAGTCGCCGGCACTTGAGCCGCGACGGCCGGCGCCGCCGTTAACAGCGCAAGGACGGAGAGCATGGACAGTTTGGCGGTGATAGACATCTGGGTCATCCTTTGTTTGGTGCGGTTGAGCCACGGACCATCCGTGGGTTACAGCAACTAAGTAATGGCTGACCCCGGCCGAAAGTCGTAAAATGGTTCCGAATTAATTCGAAAATGTTTCCGAATTGGGCGCGCGGCGGCTATGGCGGCGATCTATACATTCGGACCCTTCCGCCTTGATGTGGCGGCCGAAATTCTATTCCGGGGGTCTGAGCCGGTCGCGCTCGGACAGCGCGCCGTTGCTCTGCTTCGCGCGCTCGTGGAGGCAGCGGGAGGCCCGATCTCGAAGGACAGGCTGATCGAAGGCGCCTGGCCGGGGCTTGCGATCGCGGACAGCAATTTAACCGTTCAGATCGCGGCGTTGCGAAGGGTCTTTGCGGCGGAACCCGGCGGCAAAGATTGGATTGAGACGTTGCCGCGCCGCGGCTACCGCTTCGTCGGGCCGGTCGTTGCTAAGGACGAGCATAGCGACGCTGCTGAGTCCGAAGCGCAGCCCGCACCCGCGCTTGCCCTACCTGACAATCCGTCATTGGCGGTGCTGCCGTTCACGAATATGAGCGGTGACCCGGAGCAAGAATATTTCGCCGACGGGATAGTCGAGGATATCATTACCGGCCTTTCGCGCATCAAGTGGCTTTTCGTCGTCGCGCGCAATTCGAGCTTCACCTACAAGAACCTGTCGGTGAGCGTGAGCCGCGTAGGCCGTGAACTCGGCGTGCGCTATGTGCTCGAAGGCAGCGTGCGTAAGGTGGGACGGCGGGTGCGGATCACCGGTCAATTGGTCGAAGCCGAAACCGGCGTTCATATCTGGGCCGAACGATATGACCGTCCGCTCGACGATATTTTCGCCCTCCAGGACGAAATCACCTTGAACGTCGTCGGGGCCATCCAGCCGAGCTTGCGTGAAGCGGAGATCGAGCGCGTCAAACGGAAGCGGCCGGAAAGTCTGGATGCTTACGATCTCGCTTTGCGGGCAATTCCTCACGTCTTCGTGGCCATGCCGGCAGAAGCGACGAAGGCAATGCCTTTTCTCGAGAGAGCGTTGAGTATCGAGGGCGATTACGCCACGGCCCACGGCCTCCTCGCATGGTGTAACGAGATTTTCTTCATCCGCCGCGGATACAATAGCGAGAATCGAGACGCCGCCGTTCGGCATGCGCATGCCGCCCTTGCCTATGGTCGCGACGATGCGACGGCGCTAGCGCTTGGCGGATTTGTCATTTCGATAATCGAACATGATCGCGCCACGGCGCTTGAAGCTTTCGAGCAGGCGCTGGCAATCAGCCCATCGTCTTCTTTGGCGCTGTTCTTCGGCTCAAACGCCTCGGCTTACGATGGCAAAGCGGAGCGTGCCATCGACTGGGCCGAGCGAGCACTGCGGATCAGCCCATTCGACCGGCTGAACTACGTCGCCTACCAAGCGCTCGCTGTGGGGCATTTTCTGCGCGGCCGCTACGACGAAGCGGCGCATGCCGCCCGTCGCGCTATGCACTCCAATCCGAGCCTGAGCGTATCGCACAGCCTCTTGGCGGCGATTCTCGTCAAACTCGGTCGCATCGACGCAGCAAAAGCGATGGCGCCGCAAGTGCTGGCATTGGACCCCTCCTTCAGCGCCGCGAAATTCTGTACCGCCATCGGAATTCCGATCGTGCTGGCCGAACCTCTTAGTGAGGCTTGGTCGGCAGCCGGATTACCTCCCTAGGCCGTGGCGACGACGCTTTCCTCCCGACAACGGCCTGAAGGCAGACACCCAATTCACCCGACCGCGACACCGCTGGTGGTGACCGTCGAATTGAGTTTCTTGGTGAGGGTCTCGATGCGCTCGGCGGCGGCAGAGAGCGCGGTGGCGATCGAGGCCTGCGCCATCTTGTTGCGATCCGACACCGCCGCGGAGGCTTCCTGCAAGCTTACAAGCTCGCCCTCCAGCCGCTTGATCCGCGCCCCCGCTTCGGCGAGTTCGTCGGCGACCGTGATGGCCGCCATCACCGTGAGGCGCGTATCGCCGATTTCGCCGAATTTGCTGCGCAGGCCGCCGATGCGGCTATCGAGGTCGCGCGCCAGACTGAGCAAATGATCTTCCTGACCGTCTTCGCAGGTCATGCGGAACTGCCGGCCATTGATGGTGACGCTGACTTGGGCCATGGGCGTTTCTTCTCACGCAGGTTGGTCACTCACGCGCGCAACGCGCTTCCACTGCTTACACTTCCGAATTCAGCACGCCGCGAATGGTTTCAATCGCCGCGCCGATGCGTTCGGCGACTTCGCGGTTTACGGTTTCAAGCTCCTTGGCGCGCGCGGCCGCTTCATCGAGTTCGCTCGCCAGCCGCGCGCGGTCGCCGTCCAGCGCGTGGAACTGATCAGACAGCGCCTGCGCCTTCCGGTCGGCCTCGCGCCGCCGCTCGGCGACAGCTTCCAGAGCGTCGAGCGCAAACGACAGCCGCGCGGCCGCGGCGTCGATCGCACCGGTTTCAGTCGTTTGCCCCTCGGTTGCGGCCATGGCCTCTTGGCGTGTCTTGACGCCCCTTGGCGCCCTTTGGCGCCTCTTTGCGTCTCTCGGCTTTCGCGAAAAGTGTGCGCCGGCAACGATTTATCGCGGGAAGCTTACGTCGTATCGCGGGAAACCGTCAACGGCGGCCTGCGTGACCTGTGCATGACTTGGGATGGCATTGGCTGTGGAATTGACTTGAAGTTCCCCCATGTTATCCCCGTGGGCGCGGCTTAAGCCTCCCCCGCCGCAATTGGCCAATCCCATGAGCAAGCCGGATCTTCTCGCCGCGGCGAGCGCAAATCTCGCCCATGCCTCCGGCGTTCCCGGCGCCGCCGCGCCGCCTGCGGCCCGCACCGCGCACGATCGCATGGCCAACGCCATCCGCGCGCTGGCGATGGATGCGGTGGAAAAGGCCAAATCCGGCCATCCCGGTTTGCCGATGGGCGCGGCCGATGTCGCCACCGTGCTGTTCACGCGCTTTCTGAAGTTCGATCCGGCGGCACCGGCGTGGCCCGACCGCGACCGTTTCGTGCTGTCCGCCGGCCACGGCTCGATGCTGCTCTACGCGCTGTTCTATCTGCTCGGCTATCCGAAAATGACGATCGGCGAGATCGAGCGCTTCCGCCAGCGCGGCTCGCTTACCCCCGGCCACCCGGAGCACGGCCACACGCCCGGCGTCGAAACCACCACCGGACCGCTCGGCCAGGGCCTTGCCAATGCGGTCGGCATGGCGATCGCGGAACGCCATCTCGCGGCGGTGTTCGGCGACATCGTCGATCACACAACTTACGTGCTCGCCTCCGACGGCGATCTGATGGAGGGCATCAGCCAGGAAGCGATCGCGCTCGGCGGCCATTTACGGCTCAATAAGCTCATCGTGCTCTACGACGACAATCGCATTTCCATCGACGGGCCGACCTCGCTTTCCGACTCGGTCGATCAGGTGGAGCGCTTCCGCTCCGCCGGCTGGAACGCCTGCCGCATCGACGGCCACGATCCCGAAGCGATTGCCGGCGCCATCGAAGCCGCGCGAAAATCCGCTGCGCCCTCGATGATCGCCTGCCGCACCACAATAGGCTTCGGCGCGCCGACCAAGGGCGGCACTGAAAAAAGCCACGGCGCGGCGCTGGGCCCCGATGAGATCGCGGCGACCCGCGAAAAACTCGGCTGGCCCTATCCGCCATTCGAAATTCCCGCCGATATTCTGCAGGCGTGGCGCGCCGCCGGCGGCCGCGGCCGCAGCGCCCGGCTCGCCTGGGAAGAGCGGTTGGCCGCGCTTTCTCCCGACACGCGCGCCGAGTTCGAGCGCCGCAACGGCGGCACGCTGTCGGGCAAGCTCGCCGTCGCGGTGAAAGACCTGAAGCAGAAACTTGCCGCAGCGCCAAAGGAGATCGCCACCCGCGCCGCGTCGGAATTCGCGCTGGAAGCGCTCACCGCGGCGCTGCCGGAAATGATCGGCGGCTCGGCCGATCTCACCGGCTCCAACAACACCCGCACCAAGGCGATGAAGGCGATGAAGCCCGGCGACTATGCCGGCACCTTCATCCATTACGGCGTGCGCGAGCACGGCATGGCGGCGGCGATGAACGGCATGGCGCTGCATGGCGGTATCATTCCGTTTTCCGGCACGTTTTTGGTGTTCTCCGATTACTGCCGCCCGGCGATCCGGCTCGCCGCGCTGATGGGCCAGCGCGTCATCCATGTGATGACGCACGATTCCATCGGGCTGGGCGAGGACGGCCCGACCCACCAGCCGGTCGAGCAGCTCGCGGCGCTGCGCGCTATTCCCAACCTCAAGGTGTTTCGCCCCGCCGACGTAGTCGAGACGGCGGAGTGCTGGCAGCTTGCGCTGCAGAGCAATGACGCTCCGAGCGTGCTGGCGCTGACGCGGCAGAACCTGCCGCAATTGCGTGAAGGTTTCGACGAACGCAATGTCTGCGCCACCGGCGCCTATGAGCTCCTCGCCGCCGCCGACGACGACCCCGTGGTGTCGCTGTTTGCCACCGGCTCCGAGGTCGCCATCGCCGTCGAGGCGAGGAGGCTTCTGGCCGAGCGCAAAATTTCGGCGCGCGTGGTCTCGGTGCCGTGCTTCGAGCTGTTGTCGGCGCTGCCGGCGCAGAAGCGCGCGGCGATCATCGGCAGCGCCGCGGTCAATATCGCGGTCGAAGCCGGCATCCGCCAAGGCTGGGACGCCATCATCGGTTCGGAGGGAACCTTTATCGGCATGACCGGTTTTGGCGCCAGCGCACCTTATAAGGAGCTTTACCAGGAATTCGGATTGACCCCGCAAAAGGTGGCGGAAGCGGCGATCGCACGGCTATAACGGGCGGCATAATCGCTGCGGCGGCTTCGCGTTTTAGCCGGTTAAGGTCATGGCGGGTGAGAGCCGAATGCATAAATATAAGTCGTCATTATAAGTCGCCTCTGCGACCGTATGGGACCGGGCGGCGGCCGAGGGAGACCGGGAATGTCAGTTCGCGTTGCGATTAACGGATTTGGCCGCATCGGCCGCAATATTTTGCGCGCCGCGGTGGAGGCGGAGCGCGGCGACATCGAAATCGTCGCCATCAACGACCTCGCCCCGGTTGAGACCAACGCGCATCTGCTCCGCTTCGATTCGATTCACGGCCGCTTTCCCGGCGAGGTCACGGTCAAGGGCGACACCATCAGCGTCGGCAACGGCGCCATCCGGGTGACCGCGGTGAAGGACCCCGCGCAGCTGCCGTGGAAGGAGCTCGGCATCGACGTGGCGCTGGAATGCACCGGCATTTTCACGTCGCGAGACAAGGCCGCCGCGCATCTGACCGCCGGCGCCAAGCGCGTTCTGGTGTCGGCGCCGGCCGACGGCGCCGACCTCACCGTGGTCTATGGCGTCAATCACGACAAGCTCGAGAAATCCCACACCGTCGTGTCCAACGCCTCCTGCACCACCAATTGCCTGGCGCCGGTCGCCAAGGTGCTCAACGACGCCGTCGGCATCGACAAGGGTTTCATGACCACGATCCACTCCTACACCAACGATCAGCATCTGCTCGATCAGGTGCACAAGGACATCTACCGCTCGCGCGCCGCGGCGACCAACATGATCCCGACCTCGACCGGCGCCGCCAAGGCGGTGGGCCTGGTGTTGCCGGAGCTCGCCGGCCGGCTCGACGGCGTGTCCATCCGGGTGCCGACCCCCAATGTCTCGGTGATCGATTTCAAGTTCGTCGCCAAGCGCGCGACCTCCAAGGACGAGATCAACGGCGCGGTGCGCCGCGCCGCCGGGCAAGAGCTCAAGGGCATCCTCGGCTTCACCGACGCGCCCAACGTGTCGAGCGACTTCAACCACGACCCGCATTCCAGCGTTTTC
>DATAWA010000013.1:0-2094 GCA_036267435.1 Xanthobacteraceae bacterium | reverse complement strand
TCGCCGTCGAGCGCCACCGGCTCGTTATAGAAACCGGCCAGCACGATCTCGCCTTGCGGCCGCGCCAGCGGCAGGAGGCGCGCGACATTGGCGGCGACACCCGAACATTCGAACACGGTCTGGATCGGCGGCAAGGTAGCGCGCGCATCCGGCAGATCGGCATAGGTCAGCGCCGCGCTGGCGCCGTGTTCCAGCGCCAGCCTGGCTTTTTCCGCCGTGCCGGTCAGCGCGATCACCGGCCCGGCGAAGCTCGCCGCCAGGACCTGGACCATGATGAACCCCAGGGCGCCGAGCCCGGCCACCACCGCGCCGTCGCCGACCGTCATGGCGGAGCGGTGAATCGCGTGGAGCGCCGTCGCGGTGAGCGCGATGGCGAGCGCGTCGTCATCGTCCAACGCTTCCGGCAGCGCCACCCACGGATCGTGCCGCCGCAGCACCGTATGCGAGCCATGCGGCTTCATCGCGAACACGCGCGCGCCGACGGGCGCCTCGGCGAATTCGGCGCCGGCGGCGGCGACGCGCCCAACCAGCGCATAGCCCGGACGATAGGGATAGGCGCGCCGGCCCGAACGCAGCGCGCCGGCCGAGCCATCGAACCACATGCGCTCGGTGCCGGCGCTGATGCCGGACAGAACGGTCTCGATCAGCGCCTCGTCCGGCGCCGGCACCGGCAGGCCGGTGCGCGCCATGACGGCGCGATTCGGCGCCAGGAATTCGATATAGCGCAGCATGCCCCCATATCCCCTCGCGGCTTGTTGAGCCGACGCTGAACCTCGCTAACTTGATCGATGAATGATCTAACCTCGATTGGCTTGTAGTTACGGATCAGGTTTACGAGATCATCGGGGAAGTCAGCGTCGCTAGAGGCTTCTGGAGGCTTGAAGTCAGCGGCTTCGATCCCTGCCAACTCATAGAACATGGCGGCAATAAGTTTCTTGCCGGGCTGAAGCGGGAATGGAGTCGACGAAAAATTATAGAGGCCAACCCAAAGTGGCCCCTTGTAGAGAGGGTCAATTGCAAATCCACAAAGGACGATAATTCCGCTGTGACTTATTTTTCGTTTTGGACTTAGGGTTGCGATTATATTTTTCGGTAGCTCTAACGCTTCCATTGTGCGCACGAATACCACTTCACCGGGATCAACGCGCGCTTGGGTTTGCTGGTCTTCCGGCAGTTTATTGATGTCGATTGGGCGCCCAAATGACGCCTTTAGAATCCGCGAACTTATTCGGAAATCATATTTAGCGCCTTCCACGCTGGAAGAAACGCCGTCCTTGATGAAGCCGCCCGCATCGATCTGACGCTTGAGATTGTCGCCCGTAATCAGCGTCGCCATCGACCGCGTTCCCCCCGCGTATGTCGTGGGCCGTTCCTCAGCACGTACTATATCTTGTGTCCCAGCGGTCATAAAACCTACGCCTCGGCGAGTCGCCTGTCAAAAGCGAGTTTGTTAGGGACGCAAGAATATAGGAACAAACTGTGAACAAGTCAAGGTGAGTTTGCTACCTAATACCGAAGATCTTCGACACCGACCTCTTATGGTTCGAGGCGCGGACCAGCGACCTCAGCGTCACCGACCTCATGCAGGGGCCGGTCTATGGCCATGACAGCGCGGAAGCCGGCGGCGACGAGCGGCTATTTCCGCATTTTCACTACGACGACATTTTCGGTACCGTGCTGAACCGGTTCGTCGCGCAGGCGGTGGCGGGCGTGCCGCTGACCGTCTACGGCCATGGTAGCCAGCGGCGCGGCTATCTCGATCTGCGCGACACGCTCCAATGCGTGGCGCTGGCGGCGGACAATCCGCCGCCGCCCGGCGCGATGCGCGTCTTAAACCAATTCACCGAAATTTTTTCGGTGCGCGAGCTTGCCGAACGCGTGCAGCGTGTCGGCCGCGGTCGCGGCTTCGATGTCGCGATCCGGCCGATTCCCAATCCGCGCCGCGAACAGGAGGAGCATTATTACCGCCCGGCGCATGACGGCCTCCTGAAGCTCGGCCTCAAGCCGCATTATTTGAGCGACGAACGGCTGGCGGCGATGATCGATTTCGTCGCCCGCCATCGCGATGCGATCGACACGCGCAAGATTCTGCCG
>DATAWA010000012.1:0-11737 GCA_036267435.1 Xanthobacteraceae bacterium | reverse complement strand
TTGCTCGGCTGGGTGTCGATGCAGCCGCGCGATCTATTTGCAGCGTATTTTGACCGCCGGGCGCCCGGCTGGCGAGAATACACGCAGGGCAATGCGGGTGCGGGGAGCGGGGGCCGTCCGGCGCCCAGCGGCAAAATGACTGAAGAGGAAGCCTATCAGATCCTTGGCTTGCAGCCCGGTGCCGGCGCTGAGGACATCGCCCGCGCTCACCGCTCCCTCATGAAGAAACTGCATCCCGACCAGGGGGGGACGACGTATCTTGCGGCCCGCGTCAACGAAGCCAAGGACGTTCTTCTTCGCCGCCATCGCTGAGGTACTCCGTACTAACCTCGCGTGGCTCCGTCGTACAACGTCTCCCCGCCCCTTGCCGGGGTCTCAGTCGTAACTCAGAAAAGTTAAGGCAAGCTTCTTCGCATGCCGTCGCGCGGAGGGCTTAATCCTTCAGCGCCATGCATTGGAAATCGCTGCGCTTGAGCGCTACACAGGCCGCCTTCGCCGTTGCTTCGTCGAAGCCGGCAAAGCGGGCACGGTAAAGCGCTTTGTCGCCTTTCTGGATGCGTTCGGTGAACGGGTCCTTGGCGGCGAGCGCGCGACGTACTTTTTGCTGTGCGGCGGTCAGATGCTCCTTGGCGTCGTTCTCGTCGTCGAACGCGCCGATCTGGATAAGCCAGCCGCCGTGTGCGTGAAGCGCCGACGACGCGATGTCGGATTGAATCCTGGCCGGGTCGGCGTCGGCGATCTCGGTCGACCCCGGCTCGAGCGGTGCGGTCTCAGCGGTACCCGGTGCGGCCGCCGCAGGCGTTTCGGCGACGACTTTCGGCGGCGTGGTGGGCGCGTGCGATTGCGGCTCTGGCAGAGTGGCGGCGACCGGGGCGGGCAGGGATGGCGCGTCTGCCGGGGTCGCCGCCGTCGCCGGGCGCTGGTCAAGCGCCGCTGCAGGGCGCTGCTGAGGCATTGGCTGCGCCGGCGTGCTCTGCGGCGCGGGCGTGACGGCCGGAATCAGCATCGGCATCGGCGCCAGCGATGCGGTTTGCACCGGCACCGTCCGATACGGGATCGTTCGCACCAGAACCGGCTTGATCGGGGCATCCGGATTCGTCGGGGCCTGGCTGTTGACGCTGGCGGTCGCCACCGGATCGGCATGCAGGCCGTAAGATGCGGCTGTCAGCTTTGTGGTGGTCAGCGACGATTTGGTAAACGCGATCGGCTCGTTGCGGTGCACAGGCGCGTCGGCAATCATCGGCGCGGTGCGATGCAGCGAGGCCTCCTGGATATGATCGGCGATCAATGCGCGCATGCGGGCGTCGCGTTCGGAGGCCGACGGACCACCCAAAACAGCCGCGACCAGATAGCGCCCGTCGCGATGCAGTGATGTGAGCAGGTTAAAGCCCGAAGCGAGAGTAAAACCGGTCTTGATGCCGTCGACGCCCTGAACTTCGCTCAAGAGGTGATTGTGGCCGCGGATCGTTGTGCCGCGAAACTCGAATTCTTGGGTGGAGAAAAATTTGTAGTAGCGCGGAAAACGATCCTGAATGGCGCGGCCGAGCAGGACCTGATCGCGCGCGGAGGTGACTTGGTCGTCGTCCGGCAGTCCGGAGGCGTTGACGTAGGTTGTCCGCGTCATGCCCAGCGCGTGGGCCTTTTCCGTCATCAGCTTGGCAAACGCCTGTTCGCTGCCGCCGAGGTTCTCGGCGATGACGACGGCGGCGTCATTGGCGGATCGGGTGACGATGCCTTTGATGGCATCCTCGACGGTGATGGTCTGCCCCGGCTTCAGATTAAGCTTCGTTGGATCCTGCTCGGAGGCGTGTTCGGAGACCGTAAGCGGCGTGTCGAGCTTGATCCGGCCGGCATCGAGGCGCTCGAACAACAGGTAGAGCGTCATCACTTTGGTGAGCGAAGCGGGATGCCGCAGCGCATCGGGATTGACCGCTTCGAGCACCGCGCCGCTATTGGCGTCGACGACGATGGACGAATACGGCGGGTCGTAGGCCGCCTGTTGCGCATGATGGCGGTGATGCGCGTAGACGCGGTGGTGGCGCCGCGCAACGGCCGCGTCGCTGGTGACGGTGAGAGCCGCTGCGATCGCGGCGAGGCTTAAGATGCAACAACGAAGCCGAAAGCGGGCTCCGAAATTCTCCCACAACATTGCGCACCCCGTCCCTGAACGCGCCTAACCCCCGAAAGGCCGCCCCATTTTGCACTTTGGGCGTGTGCTTCCCTCGCGGTGAAGAAGCCGACTAGCGGCCGCTTGTCCTGACAGGGGAGGCAATTTCCCAACGCAGTCGTCACCCATACAGCACGGTCAAGCACGTTAGGCGAACGCCGTTGCGAAAGGGTTAAGTCTCGGCGCCGCCGCAATTTTGCGCAGTCTGCCCTTACCCGTTGCATTTTTTGTGCACTGCACTATAATATCATCAACGCCGCAAACGGCCTTTTCAAGGCAACGGCCCAAGCGGCGTTAACCCAATTGAAAGAGGCCGGACGTCCCGGGGACCCGCATGACCACCGAAGAAATGCAGAAGATGGGCAAGGACAGCATGGACAGCATGATGTCTTTGCTCGGCGCCTGGACCAAAAATGCACAGGCGATCGCCGCCGAGATCACCGATTATTCGAAGAAGTCGGTCGAGGATTCCGCTGCCGCCTGGGAGCGCCTTTTGGGCGCCAAGACTCTGGAAAAGGCGGTGGAGATCCAGAGCGATTACCTGAAGTCTTCCTACGAGGACTTTGTCGCCGAGGCGACCAAGATCGGCGAGCTCTATGCCGATTTTGCCAAGGAAGCCTACAAGCCGTTCGAGGGCGCGCTGGCGCGAGCTTCAGAGATGAAGTGATGCTGGCCCGGCAGCCGGCGCGACACCGTTCTGGCGCGGCCGGGTCCTGCGTCGCTAGTCGCAGTCTTCGACATTCGGTCTTGGGTCATTCAGGCTTGGGCGGAAGCGCGGTCTCAATCGCGGCCGCGATCCGGGCCAGCACTTGTTCAATCCGGCCGACGCGGAAGGCGATGTGCTCAAGCGCATAGGCGGCGCGTTTGTCCGCCGATGGCATGCTCTGGGCGTCGTAATCGGGTACGAATTCCTGCTCAAGTTCGCGCACCATGCGCGACCGCCGTGTGAGGTCGACCATAGCCATCCCCTATCGCACTTCCAGAGGTAGAGCCCCAGGGGATCAATAGCCGAGTCGGCCGCTCGCACCAATCGCCGGCTCAAACGGTGCCGGCCCGCCCGTCTCCGGCAGCAGCACTGCACCGCCCGCCTCAATGGGCCGCCCGCCCGCGCTTGTAACGGTCGGCAAAGGTCCTATCTCTTGGCCATCGAAAGCCCGGGATCGTGGACTTGGTGTGGACTTGGTGTGGACTTGAGTGTGGGCTTGGCGTGGACTTGTTCGGACTTGGCGCGTGGCGCTGCGGCCCATTTAATGCATGCCCCCCAGCTCGCTATCGATTTGGCGCGCAAAGCGCGCTAGCCTTATCATAGTGCGTCGCCGAGGAGCGCATCGGTCGTACGCCGACAGTGGAGTGAACCAGCTAAGGACCGCGCCAATTGCAGTGTCGGGAAGTCGAAAGAACCAATGCCGCTGACTGACGTTATTCCTTGGACGGTGCCGCCCCGGCTTGCGGATGAGGATCGCAAACGCAAAGGCGAGGCGCCCGGTACTGCGGTTATCACTAAGACCAAGCCGCAGACCAAGCGACCGAACCTTTATCGCGTCCTGCTGCTCAATGACGACTACACGCCGATGGAATTCGTGGTCCACGTCCTCGAGCGTTTCTTCAACAAGGATCAGGAGTCGGCCCATCGGATCATGATGCACGTGCATCAGCATGGCATCGGAGAATGCGGTATCTTCACCTATGAGGTGGCGGAGACCAAAGTGACGCAGGTTATGGACTTTGCCCGTAAACACCAGCATCCTTTGCAGTGCATAATGGAGAAGAAGTGATTCCGTTGGGGGGAAGAAGCGTCCAATACAAAACGATGAGAAGTTGAAATGCCCACGTTCTCGCGCAGCCTCGAACAGTCGCTTCACCGGGCTTTGGCTCTCGCCAATGAGCGCCACCACGAATACGCGACGCTGGAGCACCTCCTCCTGGCACTGATCGAAGATCAGGATGCAGCCGCCGTGATGCGCGCGTGCAACGTCGACCTGGAAAAGCTGCGCCGCAGCCTGGTCGCCTATCTCGAATCCGAGCTCGACAATCTGGTCACCGACGGCGCCGAGGACAGCAAGCCCACGGCGGGCTTCCAGCGCGTCATTCAACGCGCCGTCATCCATGTGCAGTCGTCCGGCCGCGAGGAGGTGACGGGGGCCAATGTTCTGGTCGCGATCTTTGCCGAGCGCGAGAGCCACGCCGCCTATTTCCTGCAAGAGCAGGACATGACCCGCTACGATGCGGTCAACTACATCAGCCACGGCATCGCCAAGCGGCCCGGCATGTCGGAAAGCCGCCCAGTGCGCGGCTCCGACGAGGAAAGTGAGGGCAAACCTGGCGAAGAGACCAAGAAAAAGGGTGACGCGCTCGACGCCTATTGCATCAACCTCAACAAGAAGGCGCGCGACGGCAAGATTGATCCCTTGATCGGCCGCGAATCCGAGATCAACCGCACCATCCAGGTGCTGTGCCGGCGGCAGAAGAACAATCCATTGTTCGTCGGCGAGGCAGGCGTCGGCAAGACCGCGATCGCCGAAGGCTTGGCGCGCCGCATCGTCCACGGCGAAGTCCCCGACGTGCTGCGCAATGCCACCGTGTTCGCGCTCGATATGGGAACGCTGCTGGCCGGAACCCGCTATCGCGGCGACTTCGAGGAGCGGCTGAAGCAGGTTATCAAGGAGCTTGAGGCCTATCCTGGCGCGATCTTGTTCATCGACGAAATCCACACTGTCATCGGCGCCGGCGCCACCTCAGGCGGCGCCATGGATGCGTCGAACCTGCTCAAGCCGGCGTTGTCGTCGGGTACGGTGCGCTGCATCGGCTCAACCACCTACAAGGAATACCGGCAGTATTTCGAAAAGGATCGGGCGCTGGTCCGCCGCTTCCAGAAGATCGACGTCAACGAGCCGACCATTCCGGATGCCATCGAAATCCTTAAAGGGCTGAAGCCGTATTTCGAGGACTATCACAAGCTCAAATACACCAATGACGCCATCAAGGCGGCGGTCGAGCTGTCGTCGCGCTATATCCACGACCGCAAGCTGCCGGACAAGGCGATCGACGTGATCGACGAATCTGGCGCCGCGCAGATGCTGCTGCCTGAGAACAAGCGCAAGCGGACCATCGGGCTCAAGGAGATCGAAACTACGATCGCCACCATGGCCCGCATTCCGCCGAAGGCGGTATCGAAGGACGACGCCGAGGTGCTGCAAAACCTGCGGGAGACGCTCCAGCGCGTCGTGTACGGCCAGGACAAGGCAATCGAGGCGCTGTCCGCGTCGATTAAGCTCGCCCGCGCCGGTTTGCGCGAGCCGGAAAAGCCGATCGGCTGCTACCTGTTCTCCGGCCCGACCGGCGTCGGCAAAACCGAAGTGGCAAAGCAGCTCGCCGCCACGCTCGGTGTCGAGCTCGTGCGCTTCGATATGTCGGAATACATGGAGCGCCACACCATCTCGCGGCTCATCGGCGCGCCGCCCGGCTATGTCGGCTTCGATCAGGGCGGCTTGCTTACCGACAGCGTCGACCAGCATCCGCACTGCGTGCTGTTGCTCGACGAGATCGAGAAGGCGCATCCGGATCTGTTCAACGTGCTTTTGCAGATCATGGATCACGGCAAGCTGACCGATCACAATGGCAAGCAGGTCGACTTCCGCAATGTCATCCTGATCATGACCACCAATGCCGGCGCTGCCGACATGGCGAAGGCGGCGTTCGGCTTCACGCGGAACAAGCGCGAAGGCGACGACATGGAGGCGATCACCAGGCTGTTCGCCCCCGAATTCCGCAACCGGCTCGACTCCATCATCACCTTTGCGCACCTGTCGCCCGAAGTGATCGCCATGGTGGTCGAGAAGTTCGTGCTGCAGCTCGAGGCGCAGCTCGCCGACCGCGACGTGACCATCGAGCTTTCCGACGAAGCCACGCAATGGCTGATCGCCAACGGCTACGACGAACTGATGGGCGCGCGGCCCATGGCGCGGGTGATCCAGGAGCACATCAAGAAGGCGCTCGCCGACGAAGTGCTGTTCGGCAAGCTGAAGTCCGGCGGTCACGTGCGCGTCATCGTGGTCAAGGACGAGAACGGCAACAGCAAGCTGGACTTCGAGTATCTCGACGGCCCGGTGAAGCCGCGGCCGGAGAAGCTGCCTGAGCCGCGCCGCGCCAAGGCGAAACGGCGTTCCTCGCCGCGCAAGAAGCCGCCGACCTCCGGCCGACCAGGGGGTAGCGAGCCGCCGCGCCGCGGCGGCAGCGCGGTGCCGAAAGTGCCTTTGGTCAAAGTCTAGCGAAGATTGCCGGCGGGTCCTTCAACCCGCCGGTTTCGTTTGAGCTTGCCGCCGAACCAGATCGCGAGAATGGGAAGTGCGGCGGCCGCGGTGAGGAACAGCGGCGCGGCGCCGAACCGGTCGACCACCGGGGCGCCGGCGGTGACGCCGGCAGTTTGACCGAGATAGAGTGCCGACGAGAACAGGGCGACAGCGGTGCCGCGGGCCTCCGGCGTCATCAGCGTCGCGGTCGTCTGCAGCGTATTGTGCAGCATATAGAAGCCAAGCCCGATCGCGGTCGTCGCCATCGGCGCCAGCCACCAGGCCGGCGTGACCGCAAGCCCCACATAGGCGAGGGCGAGAACGAAGGCGCCGGTGATGGCGACCCCGATCTGGCCGAGCCCGCCCACCAGCACTTTTACCAGGCCGGCGTAGAACAGGCCGCCAATCCCGAAGCAACCCACGGCGACGCCAACCAGCGCGAAATTCAGTCCGAAGCGAAGATGCAGATAGGCCCCGATATAGGCGAAAGCACCCCACATCAGGGCGAACTCGAAAAACGAGGCAATCAGCACGATGCGGGCGAAGGGGTTGGACAGCACCGCCGCATATTCGCCGACGAAGCCGCGCGCGCCGGTGCCGCGTCCCGTCGTCTTGCGGGTCACCGGATTGACGGCAAGCTCGATCACCAGCCCGATCGAGGCGATTGCGAACATGCCTGCCAGCACGAAAAAGACGTTGCGCCACCCGAGATAGTTGCCCAGCACGCCGCCGGCCGCCTGACCGAATAACTGACCGAGAATCTGGCCGGTGAGATAGCGCGCCAGGATCGGCTGGAGCCGGTCGCGCGGCGTGACGTCGCCGACATAGGCCATCGAAATCGGAATGATCCAGCCGCCGGCCGCGCCGGTGGCAAGGCGCGCCAGCGCCAGCTGCGGCAGCGTCGAGACCATGCCGCAAACCGCGACCAGGATGGCCCCGATGGCGCACATCAGCGCGACGGTGCGGTATTTGCCAAAACGGTCGCCAACCGGTCCGATGACAAGCTGAATGGAGCCGTGCGTGACGGCATAGGCCGTCACCACCATGGCGGCGTCGCCGACCGTGGTATGCAGGTCGGCGGCGATCTGCGGCAACAGCGAGTCCATGACCCGCACTTGCGCCTGGCTGGCGAAGCCGGCGACGGCCAGCAATATGATGGAGCGCGTCGGCGTTTTCTCCGGCAGCGCTGCGGCGGATATGATCGAGGCGGGCACGTTGAATTGAGGAGCCGTTAACAGGAAGTGACGTTGACAGTAAAGGCAGGCCGGGCTTTCTACCCCGCCAAACGGCGAATGCGAAATGATTGAAAACAGATACCAGCCAAGCGCAGTCGAGGGCCGCATCTATAAGGCCTGGGAGGACGCGGGCGCCTTCCGCGCCGGCCGGCCCGAGCGCGCCAAGGCCGAGCCCTATTGCATTGTCATTCCGCCGCCCAACGTCACCGGCTCGCTGCATATGGGCCACGCGCTTAACAATACCTTGCAGGACATTCTTTGCCGATTCGAGCGCATGCGCGGGCGCGACGTGCTGTGGCAGCCGGGAACCGATCACGCCGGCATCGCGACACAGGCCGTGGTCGAACGGCAGCTTGCCGAGCGCAAATTGCCGTCGAGCCGCGAGATGGGCCGCGAGGCCTTCATCAAACGCGTGTGGGAATGGAAGGCGGAATCCGGCGGCACCATCATCAGCCAATTGAAAAGGCTCGGTGCCTCCTGCGACTGGTCGCGCGAGCGCTTCACCATGGATGAGGGCCTGTCGCGCGCGGTGATGAAGGTGTTCGTCACGCTCTATCGCGAAGGCCTGATCTACCGGGACAAACGGCTGGTCAATTGGGACCCGAAGCTGAAAACCGCGATTTCCGATCTGGAAGTGCAGCAGGTCGAGACCAAGGGCCATCTCTGGTACATCAAATATCCGATTGAGCATCACGCGAACGAATTCATTGTGGTGGCGACGACGCGGCCCGAGACCATGCTCGGCGACGTCGCGGTGGCGGTGCATCCGGACAACGAGCGGCTGAAACATTTGATCGGCCGGCACGCGATCCTGCCGCTGGTCGGCCGCCGCATTCCGATCATCGCCGACGACTATGCCGATCCGGAGAAAGGCTCCGGCGCGGTAAAGATCACGCCGGCGCATGATTTCAACGACTTCGAAGTCGGCCGCCGCCACGATCTGCCGCTGATCAATATCTTCGACGCCGACGCGCATCTGGACTTAAAGGACAATGCTGCGTTCCTCAAAGCTGTGCCGGCCTCGGCGGAGTTCGACGCTACGATGGCGTTGCACGGCCTCGATCGCATCGCCGCGCGCAAGAACATCGTCGAGCGCCTGGAGGCCTTGGGGCTTTTGGAGAAAATCGAGGCGACGTCGCATGTCGTGCCGCACGGCGACCGCTCGGGCGCGGTGCTCGAGCCGTTTCTCACCGATCAGTGGTATGTCGACGCCAAGACGCTGGCGCAGGACGCCATCGCCGCTGTGCGCGAGCGCAAAACGGTCTTCGTGCCGGCGCAATGGGAGGCGACCTTCTTCAACTGGATGGAGAACATCCAGCCGTGGTGCGTGTCGCGGCAAATCTGGTGGGGGCATCAGATTCCGGCGTGGTACGGGCCGGACGGCAAGATCTTCGTTGCCGAGACCGAGGACGACGCGGTCGCCGACGCGCTCGCCCATTACACCGACATCGAGGAAATTACGGTCGAAGAAGGCCACGACATCGCCGCCGATCCCGATCGGCGGGGCCGGTTCGCGCGAGACTACATCAGGCGCGACGAGGATGTGCTTGACACTTGGTTCTCCTCGGCACTGTGGCCGTTCTCGACTCTCGGCTGGCCGGATGAGACGCCGGAGCTCAAGCGCTACTACCCGACCTCGGCGCTCGTTACCGGCTTCGACATTATCTTCTTCTGGGTGGCGCGGATGATGATGATGGGCCTTCACTTTATGAAGGAGATTCCGTTCCGCGACGTTTACATTCATGCGTTGGTGCGTGACGCCACCGGCGCAAAAATGTCGAAGTCGAAGGGCAACGTCATCGATCCTTTGGAGCTGGTCGACAAATATGGCGCCGATGCGCTGCGCTTCACTTTGGCGGCGATGGCGGCGCAAGGCCGTGACATCAAGCTCTCGGAACAGCGCGTCGAGGGTTACCGCAATTTCGCGACCAAGCTGTGGAATGCGGCGCGCTTTGCCGAAATCAATGGCTGCGGGCGCGATCCCGAGTTCGATCCGCGCCGCGCCAATGAGACGCTCAATCGCTGGATCGCGCATGAGGCGGCGAAGACGGGACGTGAGGTCACCGCAGCGATCGAAGCCTACAAGTTCAATGATGCGGCGGCCGCGATCTATCGTTTCGTCTGGAACGTCTATTGCGACTGGTATCTCGAACTGATCAAGCCGGTGCTTACCGGGGTCGACGGCGCTGCCAAGAGCGAAACCCGCGCCGCCGCCGCCTGGGCGCTCGATGAAATATTAAAACTTCTGCATCCGTTCATGCCCTTCGTCACCGAAGAGCTGTGGCGCGTGACAGCTGAGAACGGTGCCAAGCGCGGTCACATGCTGGTGCTGGAATCCTGGCCGGTACATGACAGGCTCGACAATGCCGAGGCCGAAACCGAAATCGGCTGGGTAATCGATTTGATTGGCGCGATCCGCTCGGTGCGGGCCGAGATGAATATTCCGCCGGCTACGATGCTGCCCTTGGTGCTTGCCGGCGTTACCCCGCCGACCGCCGAGCGCGCTAAGCGCTGGTCTGATTTTGTGCAGCGGCTGGCTCGGGTCGGCGAGATTTCCGTCGCCGACACCGCGCCGCAGGGGTCGTTGCAATTGGTGGTGCGCGGCGAAGTGGCGGCTCTGCCGCTCAAAGGCGTCATCGACCTTGCTGCCGAGCGCGCGCGGCTCGCCAAGGAAATGGCCAAGGCCGAGGCCGATATTGCCCGCGTCGACGCCAAGCTCGGCAACGCCAATTTTGTCGCCCGCGCACCCGAAGACGTCGTCGAAGAAGAAAAAGAGAAGCGCGCGGAGGCGCAAGGGCGCAAGGCCAAGATCGCCGAGGCGCTGGAGCGGCTGAAGGGAGCGGCGTAGGCGTTAAAACAGCCGCCGCTCATTTCCGCGCAAGCGGGAATCCAGCTCTCATGCGCGGCAGTGATCTCCAGGCTTTCGCGGGGACGAGCGGAAGGTGAAACGCAGATGCGCGTCTTTCTTGCTGGAGCCACCGGCGTCATCGGCCAACGATTGACGCCGCTGCTGATCGCCGCCGGTCATGAGGTTGTCGGCACGACCCGCTCGGCCGACAAGGCCGCGGCGCTGCAGGGGCAGGGGGCGCAAGCCGTTATTGTCGATGTGTTCGACGTGCCGGCATTGCGCGATGCCGCGGTAGCGGCGCGTCCCGAGGTCGTGATCCATCAACTGACCGATTTGCCGCAAGTGTTCGATCCGACACGCCGCGCCGAGTCACTCGAGCGCAATGCCAGACTCCGCATCGAGGGCACGGCTAATCTTGTTGCGGCGGCGCAAGCCGCCGGGGCGCGCCGGCTGATTTCCCAGAGCATCGCCTTTATCTACGCCGACGGTCCGGAGCCGCACGCCGAGAGCGATCCACTGGCTTCGGCCGACGGTGACGACCTCAACGCGCTGACCGCGCGCGGCGTGCGTGCGCTTGAAGACGCCACGCTTCATACGCCTGGCATCGCCGGCATCGTGCTGCGCTATGGCCGGCTTTACGGTCCCGGCACCTGGTTTAAGGAACCGACCGGGCGCGGCCCGCTGCATGTCGATGCTGCGGCACGGGCGGCGCTCCTCGCGGTCGGCCGCGGCAATCCCGGCATCTACAACATCGCCGAAGACGACGGCGCGGTGACGACCGTCAAAGCGCGGCGGGACTTGGGTTTCGATCCCACAGTTAGGCTGTAATTATTACTAAGCGCTGCGCTTGCGTTTGGCTTCCACGTAACTGCGCAGCACCGCCCCCATCCGCGACTGGTAGCCCTTACCCGTGCGCTTGAACCAGCCGATCACATCGGGATCGAGGCGCAGCGTGATCTGCTGCTTGGCGAGCGGCACCCGCAATTCAGCCCTATCCCAAAAGCCGGGCGGTATCACGCCGGCGTCCGGGTCGGCCGCGGCCCGGCGTTCAACCTCCTCGTCGCTCATTTCGCGAAACGCCTTGCTCAAGGGTTTTGGCGGCGGCATGTCGTCGAGGCTTTTATATCTGACGATGCGCTCGCGCTTTCTGGTAGCTTTTGCGCTCACTTCTATTCGCCTTCCAGGCTGTGATTATTCG
>DATAWA010000011.1:0-47365 GCA_036267435.1 Xanthobacteraceae bacterium | reverse complement strand
GTGCCCGTATAGGGTTGGAAGCTCATGAAATTGAGCGGCTGATATTCGCTGGCGCGGACGATATTGAGAAGAATGGCTTCGTTCTTGGCCCAGTCGGTCTGCCGATTGTATTCGCCGTAACGGCTGTCAACGACGGAATCGACAACCTCGGTGCACGCAGCCAACGAGCCTGCCGCGCACAATGCCAACGCAATGTGACCGAACGGACGCAACCGACAGCCCCTCATCGCTCCCGGCATACTGAGCGATCCCGGGTGTAGTCTGCACAGACTGCAACTTCGCGTCAAGATTGAATCGGCTCGGCCTCGGCGCCATCAAGTTTAACGCGCGCGAACCGTTCGATTGTCGACTTAGCAAGCCGCTCGACGCGTGCGGGTGCGCGGGCTAATTCTGCCCGCTCCAGAGGATTCTCATTTCATGCCGCGCCGTATCGAAGACTTCGCCATATTCGCGGCGCCGGGCGTGTTCGTGCTGCTGTGGGCCTCGGGATTTATCGGCGCCAAGCTCGGCCTGGGTTATGCCGAGCCGCTGACTTTCCTGGCGCTGCGCATGATCGTTGTGGTGGCGCTGGTCGCCATCATCATCGCGGCGACGCGGCCGAAATGGCCGAGCCCCAACGGCGCGATGCATTCGGTCATCACCGGGCTCTTGGTGCACGGGCTTTATCTCGGCGGCGTCTTCGTCGCGCTCGAGAATGGGTTGTCGGCGGGGCTCGCCGCGCTGATCGTGAGCCTGCAGCCGGTGTTGACCTCGACCGTCGCCAATCGCCTGTTCGGCGAGCGGGTGGCGGCGCGGCAATGGCTCGGTCTCGCGCTCGGACTGGCCGGGGTCTATCTGGTGCTGCAGGCGAAGATCGCAAACGGCGAGGCGACCCCGCTCGCCTGGATCGCCGCCACGGTGGCGCTCCTCGGCATCACCGTCGGCACGCTCTATCAGAAGCGCTTCGGCGGCGGTATCGATTGGCGCCCCGCGCTCGGCATCCAATATGCGGCGGCGGCCGTCTTGTTCTCGCTCGGGGCCGCTCTGTTCGAGACCCGCACCGTGGAGTGGAGCCCGCAATTTCTGTTCGCGCTCGCATGGCTCGTTCTGGTGCTCTCGCTTGGCGCGGTGTGGCTTTTATATTTCCTGATTCGTCGTTCGGCGGCGACGCGGGTGGTGAGCCTGTTCTATCTGACGCCGCCGGTGACGGCGCTGCTCGCCTGGGCGCTGTTCGACGAACGGCTAAAGCCGCTGGCGCTCCTCGGCATGGCGGTGTGCGTCGCCGGCGTGTTCCTGGTGAACTGGCGGCCGCGCGGCGCCATCTAATCCGCTCGTTTCCGCGAAGGCGGGAACCCAGGCTGGATTCCCGCTTGCGCGGGAATGAGCGACGGGGATGTTAGCGCCAGCCGCCGCCGCCGTTCACATAGACGGTGTCGGCGGTCATGAACGGGCAGGCGTCGGAGCACATGAACAGCACCAGCTCGCCGATTTCCTCGGGCGCGCCGAACCGCTTCATCGGGATGTCGTCGAGGAAACGCTGTACCAGCTCCGGCGACGAGCCGGCGGCATCCTGGAACGGCGTCTTGATCGGACCCGGCGAAATCGACAGCGCGCGGATGCCTTGGCCGGCGAATTCGCGCGCCACGCCCATGGTCATCGACACCACCGCGCCCTTGGCCGCGGCATAGTGGATCGACGAGCCGGGGCCGCCGCGCCGGTGCGCCATGCTGGCGACATTGACGATGACGCCGAACTTGTTCGCCAGCATATGCGGCAGCACCGCCTGCATGGCGTAGAACGTGCCTTCGAGATTGAGCGCGAAGGTCTTGCGCAACAGCGCCTCGTCGATGTCGAGAAATTTCGAGCGGCGCAGTGCCGCGCCCGCGGAATTGAACAGGAACTGCACGCTGCCGAAAGCGGCGAGCGCGCGGGCCGCCATGTCGTCGACCTCGGTCCGGCTGGTGACGTCGGTCTTGAGCGCCAACGCCTGGCTGCCTTTGGCGTTGACCGCCGCCGCGGTGTCGCGCGCGCCTTGCTCGTTGATATCGGCGCAGACCACATTGGCGCCTTCGCGCGCAAAGATCAGGGCGGTGGCCCGGCCGATGCCGCTCGCGGCGCCAGTGATGACGATGGTCTTGCCGGCGAAATAATCCGGTGTCTTCGGCATGGCGTTCCGTCCCGTTAAGCGTGTTGGACGGATTGTGCCCGGCAATTCCGGCAGCGGCAATGACGCCGGATCAGGCGGTCAGGAGCCGCGCCGAACGCAGTTGCAGCATCGCCGCCTTGGCCGCGGCTGGTGCGACCTGCGTCGGGGCAACCGCGCCGGCTAAAGCCGGACGCACCACCGCGTTGCGCAAATAGGGCGGCCGTTCGAACCACAAATATTCAAAAATGTGGCCGCTCGATTTATGGGCAAGCCGAATGGTCGGACCCTCGATCGCCACGTCGAAGCTTGCCTCGCTCGTTTTGAGCTTCAAATTGGGCGACCGCAAGCCGAAGGCGGCGTGCAGCACCTGATCGACGTCGCCGGAGGTGAAGGGTTTTTGCAGGAAGGCGGCGGCGCCGGCATCGTACGCGGCGTCTTCGGTGGCCAGGCTTCGCTCCGCGGAAATCATGACGATCTTGGCCGAGGGCTGAACGAGGTGGAGCCGTTTCATCGTCGCGATGCCGCTGAGCCCCGGCATGTTGCAATCGAGGAACACGGCGTCGTAGCGGGTGATCCGCGCCAAGGCGAGCGCGCCTTCGCCGTCGCTCGCCTCGTCGATATCGCAATTGAAGACGCTGCCGTGAACGATCTTTTGCACGATCTGGCGGACCGCGGAGGAATCGTCGACGATCAGGATCTTGGTGGGCGCGGTGATGCGGTTGTAGGTCTTCATGATGGCCACGGCGTCGGCGATGCCGAAGGGCTTGAACAGAAATTCGTAGGCGCGCAGCTTGATCGCGACCTCGACGGCTTCGGCCGCCGGCGGCGTCGACATCAGCGTGACGAAAGTCTGAATGCCCTGCTTGCGCGCCGACCACACCGCTTCGGTTCCCGACAGTTCCGGCATGTGCACGTCGACAAAAGCGACGTCGATATTGCCGCCGTTGAGAAGGGTCAGACAATCGCGGCCGTTGTCCGTCACGTTCAGCCGCACCGGCAGTTTTGACAGATGTGCGGCTTCGGTCAGGATCTGCCGCGTGACGCTCGCATCGTCGGCGATCAGCATGCCTATTGTACGCACCATGAGGTTTTCTACTTTCTCGAAGGTTCGGGCGTGCCGTGCCCGTCTCACCGCGCGACACAGATTAAAGTGCAACATGGATTAAAATCGGCAGCGGGCGCTTCGGTTCGCCGGCGCATGGGTTCCTGTTTGACATCCGGTCACTGCGCCACGAGGAAATCAATTCAAAATGGCGGTATGGATCGCGGGGCTGTTTCCGTTAGCCGCGCCGAGCCGCTAGAATGCCGCTGAAGGTTCGGTCATACGGGGAATATCGCGCCATGCCACGCCAACTCATCGAGTATCGCGACGCGTCAGCGGACGTGCGGGCGATTTACGACGACATCAAGCGCACGCGGCAGGTCGAGAATGTCAACAATTTCTGGAAATACCTGGCCCACGATCCCGAGACGCTCAAACGCACCTGGGCGAGCATCAAGGAGATCATGACCCCGGGCGCGCTCAACGCGCTGACCAAGGAAATGATCTACGTCGCGGTGAGCGTCACCAACGGCTGCGAATATTGCATTGCCAGCCACACCGCTGCGGCACGCAAAGCGGGCATGAGCGAAGCGATGTTCGGCGAGCTCATGGCGGTCGTCGGCATGGCCAACGAAACAAATCGCCTGGTCAACGGCTATCGCGTGCCGGTCGACGCGGCCTACGAATGATGCCCGTTCCGCGCCGCGAACTTTGGCGGCGCTAGCCTTTGGCGTTGTTAGTCGTCTGCGGCGCGGCTGGCGTCGCTGTGCCAGTGTGGCCGCCGGCAGCCGGCGCGGCAGATGCAGCGGCGGCTGGGGACGGCGGGCGGGCGCTGCCGTGCACGTTTAGTCCATAGAGAACCACCGTGAGGATGGCGACCGCGACAACGGCGAACACGGTAACGCCGCCTATCCCCATATGACCGGTGGTCATTTGCAGGAACGGATCGGGCTGCTCTTTCACTTGCGTAGGCAAGCTGGCGCGCAGCTTGGCGTCGCGATCGCTTTGGTTGCTCATGGTCGGCTCCGTGCGGCGTTCGATCCGCGAGGCGGATCCTTTGCCAGAACAACGGCGAGCAAGACGATCAAGTTCCCGTCAATGAACGATGGTGCCGGCAAAACGCACAAATTCCATTCAAATCTACGGAAAATGCCGCCAAGGCCCTTAGTCCGTCTACAAGCGCCGCTTGCTATCCATGGCGCCTGGCCTGTGGTGGCGACCTGCTGCACCGCAGTGCGAGCCGGCAGTCATGCGAATAAATAAGCTCGCTCGTAGGAACGGAACTCCCGACCGGCGGGAAGCACCGCGCCGCCTGATCAACCGCCTCGCGAAAATCCAATTCGGCAGCGGCGCGTTGCCGCGCGACTGCCTGATCACCGATATTTCCACGGGCGGTGTGCGGCTTCACGTCGAGGGTTATGACGTTCCCGACCGATTCGTGCTGCTGCTATCCGGCGAGGGACTGGCCAAGGAATGCAGTTATCAAGTCGTGTGGCGGCTTGGCCATGAGATCGGCGCCCGGTTTATCGGAGTGATCCGGCGCACCGGGGCCGCTGCACGCGGTTGATCCTTAGTTGCAACGACGAAGCGGCCCCGTGGAAATCGGGACCGCTTCGCTTCAGTCAATTGTCGCTGTCTGCGGTCGCCCGGCTAATGCGTTGCGCCAGGCGCGGCCGGCGCTGTGGGCGCGGCAGCAGGCGGCGTCGGCGTACCCGGAGTCGTGCTCGGCGGAAGCAGTGTCGCCGGCGGGCTCATGTGCGTGACGGCCGGCGGGCTGATATTATTCGATGCCGTGTTGGTACCTAACTCTACGGGCCTATGCCCGAATCCGAAGGCAACAGCCAAAACAATCACCAGCAACACAGCTGCGGCAACCCAGCCCCACGCCGCACTTGGCGCGCGCGCATTGGGGTCAAGATTGGCATCCGCACGAAACGGGTCGTCCGGATTGCGGTAATCGTAATTCGAGTTGCGAAAGTCGGACATGATGATGGGTCTCCGTCCCTCGTTGCGTCTGACCGTTAACCGAATGGTGGGGCCCGCGTTCGGCTGGCATAGCCGACCGGCGAGAAAGGCATGTCTGCGGAACCCGAGAAGTTCCTGCCATGCTGGATTGCGGCCAAATTTTAGGTATCGATCTCGCGTTGCAGCGGACGCCGTGACTTTTGCGATGAAACCATTATGGTTCCATCCGCCGCGCTCGTAGCTCAGCTGGATAGAGCATCAGACTTCGAATCTGAGGGTCGGGAGTTCGAATCTCTCCGAGCGCGCCAGCTTGAATCCGGATCGTCGCAAAGCCGCAGGCTGTTCACGCGGCGCCTATTTCGCGCCGGTCCCGCTCGGCCTGAAGGTAGTACAAGCGCTTAACGTGAAGCATCTTCAAGTCGGCGCGTTTGACCACCTGTTCCAGCCGGTCGCTTGACCGGCTGGTGGCGATTCCGGCCGAGATACTTAGCGCGAGATCCGGATAGTACTGGTTGTTGAGTTCGATGAGGTCCATCAGCGAGGCAAGAATAGTTTCCCCGGCGGCGGCCTCGGTGCCAGGCAACAACACGGCGAACTCGTCACCGCCGATACGCGATACCGAGCCCGGCTTCTCGACCAGCGAAACGAACACTTCACCCGCCCGGCGCAGCAACGCATCGCCTGCGCCATGGCCGAATTCGTCGTTCGCGGCTTTCAGTCCGTTGATGTCGGCGATGATGACGGTGACGGGCTTCGGCCCCTTGCGTTCAAGCCGGTTGAGCTCATCGACGAAGAACGAGCGGTTGAGTGTCCGCGTCAGGACGTCATGGGTGCCGAGATATTCGAGATAGGCTTCCGCCTTCTTGCGCGCGGTGATGTCGGTGAGCGCGACCTGTACCAGCGACCAGTCCCGTTCGTGGCCGGGTAGCACCGAGAACTGGAGCAAGAGATGCAGCTTGGTGCCGTCGAGCGCGTAGTTCACCACTTCGCGCTGCTGGAACAGCTTGCCGTCCCACAGATCGACCAGCTGCTCGCGGAAATGTGGCTCCATCTCGTCGCGAAACACGGCGGGGAGATTGCGCAGCAAGCTCTCCTTGTCGAGCGCGCCGAACAGTTCCAGCGTGCGGCCGTTGACGTCGAGTACTCGGATTTCGCTCATGCAGCGCGGAACGAACTCATTGTGCACATCGGTGAAAACGCGGAAATCTTCGACGCCGCGGGCGCGCACGTCGTCGATCAGACGTTTCACTCCGCTGAAATCCTCCACCCATAGTGACACCGGCGAATGCGCGAACAGGCCGCAGGCGTAGTTCTCGCTGGCAACCAAACGGCGGCGGGCGCTTTCCCGCTCGGTTACGTCCTCGATCACGATCATGACGCGATCCCAGCTTTGCTCGTGGCCGGGAAGTACGGTGCCGTGAAGCTGGATATCGAGACGTTCGCCGGACAGCGTATAGTTGACCGTATGGCTGGAAAAGCTCGACTGCCCGTCCCAGAGCTGGGCCAGTTCATCGATATGGCCTTTGAAGGCGTCGTCGCGCAGCACCTGGCCGAGATTGGCCATCAGATGCGCAAGATCGCGGGCGCCGAACAGCGACAAGGTCTTGCGGTTGACCTTGAGGATGCGGATGCGCTCGGAGCACTGGCGCACGCGGTCGTGTTTGGCGGCGAGAAATGCCCTGATATCGCTCACGCCTGCCGCCCGCCACTGTTCGAACAGCGCCTTGACCTCGCTGTAGTCCTCGATCCACAGCGAGACCGGCGCAACCTCGAACATCTGGGGATCGGTTTCTAGATCGGCAGGCAGAACGGGCATGACAGCCTTGGCGAAATCGAAATGATACGTAGAATGCCCGACCGCTTTGTACAATTCGTTAAGGAGGCCGCATTTCACCGGGATGACGCCGCCGCGATCAGGCCCGGCGGCCTTGCGGCCGGCCCAGGAACTGCCGGTTCCCGCGAGGGGCCAGGGCTTTAGAATTAAAACGCGATTTCCGCGGCATACGCGTCCGCGGTTTTGTTCCGACTGCCGCCGGAACTCGACATGGAACGCGCCGCACCGATCGCCAGTTGCCTCCGTTGTGGACAATGGAGGAACACGATGGCAGGTGAGAATCGCACGCCAGATAAAACAATCGGTGAAGTTAAACACGCGCAAGAGCAAGCCGACCGCACGACCGGCCACAAACCGCCGCACGGTCCGGATGCTGTTCATGAGAAGGAAGCCATGAGAGCCGAGCCAGACCAAGACCCGCAGAAGAAAAAAACCGGCGAGTTTTGAAATTTACGGCTGCGGCTGGCGTTGGTGACGAAGGCCGGTGCTGGATGAGAATTGGGCGGCCGAGTTTACACTCGGCCGCCCTGAACGGTGGCGTCTGACGTTGCGCAAATGTTCCTGGCGCCATGTGCTCCCGTTTGCCAATCGGGCCGCAACGGCATAGACGGCGTGACCAAGGGCAAACCGGAGCCAACGGCACGGTCGGGGATGGACGATCTAACTGCAGCAAAAGCCGCGGATATTTCCAGCAGTTCGATTGCCGGGCGCAGCAAGGAGAGCAAGGGCCGCACCGAGGACATTCCCCGTGGCATCCTCATGATGGTGATCGCGACGGTCCTGTTCGCGAGTGCTTCGGCGGCAAGCAAATGGCTGGTCGCGGTCTATCCGGTCGGCGAAGTGCTGTTCCTGCGCTCGCTGTCGTCGCTCGTGGCCCTCGCCATGGTCATGCTGCCGGTCACCGGACTTTCGGTATTCGCAACCGCTCGGCCCCGCGATCATATTCTGCGCGGCCTGTCGCAATCGATCTCGCAGCTGGCGCTGTTGCTTGCCTTCAGTCTGATGCCGCTCGCCGGCGCGGTCGCCATCAATTTCTCCTCGCCGCTGTTCGCCGCCCTGGTGGCCATTGTCTGGCTCAAGGAGCGTGCCGGCTGGGTGCGCGGCATCGCGCTCGTTGTCGGTTTTCTGGGCGTGTTGATTGTCACCGATCCGGGCGCCAATTCGCTGACGCTCGGCGCGTTGTTCGCGCTCATCAATGCCGTCATGTACGGCAGCGTGACGGTGGCCGTGCGCGGCATGACCAGGACCGAGTCCGCCAATACGCTGGTCATGTGGCAACTGACCGTGCTGGCCTTCTTCCATAGCTTTCTACTGCTGTTCGGCTGGCGCTGGCCGTCGGCGGTCGACGGGGCGATGCTGTTCGGCACCGGCTTTATCAATGCGGTCGGCCAATGGTTCTGGACGCGCGCGCTGCATCTGGCGCCCGCTGCGGCGGTGACGCCGTTCTATTACCTGATGCTGGTGTGGGCGCTGGCGATCGGGTTTCTGGTCTGGGGCGATGTGCCGACGCTCAGCCTGTTGGCCGGCTCGGCGATCGTGGTGGCAACCGGGCTATTTCTGTTTCTCCGCGAAGCACGATTGCAGCGCCGGCTGGCGTAAGCGTGGCCTGCGACGGTTCGGCCTCTGCTGACAAGGCACAGAATACGGATATAGTGCCGCCCGAGCGCCACATGGTGCATAAACGGCGCCCGATAAACGAGGGGGAACATCGACGTGCAACGCCAATCGCAGCGCCTCTTGCAACGGCGGCATTTTCTTCAACTGGGCGCCGCCGCGGCGTTGCCGCTCCTGCCGCGCCGCGCGCTTGCCGCGGATTATCCGAGCCGCCCGGTGCATGTCATCGTCGGACAGGCCGCCGGGAGTTCGTCGGATATTACCGCGCGGCTGTTGACGCAGCCGGTGTCCCAACAACTCAGGCAGCAATTCGTCGTCGAAGTGCGGCCGGGCGCGACCGGCAATGTGGCGACCGAGGCGGTCGTGCATTCCCCCCCGGACGGTTACACGCTGCTTCTGGTCAACTCGCAAAACACCATCAATCAGGCGCTGATCCCCAATTTGCCGTTCGACTTCGTTCGCGACATCGAGCCGATCGCCGGCATCGACCTGGTGCCTCTGGTGATGGAAGTGAACCCGTCGTTTCCGGCAAAGACGGTTCCGGAATTCATCGCTTACGCCAAGGCGCATCCCGGCAAGATCAACATGGCGTCGGGCGGGGTTGGCGGACCGCAGCACGTCGCCGGCGAGCTGTTCAAATACATGGCCGGCGTCGATCTCGTCCATGTGCCGTATCACGGCTCGACTCCGGCGCTGGTCGATCTGATGGCCGGCCAGGTCCAGGTGATGTTCGACGTCACGCCGTCGTCGCTGCCGCTGATCAAGGCCGGCAAGTTGCGGCCGCTCGGCGTCACCACGCCGAAGCCGCTGGACGTATTGCCCGGCGTCCCGCCGATCGCTCAGTTCCTGCCGGGCTATGAAGCATTCGGCTGGATCGGTTTCGGTGCGCCCAAGGGCACGCCCGCCGACATCGTCGCAACGCTCAACAAAGCTTTCAATGCCGCCCTGGAGGATGCCAACGTCAAAGCGCGCCTGCTCGATCTTGGCGGCATCGAGATGGAACCCAATACGCCGGCTGAATTTGCCAAGTTCATTGCCGCGGATACGGCGAAATGGACCAAGGTGGTGCAGTTCGCGCATCTCAAGCCGGAATAATAACGTCGTCGACGCGGCACGACAAACAACACCGTCATGAATAGGGGAGGGACCATGAAAGCCTCACGCAGAACTCTGATCCAGCTCGCGAGCGGTGCCGCTGCGGCGGGGTTGCATCCAAACCTCGTGTTTGCGGCCGATTATCCGACGCGGCCGGTGACGGCCATCGTGCCGTTTTCCGCCGGCGGCGCAACCGACGTGCTGGCGCGGGTGCTTGCCGATCCGATGGGCAAGGCATTGGGGCAGACGGTTATCGTCGAAGATCTCACGGGCGCCGCCGGCGCCATCGGCGTCGGCAAGGTCGCCCATTCGCCGCCGGACGGCTACACGCTGTGCATCGGTACGCTGACGACCAATGTGCTGATCGGGGGACTCTATAAATTGGATTTCGACGTGCTCAACGATCTCACTCCGATCGCCGAGCTCGCCTACGAACCGCTCTTGATCTGCGTGAAGAACAGCCTGCCGGTGCATAACCTCAAGGAGCTGATCGCCTGGCTCAAGGCCAATCCCGGCAAGGCCAGCGTCGGGGTTCCCGGCATCGGATCGACAGGCAATCTGGCCGGGCTGTCCTTCCAGAAAGCCACCGGCACGACCTTCCAGTTCGTGCCCTATCGCGGCGACGGGCCCGCGGTGCAGGACATGATGGCCGGCCAGATCGACATGATGATCGAGCCGTCGTCGAACTTCACCGCCCAGGTGAAGGCCGGCACTATCCGCGCCATCGCAGTGCCGGCCAAGACCCGCATGACGAGCCTGCCGGAAGTGCCGACCACCGACGAGGCCGGGCTGCCCGGCTTCTACGCCTCGATCTGGTTCGGCATGTGGGCGCCCAAAGGCACGCCGAAGGACGTGCTCGAGAAAATTCACGCGGCAACCGTCACCGCGTTGAAGAATGACAATGTGAGGGACAGGCTTGCCGCGTTGGGCCAGCAGATCTCTGCGCCGGAGCTACAGCAATCCGATGCATTTGCCGCCTTCCAAAAATCGGAGGCCGACAAATGGTGGCCGATCATCAAGGAGGCTGGCATCAAGGTCCAATAAGCGGCCCGTCGCTCTCTCGATCAGTGTCGTATTTGGCGGGCTTTGTTTCGCTGACGAACATCCAGATCAGTACCGTGGCGGCGCCCGCCACGGCGGCGATGGCAACGAAGCCGCCGAACCGTCCGACGCCTTGAAACAGGAAGCCGGTGATCAGGGTGCTGAGCGAAGCGGCGATGCCGATGGCCGCGCCGACGGCGCCTTGCGCCAGATTGAAGCGGCCGGTGCCCGCGGTCAGGTCGGTGATGACGATGACGGTCAAGACGCCGATGACTGCGCCGGTGATGCCGGACAATATCTGGGCGACGACCAGGAACGCATAGGCATTGCTGAAGGCCAGCAGCGCCGCGCGCACCGGTTCGGCCGCAAAGCCGAGCAAAAGCAGCGGTTTGCGGCCGCGTTTCTCAGAGTGATAGCCGACCCACGGCGCGAATATCGCGACCACGATCTGCGGCACGATGATCAGGCCCGACATCCACAGCGACGACTGGGTGGGGATGGTCGTCGCTAAATTCTCGCCGATCAGGGGCAGCATCGAAGCATCGGCGAGCTGAAACAGCACAAGAGCGGCAGTGAACAGCACCAGCCGGCGATTGGTCAGGAGATCGGCGACGCGGCCGACCTGATGCGCTTTGGCCCCGGCCGCGGCGTTGCGGGCGCGGGCATAATCGATCTCGCCGGGCCGGATGAAGCCGAGCGCTATCAAGGCAGGGATGCACAGGGCTGCCGCGGCGATAAAAATCGTGCCCATGGCAAAATAAGCGCCAACGAGCCCCATCAGCGCCGCAGTCGCGGCGTGGCCGCCGGCCGCATAGCGGTAGTTCCGTCCGGTGCGCACCGACATCGCGCGGCGGCCGACGAGACCGAGGCTGATGGCCCCGATTGCCGGCGTAATAATCCCGCCAGTCACGCCCTGCAGCAGCGAGGCGAACAGCACCATGAGAAAGGACGGAGCCAGCGCCAGGATCAGCGCCGCGGCGCCGATCATGAGAATGCCGATCGCAATCAACCCGCGCTTCCATGGCAGCGCGTCGGCCATCGCGCCGCCCGGGATTTGACTTACGACCCCCGCGAGCCCGCCCAGCGTCAAGGCATAGCCGACGTCGTGCTCCGACCAGCCGAGATGCGCAAGATAGAAAGCGACGAAGGTGCCGAAGCCGGTCTGCACGTCGGCGAGGAAAAAATTCATCCAGTCGAGGCCGTAGCGGCTCTGCGGCGACGCCGGGCTATGCAGCGATTTCCTGGCATCGTGGTAGCGCGCTACGGCGTGGTGCACCCGGTGCAAATGGGACTTGCGGGTTTTCGGCATCGAAATGGCTTTGCGCGAGAACTTGACGGAACGCCGCGATAGCAACGGCGAGCCGTGAAGCGAAGTTCCGTGCGGACGCTGCTGCCGGAGTTGGCCGCCAAGCCGCCAAGCCGCCAAGCCGCCAAGCCGCCAAGGCGCCAGGCCGCCAGGCCGCCATATGTCTGCGATGAGCCGAAGGTCGCTTCGATTTGTGCTAAGATCGACTTTGGCGATCCGGCGGGGCAAACCGGTCGCGACAGTGTATCGCTCACCTGGATCGGCGACGGGCGCGCACATGCAAACTGAAGAGCATCATCATGACGGTTGGCTCCTGGCCGGGGTCGTTTGACGGAAAGCAGATGGCGGTAACCGGCGGGACCCAATATGTCCGCGTCGGCGGAAAGGGAGCCGCCGTTCTCCTTCTTCATGGCTTCGGCGACACCGGCGATATGTGGCTGCCCCTCGCCAACGCGTTGGTCAAAGACCACACTGTCATCGTTCCCGATCTGCGCGGGATGGGCCTGTCGTCGCATCCCGAAGACGGATACGAAAAGGTCGCGCAAGCCCGTGACCTTGCCGGCATTCTGGATCAGCTTCGTTGCCAGGAGATCGCCTTGTCACCCACGACATCGGCAACATGGTGGGTTACGCTTTTGCGGCGCTGTTTCCGCCCCGCGTGACAAAATGGGTCGTGATGGATGCGCCTTTGCCGGGCATCGGTGACTGGGACGAGCAGCTGAAAAACCCGAAAACGTGGCCTTCAACTTCCGTGGCCCCGACGTCGAGCGCCTGGTGGCAGGTCGCGAGCGGATCCTGCTCGACCGCTTCTACAACGAGCTTTCAGCCAACCCGTCTCGCATCGACGAACAAACCCGCGATCACTATGCCGCGCTTTACGCGCGTCCCTACGCCATTCACAACGCCTTTGGCGGACAATTTGCCGCCTTCGCGCAAGACGCCATCGACAATCAAGGGCTCGTCGCGAAGGGAAAACTGCAGATGCCGGTGCTGGCGGTCGGCGGCGATCACTCTTACGGCACCCATCTCGCGACTGAGATCGGTTTCGCCGCCGCGGACGTGCGTGGCGCGGTGATTAAGGATTCCGGTCACTGGATCATGGAAGAGCAGCCGGAGCAGGCTGTGTCGCTAATTCTGTCCTTCCTGAAGGGACGACAGCCCAATCGCTCGACCGCCGAGCCGGACGGCAAGTTCCGCTGGGCGGCGTTGCCGATACAGCGTGCTAATAGACCACGACGCTGCGGATCGATTGGCCGTCATGCATGAGGTCGAAGGCCTTGTTGATGTCGGCCAGCGGCATGGTGTGGGTGATCATCGGATCGATCTCGATCTTGCCGTCCATGTACCAGTCGACGATCTTCGGTACGTCGGTGCGGCCGCGCGCGCCGCCGAAAGCGGTACCGCGCCAGACCCGGCCGGTGACAAGCTGGAACGGCCGCGTCGTGATTTCCTGGCCGGAGCCGGCGACGCCGATGATGATGCTTTGACCCCAGCCGCGATGGCAGCTCTCCAGCGCGATCCGCATCAGCCCGACATGGCCGACGCATTCGAAGGTGTAATCGGCGCCGCCGATCTGGTCGGCGCCGCGCTTGGTCATGTTGACGAGATGCGCGACGAGATCGCCCTCGACCTCTTTCGGATTGACGAAATGCGTCATGCCGAAGCGCTCGCCCCAGGCTTTTTTCTCCGGGTTGACGTCGACGCCGATGATCATGTCGGCGCTGGCGAGGCGCAGCCCTTGAATGACGTTGAGCCCGATGCCGCCAAGGCCGAACACGATCGC
Source organism: Xanthobacteraceae bacterium (assembly GCA_036267435.1). GTDB lineage: Bacteria > Pseudomonadota > Alphaproteobacteria > Rhizobiales > Xanthobacteraceae > BOG-931. The sequence continues at coordinate 33,560 of DATAWA010000011.1, read as the reverse complement.
CTTGGCGCCCGGCTCGACCTTGGCGGTGTTGATCACCGCGCCGACGCCGGTGGTGACGCCGCAGCCGATATAGCAAGCCTTGTCGAACGGCGCGTCCTCGCGGATTTTCGCCACCGCAATCTCCGGCAGCACGGTGAAATTGGCGAAGGTCGAGCAGCCCATATAGTGATGAATCGTCTTGCCCTCGATTGAGAACCGGGAGGTGCCGTCGGGCATCACGCCCTGGCCTTGCGTGGCGCGGATCGCGGTGCACAGATTGGTCTTGCGCGACAGGCACGACGGGCAGGTACGGCATTCCGGCGTGTACAGCGGAATGACATGGTCACCTTTTTTGACCGATGTGACGCCGGTACCGACGTCGGCGACAATGCCGGCGCCTTCGTGCCCCAGGATGGCGGGAAACAGGCCTTCCGGGTCGGCCCCCGACCGCGTGAATTCGTCGGTATGGCAGATGCCGGTCGCCTTGATTTCTACCAGCACTTCACCCGACCGCGGTCCGTCGAGCTGAACGGTCGTGACTTCCAGCGGCTTGCCGGGCGCATAAGCCACGGCGGCGCGAACATCCATGCCATCCTCACTCGCGTTTCGCGTACGATGGCATTGCGAGGTTGCGATGGCAAACCCGGAACCGGCTGAGCCGGCATTGGAATTCATCTTCGGCGCGCGCGTCACCGTCGATCCGCCGCAGGACCTCGGCGCGTTCAATAAAGGCCGCCGCCGCATCGTGCCGATCAGCGGCGGCGAATTTTCCGGGCCCGATATGCGTGGTACGGTGCTCTCTGGCGGCGCCGATTGGCAGCTCATCCGGCACGACGGGGTGGCAGAACTGGACGCGCGCTACACGCTGCAGACGGATGATGGCGCTGTCATCCACGTGCGCAATCTGGCGCGTCGTCACGGTCCCGCCGACGTCATGGAAGCGCTGGCGGCCGGGGAGGCGGTGGCGCCGGACGCCTATTATTTTCGCGGGACGACGTTTTTCGAAACCGGCGCCATGCGCTATGTGTGGATGACGCGCCATATTATGGTGTGCACCGGCCATCGCGAGGCGGCGCGCGTGGTGCTGAAGTTCTACCAAGTGACCTGAACAGGCGAACGATGTATCAGCCGGACCACTTTCGTGTCGACGATATCGGGCAGATGCACACGCTGATGCGAGGGCGCCCGTTCGCGGCGCTGATCTCGGCGGGTCCCCTCGGCCTTTATGCCAGCCATCTGCCGACGGTGCTCAAAGACGAAGGCACTTACGGTACAATCGAATGCCATCTGGCGCGCGCCAATCCGCATTGCAAGGAATTGGGCGGCGTCGGCGAAGCGCTGATGATCTTTCAAGGCGCGGAAGGCTACATCACACCGAACTGGTATCCAACCAAGGCGCAAACCGGCAAAGTCGTGCCGACCTGGAACTACGCCGTCGTGCATGCCTACGGCCGCCCGGAAGTCGTCAACGATCCGGAATGGCTGCGCCGCCATGTCACCGAGTTGACCGCCCAGCAGGAAAAAGCCGAAGCGAGGCCATGGGCGGTGTCGGACGCGCCGGACACGTTCATCGCGGCCATGCTGCGCGGCATCATCGGCTTCCGTTTCGTCATCGCTCGCCTGGAAGGCAAGTGGAAGATGAGCCAGAACCGCGACATGCAGGATCGCGAGGGCGTGGTGAGGGGACTGCGATCGCGCCGCGCGAGTGACGATCTGGACATCGCCGATTATGTGGCTTCGCAGATAAAATCGTCCGACTGAAAAAGCTCAACGCGTCTCGGAAGAATTGGCAGCGGCATTGGCCGGTCGATCGTTCGAATCCGGGCCACTTAGGGCCATGATGGTTGCCGTGCCATGCGCCAGAATGCGGCCGGTGGAATCGAGCACGCGTGCTTCCGCCGAAATGATTCTTCGGCCGCGGGCCACGACGCGGCCCTCGGCGCGCACATACCCGGTATCTTTGCTGATGGGCCGCGAGAAATTGCCCTTGGTTTCGATCGTGGTCACGCCGACGCCGGCGGGCAGCAGCGAGAGTGCCGCGCAGGTGGTGGCGCTGTCGATCAAGGTAAGCGCCCAGCCGCCATGCACGGTGCCTTGTGGGTTGAGAAGATGCGGGCCGGCTTCGCCCTCGAACACCGCATAGCCGTCGCCGACCTCGATGAGCCACATCGTCAGCGGCTGCATGATCGGCGGGGCCGGTAGCCTGCCGTCCCTCAAAGCCTCCAAGAACTCCTTGCCGGTCATGCCGGCGGAGTCTTTGGGATTGGCGATACCGTAAGTGAGATTGTCCGGGCGCATCTTATTGGTTTTCCGGGATGATGACGATCTGCGTTTGGATGACCAGCGCGCAGAGCCGGCCGTCGCGCCGCGTGATGCGGGTCTGCCACACCATCGTCGAGCGCCCACGATGCAAGGGCGTGCATTCGGCATAAGCCGTATCGCCTGACGGAATGGCGGCAAAAAAATTGGTCTTGCTCTCAATGGTCGCGGTGCGGCCGCCGGGTGGCAAATTGGCCATGGTCGCCGTGCCGCCGAGATTGTCGGCAAGCGCCATCACCGCGCCGCCGTGCAGCGTACCGTTGCGGTTATTGAGCTGATCGGTGACCGCCATTTCGGCCGTGACCTTGTCCTTGGAGACGTGGGTGATGGTCATTCCCATATGCGCGGCGAACGGCGGCTGATTGTGGGCGTCCGGATTCATGCTGACCCTCAAAAGAAAAGGCGCGGCCTCGGATAGGCCGCGCCCCGATCAATAAAAGCAGAGATTTGGACGATTTTCTACCGCGGTTGCGGGACCACGCGAATATAGGGCTTCGGTGTCTTCCAGCCGGCCGGGTAAAGCTTCTTGGCCTCTTCGTCGCTGACCGCGCCGGTGAGGATGACGTCTTCGCCCTGCTTCCAATTGGCCGGTGTGGCGACCCGATGCTTGGCGTTAAGCTGAAGCGAATCGATCACGCGCAATACCTCGTCGAAATTGCGGCCCGTGGTCATCGGATAGACCAGCACCAGCTTGATCTTCTTGTCCGGTCCAATCACGAAGACGTTGCGTACGGTCTGATTGTCGGCCGGCGTGCGGCCCTCGGATGTGCCGCCCGTCGATGCCGGCAGCATGCCGTAGAGTTTCGATACGTTAAGATCGGTGTCGCCGATCATCGGATAGTTCGGCGCAAAACCGACAACATCCTTGATGTCGCTCGCCCACTTTTGATGATTGCCGACGGGATCGACCGACAGGCCGATGATCTTGACGCCGCGCTTGTCGAACTCTGGCTTGAGCCGCGCCATGGTGCCAAGTTCGGTGGTGCAGACCGGGGTAAAGTCCTTCGGATGCGAAAACAGCACCGCCCAGTTGTTGCCGACCCAGTCGTGAAAGCGGATTTTGCCTTCCGTGGTTTCGGCCTCGAAATCCGGCGCGGTATCGCCAATTGCAAGTGTCATTGAAATCCTCCGTGGAACAGTTGGTTGCTTGGCACTTTAGGTGGGACGTCGGGGCAAATTGTCGTCCTATTATGTACGGCGCGCGGATCGCCAATGCCAGCGGGGGACGGCTAATATTCCATTGAACCGAAAGCATTATTCGGTCGTGACGACGGCCCAATGGCGAAAAATCGCCTGCCCGGACGCAAAAACCGGAAACTTATTTGCAGGCCGGATTTGGAAGGCATTTTCCAGCACCGCTGCGCGCAATGGAACGAAGATGCCGAAACAATGTGCGGGATCGCCGCGACTTTGCCGCAGTGCGGCCCATCCCCGGTCACGCTGAAGTTGAAGCTTTGAACCGGCGGCGGAGTCTTGGCGACTTATTGAATGAGGCCCGGAACAAGCCGGGATTGGCCGAGTTTGCATCCATGGGCGGTTCACCGGAGACGGCAGTGATCAGCGAGACGCAATATCCCGATTACCCGACGCTCGCCGCTGTCATCGCCCGCTCGCAGATTGTTATGCCACGAGTTGTTATGCCACGAGCGATTATGCAGAGAGCGGCACCGCGCCCGCGCTTGCCAGCGGGCTTCGACGACACCGACCTCGCTATGCTGGAATGGATTGCTCGCGAAGGCCGCCGCACCGCGCATAGCTTTGTCCGGATTTAGGCCGGGCAGTACCGGTTATTTCTCCCGATAACCGTCGACCAATGTGTTGATAAACGCGATGATGTCGGCTTCTTCGTGTTCGGTCATGGCCGGCGCATCGCCAGGTTGACGATTGAACGGTGGATCGGCGACGTCGATGTTGGCAAAGTAGCGCGGCTGCAGATCGTTGAATTTTTGCAGCCTGCCGTCGGCGCCGCGCGGATAGATTTCGTCGGGCTCGGTGTCGCGGAAATCGTAGAAATCCAGGACTTGCTTGAGGCTGGAAAACACGCCGTTGTGGAAGAAGGCGTGCCGCGTCGCGGCGTTGCGCAAAGTGGGCGTCATGAACAGCCCGCAATATTGCGTGTCCGATGCCATGTCCGTGCGGTAAGGCCCGCAGATGCCGAGATCGTAGAATGCCGGATTGTCATTGACGGTGAGCGCTGTATTGCGCGGTGCACCGAGCGCTTCGAACTGATGATCGGTGAACAGAGGCGGCAAGCCGTCGCGCGTAGGCTGATCGACATGACAGCCGCCGCAATTGGCTTTGGCCGGATCGTTGAACAGTAAATAGCCGCGCAGCTCCTGCGCAGTCAGGCGCGCGTTACCTTCCAGCCAGTAATCGAACTTGCTGGTATAGGAATGAAAGCTCGGTTCTTCGATCTGGTAGCGCGCCACCGCAAACAGCGCCTCGCTGACCGCAAGCCGTGTGTCGCTCCATACCGATGCTCCGAACAGTGCGGTGAAACGCGGCGCGTAAGCGGCGCGTTGCAGTTTTTCGGCGACCACGGCGATGCTGCCGCCGTCCATCTCGCGTGGATCGAGGAGCGGGGACAATGCCTGATCCTGCAGCGTGTCGGCGCGGCCGTCCCAAAATAGGCCGCCTTGCGGCACCATATTGGTTGCGGACTGGCTCGCCTGCGTCGCAATTTTTTCCAACCGCACCACGTTTCGGCTCGAGGCAACGAGCTCCGCGACGCTGACGTTGTCGTTTTCCTCATTGTCGGGTCCGATGGCAAAACTCGGCTGCCGCTCCAGATAAGTCAGTGACGGCACGGCGCGTGTGCCGGGTCGCGACAGTCGCGGGCCGCCTTGCATGACCGCAAGATCGCCGGGCGGCCCGTAGGCATGCTGCGGGCTGTGGCAGGATGCGCAGGCCAGTTGCCCGGATGACGATAAACTTGAATCGACAAAAATCAGTCGGCCGAGCTGCGCCATCGCCGACAGCGGCCCGGCTGCCGGGCGCTTGAGCACAATGGGATGCGGATTAAAGCCGCCGTGGTCTTCGAGATTTTTCTCCGCTTGCAGCATCGCCGCCGCATGCGAGCGCGCCGTGAGCGCGGCCGCTCCAACCACAAACGCGGCCGCGGCGAAGACGGCGCACAGGTCGTTGCCGAGCCGGCACCACCACCGCCGTCGTGGATGCCGCGTGCCGGTCAGTGCGAGTCTCCCGACGGCGGCGGCGCCGGCAACGGCGTACCGGTTTTCGGATCGAGATAAAGCACGGCATTCTTGCCGCCGTTCTTGCCGCCGTTCTTGCCGCCGTTCTTGAAATCGAACAGGCCATCGATCGAGCCGGCGGTTGCGTCAAACGAGCCGCCGCCAAGCCTTGCGTCTTGCAGCCAATTATCTTCGATGAAGCGCACCACCGAGGACAAAGAAATCCGCCCGTGGCCGACATAATTCGCCTTCGCCCACGGCGAAATGACCAAAAAGGGAATGCGTGTGCCGGGGCCGCAGCGGCCGTTGACGGGCTTGCCGTTCTGACCGGGCAATGCGGAGCCGGTGCCGCACTTGCCTGCACTATCGAGTTGATCGGCCTCGGCGTCAAAGGATGGGCTCGTCACTTTGGTAAAGACGTGATCGTACCAGCCGTCGGAATCGTCCCAGGTGATGATGACGGCGGTGGTCTTCCAATCCGGTTGCTGTTGGAGGAAGTTGATCAATGAAACCGTGCCGTCCTGTTCATCGAGCGGATCCGAATAGGCGGCGTGACCGTCCTCATAGGCCGGCATTTTGATATACGACACCGAGGGGAAATTTCCGGCTTTCACGGCGTCGAAGAAGTCCGACAGATCGTAGTTGTGGTTGGCGGGGTCGCGGGTGGTGCCATCCTGCTCGAGACTGTAGCCAATGGCCGCGAGCGAGCTTGGCCGCTCGTGCTTCGGATTGGCGGTCGACGCGTAATATTGGAACCAGGCGTGGTGCGGAATGTAGTCGACGACGTCGGCACCGACGACCGTCGAGTGTGTCGTGCGTTTGCAGCCGGTCGAGCCGTTGGCGCTGGTGGCGTCGAGGCGGAAGCCGCCCATGAAGGAGCCCCAAGTGACGCCGCCGGCGTTGAGGAGATCGCCGATAGTCTTGCCGGACATCGTCGCCTGGTCTTTCGGGTTCGAGCAGACGTCATAGCCCGGATCGACGTCATTGATCATGGTCAGCCCGCCCTGGCCGTCATTGATGAAATAGGACACCGCGCCGACCGTGGAGGGCTTTTTGGTCGTGGCGACGATGCTCATGCCATTGGTCTGTCCCGAAGAGACATTGAGCATTCCCGGAGTCGACGGGCCGTAAGTGTCGCCGAAGGCGTTGTCGCTCATGGCGAAATGCTGGGCGTAATTCCACATCGCCCCGACCGTGTTGCCGTCGTAATAGCCCATGACTTGGCCTTTGGTATCGAAGGCACCGGCGCCGCCGCTGCTGGCCTTGCCGGTATATTTGGGAAACAGGTCGGCTTTGCCGCCGTCATAGGCCTGCTGTTCCGCGGTGTAAGCGTGATTTTGATCGGCGGTGAAAGCCTGGTTGCGATCGAGCCGGAACGGCTCGGCGGCGTCGCTGCCATTGGTCTTGTTGGTAAAATTTTCATTGTTTCGCAAAAGGCCGGCATTGGCGAGATTGTTGACACTCGGTGTTCCGCTCTTGGCCTTAAATGTCGGCTCGCCCGGCGGGTTCATGGCCTTGGGATAGGTCGCGAAATAATGGTCGAACGAGACGTTCTCGTTGAAGATGATCAAGAGATGCTTGATCGGGGTCGTGGTCGGTGCGGTGTCCTGCCGACCGGCGGCGGACGCAATCGCGGGTGTGACCATCTCCGCGGCGAAAGCGCTCGTGCCGGCGGGACCTGCAAGCAGAACTGGAAGTGCGACGGCGATCGCGGAAGCCGCGACTGTTGAGAAGAGCTTATCGCTCATAGGACCAACCCCTCGAAATTGTGCCGGTGTGGGGAGGGAAGCTAGTCTGCGATGTATGACCGCCACGTGACAATGATTTAGGAAATTGACCTGAACCGGCGCGCGCTATGGGGATAAAAAAGGCGGCCCCCGTAGGGGCCGCCTCATCGATTGCAAGACCGTCCGTGAGAAGGACGGAAGGGCTATTCGCCCTCCACGCCGATCGCGTAGGCCGTCTCGCCGTGAACTGCGTCGTCGCCTACCTTCAGAGTGGCCTCGTCCATCCGCAGACTGACGAAGATCGAGATCACCTTGAGGATGATGAAGGTCGCGATCACGTTGTACACGATGATGAACGCAGCGCCCTCAGCCTGCAGTAGAAGCTGGCTGGGGTTACCGTAGAGCAGGCCGGTGATGCTCACGCCGGGCGCGTCCTTGTCGGTGCCGATATATTCCAGCATCGCGGGATTCGCCAGGATGCCAGTCAACAGACCGCCCATAAGGCCCGCCACGCCGTGGGTCGAGAACACGCCAAGCGTATCGTCGACTTTCTGCATGAACGCGAGTTTCTGGAACTTGTTCATGCTGAGCCACGGAATGATGCCGGCGCAGACACCAACGATGATGGCGCCCCAGCCGTCAACATAACCGGCGCACGGTGTGATGCCGACGAGGCCGGCGATCATGCCGTTGACGGCTCCGAGCACCGACGGCTTGCCGTAAGCCATCTTGTCCATCAGCGTCCAGACCAAGAGGCCAACAGCGGTGGCGGTGTTGGTATTCATGACAGCGGCACCGGCGTCAGCGTTGGCGAAGTACGGGTCGCCGCCGTTGAAGCCGTTCCAGCCGATCCACAGGATGCCGGCGCCGACCAAGGTCACCAGCAAGCTGTTCGGCGGGAAATGATCGCGGTCAGCCTGCAGACGGGGGCCGAGAACCCAAGCTGCAGTGAACCCGGAGGCGCCGGCCGCGAGATGGATCACATATCCACCCGAGAAGTCCGCCACACCCAAGGTTGCCAGCCAGCCGCCGCCCCACAGGCTGAATGCGCCCACGGTGTAAACGAGCGTCATCCAGACCGGGCAAAAGATCATCCAGGCCGTAAAATTCATGCGGCCCAGAACCGATCCCGCCAGAATGATCACGGTGATGGCCGCGAACACGAACTGGAAGTACATCAGCGTCGCCATTGGAAAGGCGAGGCCCGGCATGCCCGCGGCTGCTGCCGGTACGGTGGCTTGCCCCAGAGTGAATGCCGCCGAGGTTGCTAACCCCGGCATACCCAGGAACGGAAACCATTGCGGCCCGAAGGCCATGTTGTAGTCGAAGAGAACCCAGACCACGAGAACTGACGCAAAAGCATACATCGACATAAAGGCGGAGTTGATCGCCCATTTCTTCTTGACGATGCCGCCGTATAGAACGGTCAGGCCGGGAATGCTTTGCAAGCCGACGAATGTCGCCGCCGCCATCTGCCAAGCATTATCGCCTTCATTGAGCCAAGTCGGTGATGGAACGAGTGCCATGTCCTGTCCTTTCCCCCAGATATCCCGCCTTGAACGCAATGGTGATGAGGCGAGCGAGGCAAAAGATCGCAAAAACTATGCCAGCCTATCGCTCATTGACTGGATGCGTTTTCCGTGGAGGATTTGACCCTACCGAGACGTTACTGACTATGAAATAATCAGACTGAATAGAAAGTGGGCAGGGAAATGGGCGATCTCAATCTAACTCGGCCATTGGCCGTTGGGTTTGCACTCTTCGCGCTGATCGGCGGGGTCAATGCCGCCGTCCAAGAGGCACAACACGGTGAAAAAGCAATCATTTGCACCAATCCTGCCAGTGGCGCGAATTGGCAAATCAAGGTCGATTATGACCGCCGCACGGTGGATAGTCACCCGGCCGATATTGGTGACGCCCAGATTTCATGGCACACGGCCGATGGTGAGAACTACGCGCTTGATCGCAGGTCAGGACATCTTACGGTGACCGTTGCTTCAAGCACGGGCGGCTACTTCCTTCATGATCAATGTAAGCTGGACAATTAAATCGGGAGCGCCGTCGCCGCGACGCCCGCGTTCTGCGTGGCTGGAGCCACGGTAATGGCGGAGCGGATATCCGGAGTTAAGGCGAGCGCCGGATTTGCCTCGGAAGCCGGGCCGCGCGAACGCAACGAGGATTTCGGCGGCGTCGTTTTCGGCCCTGAATTGCCGCAGCCGCGGCGCGATGTTGTTGCGGCAGTCGCCGATGGGATTGGCGGCGCGAAAGGCGGACGGATCGCGGCCGAGACCGCGGTGCGCGGCTTTTTGGACGGATTTTGCGATCTTCCTGAGACCATGGAGGTCCGCCGCGCAGCGGCGACCGTCCTCAACTCGCTCAATCGCTGGATTTACTCCGAAGGGCACCGCAATGCCGAGTCCGCCGGCATGGGATGCACCTTCACGGCGCTGGTGCTGCGCGGGCGCATCGCCCATGTGCTGCATGTCGGCGACAGCCGCGCCTACCGGCTGCGCGGCGAACGGTTGGCATTGCTGACCACCGATCACGTGCGAGAAGAGCGCGCCACCGGACGTTCCAATATTCTGACCCGCGCGCTTGGCGTCGAAACCGAGGTGCGGCTCGATTATGCGGCGCAGCCGGTGGCGCTGCACGATCGCTTTGTGCTGTGCAGTGACGGCGTGCACGGTTATCTGACGCCGGAAGCGATCGCCGATATTCTGCGTCAGCGTTCGGGCTCGGAGGATTCCGCCAGGGAGCTGGTGAGAGCGGCGCTCGATGCCGGCAGCACCGATAATTGCACGGCGCTCGTGCTCGACGTCGTCGACCTGCCGACGGCGGGGGACGCCGATATCGGCGCCGAAGTAATGGAGCTGCCGCTGATCCCGGTGCCGATCGACGGCGAAACGGTCGACGGCTTTGTGCTCAAGGTGCTGATTTCTGACGGCCGCTACACCCGGCTGTTCGGCGCGGCGGACGAGGTGGAAGGCGGCGAGGTCGCGCTGAAATTTCCCAAGCCTCAAGTCGCCGCGGTCGCCACCTACCGGGCGGCTTTTATTCGCGAGGCGTGGGTCGGGGCGCGCGTGCACAGCCCTTGGGTCGGCCGCACCATCGAATTGCCGCCGGGCCGGCAAACCTGCCTCTACACAGTCATGCCGCTCTATCAGGGCGAGCTGTTGGAGACGCGGCTTACCCGGCGTCCGGGGCTGGGCTTGGAAGAGGGGCGCAATATCGCCATCAAGCTGGCGCGCGGCGTGGCGGCGCTGCATCGCGCCGGCATCATCCACCGCGATATCAAGCCGGACAACATCATCCTCGAACGCGAAGGCTCGCTCAAACTGATCGACCTCGGCGTCGTGCGCGTGCCTGGAATGGAGGATTTTCCACCCGACGACATTCCCGGCACCGCGGCCTATATGGCGCCGGAGATGTTTGCCGGCGAGCCGGGCAACGAGGCGACCGACATTTACGCGCTTGGCGTCACCATGTTCCGGGCTTTCACCGGGGAATATCCCTACGGCAATGCCGACGCCACCAGCCGGGGGCGCCGCGATCGGCCTAAGGTTCTCGCCGAGTTGCGGCCCGATCTTCCGGCATGGCTGCAGGCCGCCTTGGCGCGAGCCATCGCCGTCGACCCCGCCAATCGCTTTCGTGACATCATGGAGTTTGCGGTCGAGATGGAGGAGGGACCCGCCCGCGCGCCGCACAGCACCGCGGGCTCGCGCACCTTCTATCAGCGCCGTCCGCTCCAAGTCTGGCAGGCAATTTCCGCCTTGCTTGCGCTCGCGCTCGCCGCCTCGCTGTTGCTACGACACTAAGGAGAAAGTCTTGGTTCGGATTCTCAGCATTGTGCTTGCGCTTATGGGGTTTGCCGCCGGTCCCGCCGCGGCCCAGGATTATCCGACACGCCCGATTAGGATTTTGGTGCCTTACGCACCCGGCGGGATTTCCGACATCGCCGCGCGAATCGTCGGCGCCAAATTGAGCGAAGCATGGGGGCAACAGGTCGTTGTCGAGAACAAGCCTGGCGGTAACGGCTTCATTGCGGTCGGGGATACCGCGAGATCGGCGCCGGACGGTTATACGCTCGTCATGGTGACGACCGGTGATGTCGCGATCAATCCGGCGCTATTCAAAGATGTCCCTTATGACGTCGATCGCGATCTGGCGCCGATAACCGCCGTCAGCGATGCGCCGATGGTGCTCGCGACCAACGCGGACAGTCCATACAAAACAGTCGCCGAGGTCATTACCGCCGCCAAGGCGCGACCCAACGTGCTCGGCGTCGGTACGCCTGGCTACGGCAGCATCAATCAGCTGGTTTTGGAATCGATCGCGCTTAATACCGGCACCAAATTCGTGCACGTGCCGTACAAGGGCGGTGCACCGGCGGCGCAGGCGCTGGTAGCCGGTGATATACCGCTCGGCATCTTGGCGAGCTCGAGTGTGGCGCCGCATATCGTTAGCGGCCGCATCCGCGTGCTTGCAGTGACGACAGCGAAGCCTTCGCCGTTCAATCCGGAATGGCCCACGCTTGCGCACGAGGGCGCGGGTGACATTAATGCCTCGAATTGGACGGCGCTTCTTGCTCCCAAAGGCACGCCGCAGCCGATCATCGATAAGCTTGCCGCCAAAGTCGCCGAGATTCTCGCGATGCCCGATGTGAAGGCGCGTTTCGCTGCGGGAGGAGTGGCGACCATCCCGTCGAACCCCGCCGGGCTCGACGCCAAGATCAAGCGCGAGGCCGCGACCTATCGGGAGATTATTGCCAAGGCCAACGTCCACGTCGATTAGGCCGCGACCGTCTTAAGTCATTGACATTTTTCCGCCGCCGCCGCAAAGCGGAATGGCCGGTTCGCGGGTTCGTGAGCTTCAATGTTCAAGCGCATCCTAATTGCCAATCGCGGCGAGATCGCCTGCCGGATCATCAAAACCGCACGCCGCATGGGGATTGAGACGGTTGCGGTCTATTCCGAAGCCGACCGCGACGCGCTGCATGTCGAGATGGCCGACGCCGCCGTTGCCATCGGGCCGCCGCCGGCGGCGCAAAGCTATCTGGTGATCGACAAGATCGTCGAGGCCTGCAAATCGAGCGGTGCCGAAGCGGTACATCCGGGGTACGGTTTTCTCTCCGAGCGCGAGGCTTTCGCCAGCGCTCTGGCCGCCGCCGGCATCGTCTTTATTGGGCCCAATCCCAAAGCGATCGCCGCGATGGGCGATAAGATCGAGTCGAAAAAGGCCGCCGCCCGCGCCAAAGTCTCCACTGTTCCGGGCCATCTCGGCGTTATCGAGGACGACAATCAGGCGGTCGTCATTGCCGAACAGATCGGCTACCCGGTGATGATCAAGGCGTCCGCCGGCGGCGGCGGCAAGGGTATGCGCATCGCCTTCAGCAAGGCCGAAGTGGCGGAAAATTTCGCCCGCGCCCGCTCCGAGGCCAAATCGAGTTTCGGCGACGATCGGGTGTTCATTGAAAAATTCATCACCGACCCGCGCCATATCGAAATTCAGGTTCTCGGCGACAAGCACGGCCACGTCATTCATCTCGGCGAGCGCGAGTGCTCGATTCAGCGCCGCAATCAAAAGGTCATCGAGGAATCGCCGAGCCCGTTGCTCGACGAAAAGACACGCACGGCGATGGGCGAGCAGGCGGTCGCGCTCGCAAAGGCCGTCGGCTACGACAGCGCCGGTACCGTGGAATTCGTCGCCGGCCAGGACAAGAGCTTCTACTTCCTCGAAATGAATACGCGGCTTCAGGTCGAGCATCCGGTGACCGAACTGGTCACCGGCATCGATCTCGTCGAGCAGATGATCCGGGTTGCGGCCGGCGAGCCGCTCAAGCTCACCCAGGCTGACGTGAAGCAATCCGGCTGGGCGGTGGAAAGCCGGATTTATGCAGAGGATCCGTACCGCAATTTTGCGCCTTCGATCGGCCGGCTCGTTCGCTACCGGCCGCCGGTGGAAGGCGTGCATGACGGCATCACCGTGCGCAACGACACCGGCGTCACCGAAGGCGGCGAGATTTCGCTGTATTACGATCCGATGATCGCCAAGCTCGTCACCCACGCCAAGACGCGGCTTGCGGCGATCGAAGCCCAGGCCGATGCGCTCGATGCCTTCACCATCGAAGGCATCCGCCACAATATTCCATTCCTTGCCGCGATCATGCAGCATCCGCGCTGGCGCTCCGGCAAGCTCTCGACAGCTTTCATCGCCGAGGAATTCCGCGGCGGCTTCGAGCGGATCAAGCCGGAAGGCGCCGTGGCGAGCGCCATCGCTGCGGTCGCCGCCGCGATCGATCACATGCTCGGCGAGCGCAAGCGCAAGATTTCGGGCCAATTGAACACGACACTGATGCGCGAGCGGCGCCGCGCCATCTGGCTCGGCCCGGACGAATATCAGGCCGATGTCGAGCACGACGGCAACACCGTCGCGGTAACCTTCGAGGATGGCGCCCGGCATCTTCTCGCTTCGGCCTGGATGCCCGGGATGCCGGTCTGGTCCGGCACCATCGACGGCACGCCGGTTGCCATGCACGTGCGCACGATCCCGAACGGGTTCGAGCTCGCCTATCGCGGCATCGAGGTCAAGGCTTTGGTCTATACCGAGCGCGAGGCGCGCTACGCGCGGCTGATGCCGGTGAAGAAGCTGTCCGATAGCGGCAAGGCGGTACGCTGCCCGATGCCGGGCCTCGTCGTCTCGCTTGCGGTCGCCGAGGGCCAGGAGGTCAAGGCCGGCGAAACGCTCGCCGTGGTCGAGGCCATGAAGATGGAAAATATCCTGCGCGCCGAGCGCGACGGCACGATCAAGCGCGTCCGCGTCAAACCCGGCGATAGCGTGGCCGTGGACGCCGTGATCATGGAGTTTGCGTAGACAACCGTTCTGCCGCTTACAGGGCAGGACGGAGCGGCCGAATCGTGCATCATGCCCGGGATGCAAGCTCTCAGTTCCCTCCTGTCCCCCAGCGGGCGGCTGCGGCCGCGAGCCTTCCTCTATGGCGCGCTCGCTGTTTACCTGTTCGGCGCGGCGTCGCACCTGTTGACGACGCCTAACGTCATCGGGCGCGCCGGCTTGTGGCCGTTCGCCGCCGCGCAAGTGGTCTTGGTCTGGGTCTGGTTCGTCTTGCACGCCAAGCGCCTGCACGATGCCGGCCGCGGCAGCGGGCTCGCTGTCGGGGTCGGCATCCTTTACGTGCTGTCCGTCGTTTTATTGATCTTCATCGCCGATAGCTTCTTCAACACCACCGATGGCCTGATGGCCAATGCGGGCGCGACCGGGGCGCTTGAGCTCATTCTTCTGCTTTACGTTATCGTGACGCTGATCGGATCGCCGCATTACGACCTGGCCTGGCTGATGGTCGTAGTGCTGATGCTGATCGGGTTTGTGCCGATCATGGTCGCGTTGATCTTCACGGTGTGGACGACGCGCCAGCCAAGCGAGGGTCGCGAACCGGGGTAGCGAACGAGGAGCAGTCGGTGCTGCATTTCGCCTACGGCTCGAACATGCACCAGGCGGTTATGCGCCGGCATGCACCGGCGGCCGAGCCGATCGGCGCGGCACAACTCACCGATTTTCGCTTCGTCATTACCGCGGATGGTTATGCCTCGATCGAGCCGCAGCGGGCGGGTACGGTGCATGGCGTCCTGTGGCGCCTGACGCCGCGCGACCGAGCCACCCTCGACATTTGGGAGAACATCGCCGGCGGACTGTACCGGGCCGAGACCTTGGCGGTGAACCAGGCCGGAGTCCGGCGCCGAGCGCTGGTCTATCTGGCGCGGCCCCGGCCGGCCGGCCGGCCCAAACCGGGCTATATGGAAATCGTCATTGCCGCGGCGCAGGCGTGGCAGCTGCCGGAACCCTACGTCGATTCCTTACGGCGCTGGTTGCCGACACGCGGCGGCGCAGCGGGGCCGCGTAAGCTCGAATTCGATCAAGTGTAATTTTCGACACCGGGATTGTGCGGGGCCGATCGGTAGGACGGGCGTTACAGCCGAAAGCCTCCGTCAGGCTTTGGCGGGTGGCGCCAAGCCCGCGAAAGCGCCGCTGTAGGATTTTGGCAAAGGCCAAGCCCACAAGCCGGACTTGGAGGTGGTGAGGCGGAGCCCGACCAGCATTTCGGCCAGGCCGATAGCGGCCGCCACACCCTCGATGACCGGCAGGCCATGCAGGGCTGACAATTCGCCGGGCAGCTTCGCCATGCCGGCGCAGCCGAGCACGATCCCGTCGGCGCCGTCATCGCGGACCGCGGCGACGATCGTCTCCGAAATTCGCGCGCGCGCATTGCTTGCGGGGTCATCCAACGCCAATACCGGAATGTCGGTTGCGCGCACGCCCGCACAACGTGCCGAGAGTCCGATGATCGCCAGATTGCGCTCGATGATCGGAACCGAGCGGGCGAGCGTCGTAATTACCGCGAAGCGGCTCGACACCAGGCTCGCAACGTGGAACGCCGCTTCGCCGATGCCGATTACCGGCGCGGCTACCGCGGCGCGAGCCGCGTCGAGCCCGGTGTCGTCGAAGCAGGCAATGACATGGGCATCGGCGCCTGATGCTTCGGCGCGAAGGATTTCCTCGATGACGCCCGGTACCGCGATGGCGCCGTCATAGACGCCTTCGATCGACGCCGGTCCGGAGGACGGCTGCGTGGCGACGATATCGGTCGTCGCGCTTGCCGCTTGGCGGGCGGCCGCGGCGATCGTCGTCGTCATGGCGCGCGAGGTGTTGGGATTGACGATGGCGATGCGCATCGTCAGATCATGCCGTCGCCGGCATCCGAGCCGTGTCGCCGGCGACGATGCTGAACGATGAAGACCGTTGCCAGGGCGACACCGATGACGAGGAAGGAAATCGCGGTGGTCGTGGTGCCCAGCGCGTAGATTGCCGGCGTGGTCACCGTCGTGGTCAATGCCTGGAGCTGGAGCGGCAACGTGTTGCTGGACCCCATCGACTGGCTGGAGCGCGCCAGTTCGTCCCAGGACAACGTAAAGCCGAACAGAGCGACGCCAATCAGCGATGGCGCGATCATCGGCAGCACGACGTGGCGAATTGTCTGCCACGGGGAAGCGCCGAGGTCGCGCGCCGCCTCCTCATAAGCGCGGTTGAAGCGATTGAATACCGCGAACATGATCAGCAGTCCGAATGGCAGCGTCCACGACAGATGGGCGCCAAGCCCCGACGAGAACATGTCCATCGAGGTCGTGTAATTGTCCTGGATCCATCCGATGTTCCAGGCATCGCCCAGAGCCTTGATGCCGTCGTCGACAATGCGGAACTCGAGCGCAATGCCGAGCGAAACGACGATTGACGGCATGATGAGGCTTGCGATCGCGGCATAGAACAATGCCGACGAACCGCGAAAGCGGTGCCGGAAGGCGAGGCCGGCCATCACCGACATCACCACCGTAAGGATCATGACGACGACGCCGAGCTCGAGCGAGTTCCAAAGGCCCTGGCTGATGTCGACAAGCCCGATTCCCTGCCAGAGCCGTACGAACCAATGGACCGAAAAGCCGTTCATCGGGAAGGTCAGGCCGCCTTGCGGACCCTGGAACGACAGCACCAGGATGGTGATGACGGGGCCGTAGAGGAACAGGACGAACAGCCCGAACACGCCTGCGAGCCAATAGAACGACGCGGGCCGCCTCTCGCTCATCGCTCAGAGTTCCTTGCGAATGTCGATGAAGCGGGTCAGGGCGTAAATGATGGCGAGCACGGCGGCGAGCAGGATCACCGCGTTGGCGGCGGCGATCGGGAATTGCAGATATCCCGTCTCGACATTGATCTCCTTGCCGACCGAGGCGATCTGTTGGCCACCCATGACGCCGATGGTCACGAAGTCGCCCATCACCATGGTGATGACGAAAATCGACCCGATCGCGATGCCGGTCTTCGACAGCGGGATGACGACATTGACGAGGACCTGCCAGCCGCTGGCGCCGGCGTCGCGCGCCGCCTCGATCAGCGACTTGTCGATGCGCAGCATGGAGTTGAGGATCGGCACGATCATGAAAGCGGTGAGCAAATGGACGAAGGCAATCGTCACAGCGAATCCGGAATAGAGCAGCCATTCGACCGGCTGCCTGATCAGTCCGAGCCCGAGCAGCCCCTTGTTGACCAGGCCATTGCGGCCGAGCAGCGGAATCCAGGAAATCATCCGGATCACGTCGGAGGTCCAGAACGGAATGATGCACACCAGCGCCAGCACCAGCTGCATGGTCAGCGTGCGAATATGGAAGGCGAGGAAATAGGCGATGGTAAAACCGAGCACCAGCGTAACCGCCCAGACGATGAAGCAGAACTTCAAGGTCGAAAGATAAGTGCTGAAGGTCGTGCACAGGCTGGGCAGACCGCGGATGCATGTGTCGAACACCGCCGCATAGTTTTCCGGCGTGAAGGCCGGGATAATCGTGTATTCGTTGTAGTGCCAGAAACTGACGATCAGCGTGACAAGCAGCGGCAGTACGAAGAAGATGAAGAAGACCAGCGCCATCGGCGAGGCCAGCCAATACGGGGTCAAACGCGGCCGCCGGGCTTTACGGCTACGGTCGGGCACAGGTTTGGCGGCCGCCCCCGAAACGGTCATGCCGGTTGGGGGCAGTTCGACCTCAAGCGTCATGCTGCGATGAACTGATTCCATTTGGTGATCAGGTATTCGTTCTCGTCCATCACCGAGTTCCAGCATGCGATGCGGCTCATGCGCGTATCATACGAACCACCGTCACGGACGGCGCCGACTTTTTCGATCAATGTCCCGTCGGGCGCGTGGATGTCCTGGGTTGCCGGCTGGCCGTCGTACCAATAGCTCCACTCGTAAGGCGCTAGAAATTTCTTGGTGGTGGCGAGCACGGCCGAATAGTAGCCCTGGCGGCTCAAATAAGCCCCGGCCCAACCGGACAGGAACCAGTTGATGAACTCATAAGCGGCGTCCTCGGTCTTTCCGGAGAGCGTGCGCGTCAGTGCAAATCCGGAACACCAGCCGCGGTAGCCCTCGGCGAGAGCGGTGTAAGTGCACTTGATGCCCTTGGAGCGAACGGCGGTTACCGCCGGAGACCACATCGATTGAATGACCACCTCGCCGGAGGCCATGAGGTTCACCGACTCGTTGAAGTCGGTCCAGAAAGCGCGGAATTGACCGTTTTTCTTGGCTGCGGTCAGGATATCGATGGTCTGGTCGATCTCCGCCTTGGTCTGGTTGCCCTTGTCGCCATATTTGATCTTTCCAGCCGATTCGATCGCCATGGCGGCGTCCATGATTCCGATCGATGGCACGTTGATCAGCGCGGACTTGCCCTTGAAGTCCGGGTTGAGCAATTCCGACCAATGCTCGATGGGTCGGCCGATCAGGTCGGGGCGGATGCCGAGAGAGTCGGCATTGTAAGTCGTCGGAATCAGCGTGAGCCACTCGGTCGGCGTAGCGGAGAACTTCTTCGAATGCTTGCCTTCAAGGTAAAAGACCTTGAACGGAGCGGTGCCCTGGCTGCCGATCTTCTTGCCGTCAATGAGGCCCTTGCTCAACACGGTGGTGATCTGGTCGGACAGCTTGATCTTCTTGGCATCCATGCCGACGAGGTTGCCGGAAGGCACCAGATTGGGCAGCGAAAAGTATTCGCTGTCGACCAGATCGAACGAATTCGGCTGCGTGATGATCCGTTTTGCTACCACATCCGTGGTCACCGGCTCATATTGAATGTTAATTCCGAGGTCTTCCTTGACCTTCTTGGCGATGTCGGTCGATTGATTCACCGCCGTGCCGAGATAGCGCAGCGTCACCGGCTCGGCGGCATGCACCGCAGGAAAGCCGGTTACGACGCTGGCCCCGGCGAGGCCCGCCGAGCCCTGCAACAATGTGCGACGCGTCACGCTGCGGCGTTTGATAATCGTCATGGATTGGTTCCTTCTTCGCTATGTATCCGCGGTCCTAAGACGAGCCTGCGAGTTCGTGCAGGTCGGCCGGATCCCAGGACACCGTGACATGCTGGTCGATGGCGACCGGCTGGTCGTTGAAACTTCGCTCGGCAACAATCGCCGTCAGATCGAGGTCGCCTTCGGCTCGCAAGCTGACGAGAACAAAAATGCCCTGGTATTCGACGTCGCGGACGGTCGCGGCGAGGCCGGGCGGACCGCTCTGCAGCCGAAGGCGGTCGGCGCGCATGCCAAAGCGACGCCCGTCGATCGGAAGCACATTGTTGCCGCCGATGAAGCGGGCCACGAATTCAGTGCGCGGCTTGTTGTAGATGTCACGCGGCGCGCCGATCTGCTCGATGCGGCCGCCATTCATCACCACGATCATGTCGGCGAGCGCCATCGCCTCTTCCTGGCTGTGGGTGACATGGATGAAGGAAATGCCGAGCTCGCGCTGCAGACGTTTTAATTCCGCGCGCATGCGGATGCGCAAAAACGGGTCGAGCGCGGAGAGCGGCTCGTCGAGCAGCAGAATTTGCGGATCGGTGACCAGCGCTCGGGCCAGCGCGACGCGCTGCTGTTGGCCGCCGGACAGTTGTGCCGGCAGCCGAGCCGCATAATTTTCCATTGCGACCAGATGCAGCGCCGCGCGCGCCCGCGCATGGCGCTCGGCTTTGGCCATGCCCTTCATCTTGAGCGAGAAGGCGACGTTGTCGATGACCGACAGATGCGGAAACAGCGCGTAGCTCTGGAACATCATGGCGGTGCCGCGCGCCGCCGGCGGTGTATCGCCGACAATCTTGCTGCCAATCATAATGTCGCCGCCGCTGGCGTCTTCGTGACCGGCGATCATTCTGAGCGTGGAAGTTTTGCCGCAGCCGGACGGGCCCAAGAGACAGCAATAGGTGCCAGCCTTGATCCTCAGTGAGATGTGGTCGACGGCTACGGTGTCGCTGTAGCGCTTGACGACCGAGACGAGTTCCAGATCGGACGCACGGCTCATGTCGGTCTCCGTTGTCGCCCCATGCGTTGTTGGCAATTGGCATGCCAATCAGCGGGCCTGCGCTGCGGTGACGCGGCAGACACCGGGTTCCTGGGAAAATCAGCGGATTGCCGATGAGATGCGTCCGGTGGAATTCAGCTGCAGCAAATTATGATTGAAGAAACGGCAATCCTGCACAATCATGCGCCACGGCTTCGAACGCCCTAAGGCCGTGTTGCGATTGAGAAGCGCGCGGGCAATTATCGGAGGCAGCCTAAATTGTAGGGAGGCTCCAGATGACCGTAACGCGTTTTGTCGTCATCCGCGGCCGCGTCCAGGGCGTAGGCTATCGCGCCTGGACGGAAGTGGCGGCACTTGAACGCGGCCTGCGGGGCTGGGTGCGCAATCGTCGCGACGATACAGTCGAGGCTGTATTCGTCGGGCCGGAAGCTGACGTATTGGCGATGATCGACGACTGCCGTTCTGGACCGCCCGGTGCGCGTGTCGACTTTGTCGATCAGCGCGAGGCAGCGGCCGATGAAGTGGCGTTGCGCCGCGGCGACGAGCTGTTTTCCGTGCTAAGCACCGCTTGAGTGTCGGCAAGTGCGCCGAACAGCGGCCCGAAGGCGCTCCGCAGTGCCATGTCGACTTCCGGCATTGAGGCGGTCACGCCGAGATCGGCGAGCGAAGTGACGCCATAGCGGCCGTCGGTCACGCCGCATGGCACGATGCCGGCAAAATGCGACAGGTCCGGTTCGATATTTAGGGCAAAGCCGTGCAGCGTTACCCAGTGCCGCACGCGGATGCCGACAGCGGCAATCTTGTCTTCGCAGCCGGCGCCCTTGTCCGGTCGGCGGACCCATACGCCGACACGATCCTCGCGTCGCTCGCCGCGGATGTTGAAGACGGCCAGCGTGCGGATGACCCATTCCTCGATCGTTGCCACGAAGCGGCGAACGTCCGGTCCGCGCCGCTTGAGGTCGAGCATGACATAGCCGACCCGCTGGCCGGGCCCGTGATAGGTGAACTGGCCGCCCCGCCCGGTGGTGTGGACCGGAAAGCGCGCCTCGATCAGTTCTGCCGGCCGCGCTGACGTTCCGGCGGTATAAAGGGCAGGGTGCTCGATGAGCCAGACCAGTTCCGGCGCCTTGCCGCGCGCAATGGCCTCGGCGCGCGCGGTCATGGCGGCAACCGCGGTGTCATAGGCCACTGGCCGATCGCCGATGAGCCATTCGATCGGCGGGCTGCCGGCTGCCGGCAATAATCCAATCGTCAAATCGTCGCGCGTGTTAACCACCTCGTAACCATGGCGGGGCCAACACTATGCACCGTCAAAGCAAAAACCGAAACGGGGGGCTTTCGTGCCGACACTCGATAAAGTCTCGATCGACATAGCAGTGGTGCTGGGGACGAGCGCGATGCCGATCCACCAGGTGCTCCGCCTTGGTCGCGGCGCCATCATTGAACTCGACGCCTCGGAAGAGGATGAGGTGAGCATCCTCGCCAATAATCTGCCGGTGGCCAAGGGCACCGTCATCGTCAGCGGCAATAAGATCGCGGTCGAGGTCAAGCAGATCTTGCCGAGGACGCCGGTAGAGGCTTGACGCGGCGGGGAATTTTAGGCCCCGATGGTGGTTGGCAGGCGGGCTTGTCCCGCCACATCCTAGCTGTTACATCGGCGCCGTCACGCATCGTCCTGGTGCGTGTCCACCCCACATGCGGTCGTGGCGGAATTGGTAGACGCACTAGCTTGAGGTGCTAGCGGGGCAACCCGTGGAGGTTCGAGTCCTCTCGACCGCACCACTCACTAAATGCCGGTCGAATGACGGGCGATCTTCGCCCGCTCGGCCGAAACCGCGGCAGGATCAAAAGCGCGGGGGACGCGGCGGCCGGCCTTGGCCGGACGCATCCGGCACCACGCGCTTTTTCATCGGCAGCAAGCCCTCGCGCTGCAGCTTTTTGCGGGCAAGCTTGCGCGCGCGGCGGATCGCTTCCGTTTTCTCCCTTACTCTTTTTTCGGAGGGCTTTTCGTAACGGCTTCGCAGCTTCATTTCGCGGAAGACGCCCTCGCGCTGCATCTTCTTTTTCAGCACCTTGAGAGCCTGATCGACATTGTTGTCGCGGACGAGGACTTGCACGCTGCATCCTTTTCGATCGAGTTGTAAGTACCGGTTGGCAAGCCGGGCGGACCAAAGGGGCGGACCAAAGAGGCGGCCCAAAGAGGCGGACCAAAGGGGCAGAAAGAACGACCTTTTCACTGTGCCGCGATCACGGCACAAACAGATATGCACGGCACAGACAGTTTAGGCGAGGTGCGGACCTGATGCCGAAATTTCGCTTCTGCAACAGATGCGGGCCGTGCTGCCGGTGGAGAAACAGCGCCCTCTTCTTGCCGTTAAACGCAGCTTTCAGAACGGGCGCTGCGCTTGGCTTATAGACATTAATGACTTTGTCAATGCGCAGATCGACGGGCCGTGTCCGTTAATCGTGATGCTCGCTCAGCAAAAGGTGCAGCGCCACCTTCCCCGCGCGGCTGGCTTCCGTCATGGTTTCGAAGAACACCGCGGAGCATTCGATCGCGCTGTTTCTGCCGGCGCGATAAATCTCCCAGCGCCATGATTTCGGCGGCGGCGCCCGGTGCTTTACAACAACGGAAAAGTCGGGATGGTCGATCATTGATCGCTCCGCGAGCGTTTCAAAGCGTCGGCAAAAATTTCAAGCTCTTTTGCGCAAAATCACCGGGCTCGGAATACCGGCCGCCGCGTCGATACACCGTCACATGATCGATGCCGGTAGGCTTCGTTGCTTTGCGCATAAGAAACCGCCCCGAGGGGCGATTTCTATTTGATGTGTTCGGCGAGGCGTCCCGATTGACGACGCTATGCCGCTTGGATGTTGGCCACGGCGATCTTGCCGGTGCGGCGATCTTCTTGGGTATCGAAGGTCACCTTCTGGCCTTGCGCAAGGCCGCGCATGCCGGCGCGCTCGAGCGCGGTGGCGTGAACGAAAACGTCCTTGCTGCCGTCGTCAGGTTGAATGAAGCCAAAGCCTTTTTGGTCGTTGTAGAATTTTACGGTGCCCGTGTTCATAAGAGTATCCTTTCGCTGATCCAGGTGCACTTAATCCCAAGACGCGCGTCCATAGGGCGCGCGGCCTGGGGGATGACGTCGATGTTTGGAGGGTCTGAACGTGCGCCTGGCTAGCAGCGTAGGCGAAACGGCCTGATTGTCCGGCCAAATGTCGATTGGGGAGAGTACGGGAAAAGCGCGGCTTTTGCAAGGCTGTGAAACGCTTGGAGACTATTGGGCGCGCGTAACCGCCGCGGATTCATCCGATTCGACGAAGTTTCTTCGTATTCAAGTAAGAGGCGTCGCGCGCCGACACTGGTTAAGCCGGCTTTTGATCTTATATACTGGCATCATCGTTAAACTATGCTCACTCGGATGGCGCTTCATCCCTTTTGGGAGGCTCGGTGCGATGGTCGAATTCGATTACAACGCTGCGGCCGAGCTGTTCGCGACCCGCAAGCGCTTGGCGAAACATCGCCCGTTCGGTTACAAGCGCTTTGACCAAGCAGCCGATGCCATCCGATTCGCCATTGAGGACCTGCCGCCGGAATGTCTTGTTGGTGCATTCCTTGAAGTCGACGAAAATAGATATGGCTGCGAAGACATACGGCGTTTGTACGAGAGCGCCGAGTATCCGCTCAATCGCCGCGTTGCTCGGTCGTGACCGACAAGACGATCGACCTCGATCAGCATCGTGGTATGACGGCGCAGAAAGCCACGGAGCTTCGCCGGTTGTTGGCGGATGTGGATGCGAACGAAAAGGCGCTTCGCCGCCGACAAGGCGAGCTGGAGATTCACCTCCTGGCGGCGCCGGCGGCGAGCTGGCAGGAAGCAGCCGATAAGGCCCGCTATCTTCTCAATCTCTTCGCCGCAACGCGCGCCGCGGAAGACCCGCGCCGGCAAAAGCTTATCGCTGCGGTCCTCGCCGATTTCGGGCGGCTTTCAGATGAAGGTTAAGTCTATCGTGGCGTGACAGGTGCGCTCGGACTTGCGGGTTCCCGTGAGCGGCGCTCGGTTAATGGGCGCGCAAAAAAAGCTTCCCGCATCAAAAGTCTGCCGCCGCCAGTTCGTAGGAGCCCTTGCGTCCTGTTTTGAAGGCCTTGGTGGCCGCGGCCTGGATCGCCGCTCGATTGGCATCGAAAACGAGCAGCAAGCTCGCCTCATCGCGTTCCATGTTCGGCTGCAGCCGTCGCAGCGCGTCTTCGGTCACGAAGAACGACCATTCCATCGCGCTGTCATGCCCCCAGAATCGAACAGCGCGCCTGGTTGGATCGAAGATGCGGCTTCGATTGGGGAAATTGAGCATGGCGCCCTTGGCCTGCCTTCAATCGGCACTCGCGATCCAGCATTTTCTCAAGCCTTCGGCATCCCGCACCCACCAATAGTCTCCTTCCGGATTGTGTCCTGATATTTTGAAGGTCTTCAGATGAGTTTTAACCGCTGCCAAGGCCTGCTCGCGTGTGGAGTATCCACGGCCCAACTCCACCACCGCTGCGGAAGCGACGCTTTTGAGCTCAAGAATCTTGAACATTTGTCAGCTTTCTTTCCGCCGCTCTTGAACGTCGACGGTGTTCAATGGCGCGGGCCTCGCCCGGTCAATCGATGTTCGCGTGCGATGATAGTATAAGGTCGCTTTCCGCAACTACGCGCTCGTGCGATTCGCTCCTGCTTTTGATCCGATATTGCGGAATTTCCCCATCGGCCGGCCGCAGACCGATGATTTCATACTGCCCGGTCGCCGCGGATCGAAACGTTGATTGAATCAGATCGACCGTTTGCCCGATCTTGAACCTATGGATTTGGTCCGTCATGGCGACTGCGCCTCAGGCGTCATGCTTGGCCACCGTACAGCTAGCCAGAGCATGGGCTGGTGCGATTGTTCGCAACGTCGCTTCGTCAAGGCCGAAAGCTTCAATAAAGGTCAACGACAGAGCTTTCTGTTTGCGCGTCAGCGCGGCCACCACCGTTGTGCCGCAGCTTGCTTTGCAGGTAGAGCAAGAACACCCCGCGCGATCTGGGTGCTCGTCGAATGCTGAGGAATGAACCGAAAATCCCTCTGGGTCCGTGTACCACGCGGTTCGCTAAATTCCAGAGGCCATCCGGCAACATAGGCCATAGATGCGTTCGTTTCAAGACGAGGCGTGGCGCCTAGCGTGTGGTTTGCGCCGGCGAGAAGATCGCGGCGACGGCACGGATGCGGCTCATCAGATCGGCGCGATGGCCCTCGGCGCCGCTACGGGCGCGACTGCGCGCGTGCTCGGGGTGGCGATGCCGCTCAGCCCGTTCATGTTCCGCCGAGGTCGAAGCATGAACCGTCGCTTCCTTCGTCTGCTCCTTCCGCTCCGTACGCTGCGCATATTTACCGCGCTTGGCGTGCCGCGTTGCCGACTTTGGCGTGAGGATAGCCGCGATGGACGGCTGGACCTCGGGCCAATGCACGTCCGCGTTATCGCTGCTTACGACGGCGTCGGGCTCGAAGGCGGCGGGGTCCGGCACCGGCAACGCCGTCGTATCGAGCGTGCTCTGATCGGCGGCCTCCGGCCAAGCCGGCGGAGCGCCGTTATCGCCGATGGTGAGTTCGCCCGGAATTGCCGATGCCAGCATTGCGGCCGCCGGCCGGCGCGCCATCGCAATTTCGTAGGCCGCCGACGGCACCACTTGCACGACGTGAAAGCCGTTGGCCTTGAGCTGTTCGAGCAGCCCAGGCAACGCCGCCGCCGTTTTCGGATGAATGTCGTGCAGCAGCAGGATTCCCTTGCCGCGCGCTTCGAGCCGGCTCATGGCGAGCGAAATGATCTTCGCCGGGGTGATGTAGCGGTGCCAGTCGTCGGCCACCACGTCGGCGGAAAACACAATCAGACTTCGCCGGGCCAATTCGCTTTCGACCAGATCGGAGCGGGCAAAGCCGGGGATGCGAAAGAACGGCGCGAGATATCTTGAATCGCCGCCAAACGCGGCGCTGACGTCGGCGATGCCGCCGTCGATTTCTTCGCGCATCCGGTCGAGCGGCAACTGGCCGAACCCGGTCGGATGATGGTCGCTGTGCGTACCGATGGTGTGGCCTTCCTCGTAGACCCGGCGCACCGTCGACGGAAAGGCGCGCGCCATCTCGCCGACCATGAAGAACGTCGCCTTGACGCATTGCGTCGCGAGCGCGTCGAGCACTTCGTCGGTCGAAGGCGGCAGCGGACCGTCATCGAAGGTGAGAACGACTTCCTTGTCATTGAGCGGCAGCGAGTCCGGATATTGCATGCGACCGAGTTGCTGGTATTGGCTGAAATCGATCGGCAACACGCGGCTGGTGCCCAGCGCGTCGGGATTTCCGGGACAGGCTTGGCTTAACTTCGGGGCTTCGCTCTGGGGCACGGCGGCATTGGAACCTGGCGCCGCGCTCGGTGGCTCGACCTGTTGGTCCTGTGCGGCGGTCTGGTTCTCAGCACGCGCGCCAACGGTCGCCAACAGCAGGCTCACCGCCGTCGCTACAGCTGCGGCCAAAACGCCCGCTCGGAAGCTTGTCATCCCCAGCTCTCGACGCGCAGGCCTCGCACCTGCCACGAATTGCCGTCTACCCTACGAAGCCAGTACCGGTTTCTGTGGTTAATGTCATGTTAATGCGGCAATTTGCCGGTCGGCCACTGTTGATAACCGTGAGACTTCGTCGCGCTCCGCGGCGAAACGCCTTTGCCTGGCGTTAATCACGGCGGCTTACCTTGCGGCCTGGTTTTGCGTAAGGGGCGTGTAAGGAATGAAGGCCGCTGTGGATGCCCGCAACGACTGGGCCCGGCGGCGCCCCAGTCGCTGGTCCCTCCCCATGCCCGGCGGGACGGCGCGCATCGGCACGGTGCTGTCGTTCGTCCTGGCGTTGGCCGTGCTGGCTTGCGCAGCGGCCGGTCTTTTTGAAACGCAGCGCAACGATAGCCGCAGCATGGCCGAGCAGCATGCCGCGCTGCAAGCGGCGCTCGGCGAACTCCATGGCGTGTTGGGCGACCCCGACCACTTCGACGCCGGCCAGCTCGCCTTGATCGAGCGGCGCGCCGGATTGCACGATCTGAGGTTCGACGGCGCTCTTGCCGACGAGCGCGACCGCGACGTGCAATCGGTGCATGACGCGCAAGGCCGCATCCTCGGCTGGTTCAGCTGGACGCCGGACCGCGCTTTTGTGGTCGCGATGGATTGGTTGTGGGGCCTGCTTGCCGCGACCGGGCTCGTCCTGGCATTCGGCGGTTATTTTGCGATGCGCGCCACGCGGCGGCTCGTCGTTGCTTTGGCGCGCAGCCACGAAACCGTCCGGCGGCTGACCACGCAGGACGAATTGACCGGCTTGCCAAACCGACGAGCCCTGCTGGCGCGGCTCGACGATATGATCGCCTCGCGCGGATCGCGGTTTGTGGTTTTCGCGCTGATCGACATCGACGGCTATCACGAGGTCAACGACGCGCTGGGACGCGCCGGCGGCGATACCCTGCTTCATGCCATCGCCGAGCGGCTGAAATCGGCGCTGCCGCCGGGCGCCGTCCTGGGCCGCTTCCAGGATGACGAATTCGCGGCCCTCGTCGCCGGCGAAGACGCCCAGCTCGCAATGGCGCTTGCCGATAAGATTTCGGCGGCGCTCGCCACGCCGATCTTCATGGATCAGCAATGGCAGATCAGCGTCGGCATCGGCCTGGCGCAATCGCCGCAAGACGGCGCGACCGGCGACGAATTGCAGCGGCACGCGGCGCTTGCGTTGCGCTCGGCCAAGCGCAGCGGTCGCGGCGCGGTGCACCGCTTCGTGCCGAAAATTCACGAGGAGCATGCCGAGCGGCGGTTCTTCCTGCGTGAACTGGAAACCGCCATCGCACAGAACGCCTTCAACGTTCAGTACCAGCCGGTGGTCGCGGCCGAGGGCGGCGCCGTGGTCGGCGTCGAAGCGCTGTTGCGCTGGACTCATCCGACCCGCGGCCCGATCGCGCCGTCGCTGTTCATTCCGCTCGCCGAAGAAAGCGGTCTGATGATCCGGCTCGGCGAGATCGTAATGCGCCGCGCGCTGGCCGACGCGATGCGCTGGCCCAATCTGTTTGTTTCGGTCAACCTGTCGCCGGTGCAGATGCGCAGCCGCGGGCTGGTCGATTTCATGCGGACGCTCATCGCCGAGACCGGCGTCGCCGCCGGGCGCATCGTCCTCGAAATCACCGAAGGCATCCTCATTCACGATCCGGAGGAAACCCTGGTCAAGCTCGAAGCCTTGCGCGCGCTCGGCATGTCGACCGCGCTCGACGACTTCGGTACCGGCTATTCGAGCTTGAGCTATCTGCAGAAGTTTCCGTTCGACCGGGTCAAGATCGACCGCGCCTTTGTCGCTTCGCTAGGCACCACCGGCAATGCCGGCGCCATCATCCAGTCGATCGTCACGCTCGGTCATGCGCTGGGCATGAAGGTCTTGGCGGAAGGCGTCGAGACCAACGAGCAGCGGGTCTTGCTGCGGCTTGCCGGCTGCGACGAGATGCAGGGCTTCCTGTTCGCCAAAGCCTGCCCCGCCGAGTCGATCGACAAGATATTGGCGCGTGCCGCCGGCGCGCGCGGCGCCCGCACCGGCACCAATTCCGCATCCTGACACGGCGCTGCCGAGCCGCTATCTATAGCGGAGCGGGTTTCGGCGTTTTGGGCTTGTCGATGTTTGGATCGGACCGTTAGATGCTTACCAACAGCCTTCCCGGGCTCGATTTCGGTCTCGGTAGCGAGGTCGAAATGCTGCGCGACACCGTGCGCGGTTTCGCCCAGGACAAGATCGCACCTTGCGCCGACGAGATCGATCGCTCCAACAGCTTTCCGCGCGAGCTGTGGCCGCAACTCGGCGCGCTCGGCTTGCTCGGCGTCACCGTGGAAGAGGAGTGGGGCGGCGCCGGTCTCGGCTATCTGCATCATTGCGTGGCGATGGAGGAGATTTCGCGGGCTTCGGCGGCGGTCGGCCTGTCTTACGGCGCGCACTCCAATCTGTGCGTCAATCAGTTGCGGCGCAACGGCAGCGACGAGCAGAAGCGGCGCTATCTGCCCAAGCTCATCTCCGGCGAGCATGTCGGTGCATTGGCGATGTCGGAGCCCGGCGCCGGTTCCGACGTCGTCTCGATGCGCACCCGCGCTGACCGCAAGGGCGACGCCTACGTTCTCAACGGCTCGAAAATGTGGATCACCAACGGGCCCATCGCCGACACGCTCGTCGTTTATGCCAAGACCGACCGCACCGCGGGCGCGCGCGGCATCACCGCCTTCATCGTCGAGCGGAGCTTTAGAGGTTTCGCGACCGGCACGAAGCTCGACAAGCTCGGCATGCGCGGCTCCGACACCAGCGAGATCGTCTTCCAGGATTGCGAAGTGCCGCGCGACAACGTGCTCGGCGTCGTCGGCAACGGCGTCAACATCCTGATGTCCGGTCTCGACTATGAGCGCGCGGTGCTGGCGGCCGGGCCGCTCGGCGTCATGCAGGCTTGTCTCGATCTGGTCATTCCTTATCTGCATCAGCGCACCCAATTCGGCCAGCCGATCGGCAAATTCCAGCTGATGCAGGCGAAGCTTGCCGACATGTATGTGACGCTCAATGCGTCGAAGTCCTATGTCTATGCCGTCGCCAGCGCCTGCGATCGCGGCGAGACCACGCGCGAGGACGCCGCCGGCGCCATCCTCTACGCCGCTGAGCGCGCCACCTGGATGGCGTTGGAAACGATCCAGTGCCTCGGCGGCAACGGCTATATCAACGACTTTCCCGCTGGCCGCCTCCTCCGCGATGCCAAGCTCTATGAGATCGGCGCCGGCACCAGCGAGATCCGCCGCATGCTGATCGGGCGGGAAATCTTCGAGAAGACCCGGTAGACACCCGCGTCGAAGCCGTCGCGGTCAGCGTGCTGCACGAAATTATTTGATCCGCTTCCGCTCCGGTCGGCTACGGCGGTGCCCCACGGCGGCCCGCGGCGGAGTAATTGCCTGAAGCGAAACGATTGACGCCGTCATGCGCTGCCTTACCCGCGTATCCATGCAGGACCGGTCAGGGGCTTCGTACCAATCCCTAAACCACGGACTTCCAATTTTTGGAAGTTTGTGCCATGCTATTGAATGATCGTGATCGGCACGGAATTGATCGAGCATTACCCGGCCGGACGCGCCAGCCATAAGGGGATCAAAGCGGCCCGCTCGCAATACCAAGCTTGGCTGGACATCGTCGGCCGTACCCGGTGGCGCAATCCGGAGGACGTTAAGGCGTCTTATCCGAAAGCGAGCATTCTCAAGGCGAGCCGCGTCGTTTTCAACATCAAGGGAAATGACTACCGATTGGTGGCGCGGCTTCAGTATCAGGCGGGTGTCCTGGCAATCCGGTTCTTCGGCACTCATGCCGAGTACGATAAAATCGATGCGGAGACGGTGTGATGGATGCAAAGCTGGTTTTGATCGATAGCGCTGCGGAGCTGGCTCGCGCGCATGCGCTCGTCGAGCGGCTCTGGGATTCCGACGCGCCGACCGACGTCGCCCGGCTTGCAGCGCAAGCGCGTCTGATTGCCGCCTATGAGGAAAGCCAATGGTCGCGCCGGCCGCCAAGCACGGCGGCGCTGATCCGCCATCTCATGGAGCAGCACGGACTGACGCGCGCCGACATGGTGCCGATCCTCGGCACGCCAAGCCGCGTCAGCGAGGTGCTGGCGGGCAAGAAGGGGCTGAGCATGGCGATGGTGCAGCGGCTGCGCGCACACTTTAACGTGCCGGCCGACCTGCTGTTGCCGCCGCCAAAGAAGGCGCCGGGGCGCGGCGCGGCGAAGCGGGATGCGGCGTGACGTGAAAGTGAGGAGACTGCATCAAGCGCAGTGTCGGCATTGAATGCACTGTCACCGTAATTCCCCGGACACGCCCTGGCCCAACTCGCTTGTGGATTAGAATAGTTTGTCGTATGACAACCAATTAACTTCACGACTATCATAACGGGGGGTGACAAATGACAAGATCAATGTTCAACACACCTGCGCTTCTTTTTGCAGCGGGCACATTCTTTGCTCTGGGTTCCAATTACGCATCTGCGATGCCGTTTCGCCCATTCGTGGCGACAGCCAATGGCGAGGTGGAGAAGGTTCTCTGTAAGCAAGGGGGTAAACACTGTACAACAGGCACCGCTCGCATCGCACCGAAAATTCCAAACAAAACACTCCAGCCGAAAGGGCTCGGTTGGGGGTCCATACAAACCCCCGAATGCAAGGAATTTAAAAACTGTGGCAGCCCTCAGCCTGATGTCAAGGGGTCGACTGGAACGCAATCGGTGAAGTCAGGCACAACGCAAAACAATCGCAACGCAGCCCCAACACAGACCGGACAAGGCGGCCATCACAAGTAATTGCGCTTCGCGGTATAGTATCCTTGCATTGGCGCGATCAATCGAACTCGTCTTCGACGCGTTCGAATTGTGCGTTTGCCGCTTCGGCCGGTTCGATGCGCTGCCCGCGTTTGAGACTGCTTTCCGTATTCATCGCCGGCGATTTCGTTATTGTCCCTCACGTCGCCTCCGCCGTGTAGCTCACGTCCGCTTCCGAGGGGAGCGGACGTTAGTCGCCCATTGAATTGAGTCCCAGGCAAACGTGAGTGAGGCGTCCGCCAGTCCGCGCCGGGCTTGAAGCGATACCCATCATTAGCGAAGCGTAATCCGCCATTTTGCCACGAGGCGATGGGTTACGCCGCTTCGCGGCTAACCCACCCTACATTTTTTTATCACCCCAATCTTCGATCGAACTCCAGAACCGCGTTGAGCAGCACCTGCGCGCCGGCGGCGCATTCGTCGAGGCTCGTCGATTCCGCTTCGTTGTGCGAAATGCCGCCGGCGCAGGGCACGAAGATCATCGTGGTCGGCGCGACGCGGGCGATGTAGGCGGCGTCGTGGCCGGCGCCGGAGATGATGTCGCGCGACGTGAAGCCGGCCTTGTCCGCGCCTTTACGCACGCATTCGATCAGTTCGGGCGCGAATTTCACGGGCGGTGAATTCCAGATGCGGCTTTCGCTGTAAGCGAGCCGCAGGGGCTTGAGGATTTCGGCAAGGCTCGAGCGGAATTCGGCCTCCATCGCCTCGAGCACCTTCTCGCCGGGATGGCGGAAGTCGACGGTGAAGAACACTTCGCCTGGAATGACGTTGCGGCTGTTCGGCTTGTTCTCGATGAGCCCGACCGAGCCGACGGCGTCGGGCGCATGCGCGCGGGCGATGGAATCGATGCGCTCGATCATGCGCGCGGCGCCGACCAACGCGTTCTTGCGCAGCCGCATCGGCGTCGCGCCGGTGTGCGCGGCCTCTCCGGTGACGGTGACCTCGTACCAGCGCATGCCCTGCACGCCCTGCACGACGCCGATCATGCGGCGTTCGGCTTCAAGAATGGGGCCTTGCTCGATGTGCAGCTCGAACAGCGCGGAAAATTTGCGCGCGCCGGATTGCTCCACGCCCTTGTAGCCGATACGCGTCAGCTCCTCGCCGAAGGTTTTGCCGTCGCGATCGGCGCGGGCATAGGCGTAATCGTGGGTGAACACGCCGGCGAATACGCCCGACGCCAGCATCGCCGGCGCAAAGCGCGCGCCTTCTTCGTTGGTCCAGTTGACGATCTCGATCGCTGCGTTGGTCTCGTAGCCGGTCTCGTGCAGCGTCCGCATCGCTTCCAGCGCGCCGAGCACACCGAGCGCGCCATCGAACTTGCCGCCGGTCGGTTGGGTGTCGAGATGCGAGCCCATGGCGATCGGGGGAAGCGCGGGATTCTTGCCCGGCCGGCGCGCGAACATATTGCCCGTGTCGTCGATCGCGACCGTGCAGCCGAGCGCCTCGCATTGCGCTTTGAACCAGTCGCGCACCTGACGGTCGAGGTCGGTCAGGGTCAGCCGGCAGATGCCGCCTTTGGGCGTGCCGCCGATCTTTGCCGTCTCCATCAGCGAGTCCCACAGCCGCCG
The DNA here is from genome assembly GCA_036267435.1 of Xanthobacteraceae bacterium. Classification (GTDB taxonomy): domain Bacteria; phylum Pseudomonadota; class Alphaproteobacteria; order Rhizobiales; family Xanthobacteraceae; genus BOG-931. The sequence goes on along the minus strand of DATAWA010000011.1, from coordinate 460 downwards.
TGGCTTGATGGTGAGGTTCTGCAGAGGCAAAGAGGTCACTGTGGTTTCGCTCAAGAGGCTGAAGATAACGTAATGTAGAGGGACGCAAGCTCACTGTCTTCGCCGCTGGCGGCTCCCTCTCCCGCATGCGGGCCGCGCGCGGGGAGGGAGTAGCCGGCCGGGCCGCCGGAATTTCTGGATTGAACCAAACACGTTGCGGCGGCGAAAGTTGAGGCGGACGGAGGGAAGGGTCGGTGCTGAAGTGGATTTTGGCGTTAGCTCTTGTCCTTCCGCTTTCGGCTCAATTGCCAGGGGAAGCCCACGCCCAATCGCGGCAACCGACCGCGCAGGAGGTCAGCGCCATCCGCGACTGCGCCACCAAAAACCGCGACGACCTTGATGCCGGCGCGCAGCAATGCCTGTTCAAGCTGGTCGCCGATCCTTGCATCGGCTCGCCGGGCGGGCAGGGCGATGGGCCGGC
>DATAWA010000010.1:0-18504 GCA_036267435.1 Xanthobacteraceae bacterium | reverse complement strand
TTCGATCTCGAGATCGCCGCCAGGCAGCGTGACCGTCACTTTGCGGCCGGTGCGATTGAGCCGCACGGCGGCCACCGCGGCGGCGCAGGCCGCCGAGCCGCAAGCCTTGGTCAATCCGGCGCCGCGCTCCCAGGTGCGCATCACGATGCGATCGCGCGACGGTGTTGCCGCCAGCGTGATGTTGGCGCGCTCGGGGAACAACGGATGATGTTCAAGTAACGGCCCGATCTTGGCGAGGTCATAGGCGTAGGGATCGTCGACCCAAAAAATGGCGTGCGGATTGCCCATGCTGACGACCGACGGCGAATGCAGGATCGGCGCGCCGCGCGGCCCGATTTCGAGCTCGATGCGCCGGGTATCGGCGAACTCCTCCGCCAGCGGAATTTCATCCCAGCGCCACCGCGGCACGCCCATATCGACGGTAAAAAGACCGTTTTCGGCGCGCCAGCACGGAATGACCCCCGCCGCGGTCGAAAACCGCAAACGCGCCTTGCCGGTCTCCCCGTTTATGAGCGCGGCGACGCAGCGCATGCCGTTGCCGCAGGCGCCGGCCTCGGAACCGTCATTGTTGTAGATGCGGATCGCTGCATCGTCGCCGCCGCGCGGCGGATAGAGCGCCATCAGCTGATCGTAGGGCTCCTGCCGGGCGGCGGCCTGCGCTGCCGCGGGGTCGATTGGCCCCGGACGCGTGCGCAGATCGACGATGACGATCTCGTTGCCGAGGCCGTTCATCTTGACAAAATCGCGGTTGGCCAGTGCGCTCATGATAAAGCCCAAATGCAGTCGACTTATATGAGAATTCGCTGCGGGTACGCCAGTATTGTGGACGGCAATTTGGACGCGGCGGGATGCCGGGGAAAGTGCTAGATTCGCTTGGGCGATTCACGACGAGCGACAGCGCGGCCGCGGGCGCGGATCGCTCAATTCAAGGAGACGATGATGCCGATCCGCACTGCGCTACGCGCCATTATCGCGGGCGCTGCGCTGGCTTTGCTCGCCACTCTTGAGCTGCCACAGCCTGGCTTGGCGCAACCCTTGGCGCAAACCTTGGCGCAAACCCCGGCACCGGCACCAAATGCAGCACCGAGCGCCGTACCGGCGCCGGTCCCCGCACCGGTCCCGCCGGCGTCCACGACGATGCCGGTGGCCCCCGAGCAGATCGCCCCGCCATCGACGCCGGCGCAGCCGGGCGACGTGTTCGGCGCCGACACGACGCTGACGGCAAAGCCGATGATCTACGTCAAAGGCTCGGGGACGTGGGACAAGGCTTTCGCGACGATCACGGCGTCGTTCAAGAAGATCAAGGTCTATCTCGACAAGGAAGGCATCAAGGCCGACGGGCTGCCCATGACGATCTTTACCGCGACCGACGATAACGGCTTCGACTACGAGGCCGCGGTGCCGATTGCAGCACCGCCCAAAAATCCTCCGCACGGCGATCTCGCGCTGGGCCAGACCCCTGAAGGCCAGGCGCTCAAATTCGTCCATCGCGGCTCGTACGACGATCTCGATAACACCTACGAGGCGATCACCAATTATCTGGACGACAAGCGGCTCGTCGCCAAGGACATGTTCATCGAAGAGTACGTCACCGACCCGCTCACCGCCGACGTCAACAAGCTGGTGGTCAACGTTTACGTGTTGATCGCGCCACCACAGACCTCGCCGGGCTGACGGCAGGCAGCGACGCTGGCGCAACCCGGGGCGGCCTCAGCCAAATCGATTTGAACCTCTGGATGGCGGCATCCCGTCCAAATACCTGGTATGCGCCAAGCGCATCTGCGCCTTCTCCATCCGGGCCTCGTAAAAACGCTCCGCCGCGTCGAACAGAATCGATCCGAAGTCGCGAATGTAATCGGCGAACGCCGATCCTGTTCGCGCCGTCGCGGTGGAAAAAACTTTTGATCTACTGGTCATGACATCACCTTATTGGCGGCAAGAGAGCCACAAGCGGGATGCTCGTGCCGCAGCTTGACGCTTGAAATGGTGTCAATGCCGGCAGGCTTTAACCGGTGGATTTTTGAATAGTCCGTTCACCCGGGCAGGATAATTTGCCAAGCGATCGGGCGCGGCCAATTAAACCGTGGGTCGTGGCGAACGTGACGCTCAATGGAATCTGCTACTGGGCTGCTTTAAGGCTGTCCCGCAACGGCGAAATACGGTTGGTGCCGATTGTTCAGCGTGCCTGAACAAGGCATGGCGAGTTCAGCCCATAGTTGAAAACCCTCGGCATAAGCATCTCACCACCAGGCGGGTTGCCGAAACAACAGACTGCAGTCCGCTGCACGCCAAAAAGGGTTCGAGGGAGATATAAGCCAAAAAGGGTTCGAGGGAGATATAACATGAAAAAGATTCTTATCGCCGCCGCTTTGGCAATGCTGACGGCATCGCCGGTATTCGCCGCGACTGCCCATCGTCACCAAACGCAATCTCCGCAGCAGTTGCTGCAAACTTCACCGCGGTTGTACATGTACGCGCCCACGGCGCCGCTCGCGCAGCCGCTGACGATGGACGGGTCACGAGCGCAAGCGATGCAAGAGTGCAACGCCCTGGCCGGAAAATGGAGCAACAGCTCGTGGCAGACGACGCAGCTCGCCACTTACGGGGAATGCATGACCGCACATGGTCAGCAGCCGTAACAGCGATCGGACGGGCGTATTACCCGCAAACGTCGTCGCTTTGATCTTCGCGGTTTCGAACGGCCGGCTCATGAGCAGTGCGAATAGCTGCTCATGAGCCGATGCCGCTTAAGGTGGCGGGTGCACAGCCGATATAGCCCAGAGAACGGCCACCGGATATCATGGCGATGCGGCCAATCAAGGCGATTATTGCATTTGCGGGAATGCCGGCATGCGAGGAACTCAATTTGCCGAACTGAGCGCGTTTGTGGCGGTCGCGGAGCACCGGAATTTCAGGAAGGCCGCGGCCCAACTCGGCATTGCACCATCGGGGCTGAGCCAAACCATTCACTCTTTGGAAGAGCGGCTTGGCGTTCGCCTTTTCAATCGCACCACGCGTAGCGTTGCGCTGACGGAGGCCGGCGAACATTTGTTGGCCGACGCGCAGCCGGTCCTCGACGGCATCGACAAAGCAATCGAGTCGGTCAATGCGTTTCGGGACAAGCCGAGTGGCGCGTTGCGCCTGAGCGCCAGCCGCCTGGCGGCGACCTTGCTGGTCGGTCCCGTACTGCCGCAGTTCCTGGCGAAATATCCCGACATTAAACTCGAAGTGGCCGCAGACGACACGCACAGCGACATCGTGAGCAGCCGGTTTGACGCCGGCATTCGCGTCGGCGAACGGGTCGAGAAAGATATGATCGCGGTACGTTTGCTCGACGACCAACGCCTGACGGCTGTCGCCTCGCCGGCCTACTTGGCGCTTCATCCGCGCCCTCTGACCCCGGAAGATTTGCATGCACACAATTGCGTGCGGCTGCGCTCGGATTGGGACGGCTCGATCGAGTCGTGGCATTTCGAGAATACCAGCCGGCGTGTCGACGTGGCGGTTGAAGGTTCACTGATCCTGAACGACTGGCACCTTGTGAGGAACGCCGTGCTCGAGGGCATCGGCGTCGGCTACCTTCCGGCGCTGCTTATTTCGGCTCCGCTTGCCGACGGACGGCTGGTTCAAGTCTTGCCGGATTGGAGCGGACATCCGTCGGCGCCATTTCTCTATTATCCAAGCCGCCGCCAAATGCCTGGAGCGCTGCGCGCATTCATAGATTTCATGCGCGCGCGCTGCTCTAACGGTTCACCCGCCTAAATCGCGTTCACTTACAGTTGCCAAACCTGTCCGGGCTGCAGCGTGCGGAATCGCTCCGGGGGAAGGCCGGCGGCCTGCAGAACCTCAGCCAACGCGACAAGCGGCGCATCGATCGCCTCATCGGTGAGTTGGAACGTGCCGTAATGATGGCCGAGCGCGAGTTCGGCACCGCAATCGGCGAAGGCCCGCACCGCCTCGGCCGGATTGATGTGCTGCTCGCGCATGAACCAGCGCGGCTCGTAGGCGCCAATCGGCAATATGGCGAGCCGGAACGGACCGTGGCCCGCACGTGCTTTGCGGAAATGGCGGCCGTCGCCGTAGCCGGAATCGGCGACGAAATAGATGCGGCCGCCGGGTGTCTCGATGACAAATGAGGCCCACAGCGACATGTTGCGATCGGACAGATTGCGCGCCGACCAGTGCCGCGTCGGCACCAGCGTCACGCTCATGCCGCCCCCAAGATCGGCGCGCTGTTCCCAGTCGTAGCCCTCGGCCGCAATCGCGGGATCGTAATTGCGCATGATGGTGTCGTTGCCGAGCGAAGTGATGACGCGGCAAGTATGCGCGGCGGCAAGCCGCGACAGCGTCGCGACGTCGAGATGGTCGTAGTGGCCGTGCGACACCAGTACGGCATCGATCGGCGGCAGATCGGCAAAGGCAATACCGGGAGCGTTGACCCGTTTCGGCCCAATAAAGCGAAACGGCGAAGCGCGTTTCGACCAGACCGGATCGAGCAGAATATTGCGGCCTGCGGTTTGGATGAGAAAGCTCGCGTGGCCGACATAAGTGATGCGCCAGGGCGCCCCTTCGACGCGTGGCGGCGGACGGTCGGCATAAGGCGACGGCGCCCATCCCGGCCATTTCGCCCTGGTGCGGCGTTGCAGACGCCAGCGCAACAGATCGCCCCGGCTGCGCGGCGGCGCGCCGTCAGGGTCGAAAAACCGCTCGCCGTCGAAATGATCGGAAATTGGACCGTGGTAATAGCGCGACATCGTCCCCACCATATAGGGCGCCGCCCGGCGGGCAGCTCCGGAACCCATGGTTGACGGCGGCGGACGCACCCCCTATTTTCCGGCCACTCTCGTTAAGAGACCGATTTTGAACCGCCGACCGGCCCTTTGTGACCGGAGGCTACCGCCCGACAGCGCAATGCGCCCTCGGGCGTAAAGGTGCTTTTAGATGTTCGACACCCTGTCGGAGCGGCTCAACGGCATCCTCGACCGGCTGACCAGGCGCGGCGCGCTGTCGGAAGCCGATGTCGAAGCGGCGCTGCGTGAGGTCCGCCGTGCCTTGCTCGAGGCCGACGTGGCGCTGGACGTTGCGCGCGCCTTCACCGATCAAGTCAAAACGCGCGCCGTCGGCGTCGAGGTCGTCAAGTCGGTCACGCCCGGCCAGATGGTCGTGAAGATCGTGCACGACCAATTGATCGAGACCTTGGGATCGGACGCGCAACCGATCGATCTCAACGCGCCGGCACCGGTTGCGATCATGATGGTGGGCCTGCAGGGCTCGGGCAAAACCACCACCACCGCCAAGATCGCCAAACGGCTGACCGAGCTTCAAAAGCGTAAAGTGCTGATGGCGTCGCTGGACACCCGCCGGCCGGCGGCGATGGAACAGCTCGCGGTGCTCGGCACGCAGGTCAACGTCGAGACTTTGCCGATCGTCGCAGGACAGTCCCCGGTGCAGATCGCCGCGCGCGCCGAGCAAGCCGCTCGGCTTGGCGGCTACGACGTGCTGTTGCTCGACACCGCCGGCCGGCTGACGCTCGACGAAGAGCTGATGCGCGAAGCGGCCGAGGTGCGCCGCACTGCCAAGCCCCACGAGGTGCTGCTGGTCGCCGACGCGCTGACCGGCCAGGACGCCGTCAATCTGGCAAAAGCCTTCAACGAGCGGCTCGACCTCACCGGCATCGTATTGACCCGCATCGACGGCGACGGCCGTGGCGGTGCCGCTTTATCGATGCGCGCCGTCACCGGCAAGCCGATCAAACTTATCGGCACCGGCGAAAAGCTCGACGCCATCGAGGATTTTTATCCGCAGCGCATCGCCGACCGCATTCTTGGCATGGGCGACATCGTTTCGCTGGTCGAGAAGGCCGCGACCACCATCGATGCCGAGAAGGCAGCGCGCGTCGCCGCGAAAATGCGTAAGGGCACGTTCGATCTTTCGGACTTGCGCGAGCAGCTTGGGCAAATGCAAACGATGGGCGGCATGAGCGGGCTGATGGCGATGATGCCCGGCGTCGCCAAGATGAAAAATCAGCTCGCCGAACGCAATCTCGACGAAACAGTTCTCAAGAGGCAGATGGCGATCATCGACTCGATGACGCCCGGCGAACGGCGCAACCCCGATGTGCTCAAAGCCAGCCGTAAGCGCCGGATCGCCGCTGGTTCCGGCACCAAGCCGGAAGACATCAACAAGCTTCTGAAAATGCACCGCACCATGGCGGACGTGATGAAGGCCATGGGCGGCGCCAAGCGCGGCCCGCTCGCCGGGCTTGCCAATATGCTGGGCTTCGGCGGCGGCATGCCGAGCCCGGAAGAGATGGCAAAGCTCGCGCAGCAAATGCCGGGCGGCCTGCCGCAGGGATTACCCGGCGCGCCGGGCGGCCTGCCACCGACCATGCCGGGCCTGCCCAAAGGCCTGCCACCAAATTTTCCCGGACTACCGGGTGGATTCCCGGGCCTTGGCCCGAAATTTCCCGGTTTGGGAAAAAAGAAGTGACGTCATTGATCACCATCGTCATTCCGGCGCCGCGAAGCTGCGAGCCCGGAATCCATAACAACTGAAAGGAAAAACAAAAATGCCTCTCGTCATCCGCATGGCCCGCGCCGGCACCAAGAAGCGGCCGGTCTATCACATCGTCGTCGCCGACAGCCGCAGCCCCCGCGACGGCCGCTTTATCGAGCGGCTGGGTTATTTCAATCCGCTGTTGCCGAAGGACAAGACCGACCGGCTGAAGTGGGACGTCGAAAAGGCCAAGGCCTGGATCGCCAAGGGTGCCCAGCCGTCGGATCGCGTCATGCGCTTTCTCGACGCCGCCGGCGTGATGAAGCGCAAGGCGCGCAATAATCCTGAAAAGGCCGTGCCGCGCAAAGAGCGCAAGGCCAAGGAAGAAGCCGCCAAAGCAGCCGCGGCTGCAGCGCCTGCAGCGCCCGCAGCACCGGCGGCGGCGAGCTAACGATCCATGGCGGGCGGCGCGCGCGTCTGCCTCGGCCAGATCGGCGCCGCTCACGGTTTGCGCGGCGAAGTGCGGCTGCGCTCGTTCACCGCCGATCCGGGGGCGATTGCGCATTATGGGCCGCTCGAAGCCGAGGACGGCCGCGTGTTCGAAATCGAAAGCCTGCGGCTCGCCAAGGACCATTTCGTGGCGCGGCTATCCGGCATTTCCGACCGCGGTGCCGCCGAGCGGCTGGCCAATACCAAGCTCTATGTGCCGCGCCAGCGGTTGCCGGAGCCGGACGAGCCGGACGAGTTCTATCACGCCGACCTGATCGGGCTCGCCGTGCTCGATCGCGCCGGAGCGCGCCTCGGCGCCGTCGTCGGCGTCCACAATTTCGGCGCCGGCGATCTCATCGAAGTGAAGCCGGATGCCGGCGGCAAGACGGAATTGATTGCATTTGATGCGATCAATGTGCCGACGGTCGATGTCGCAGCGGGCAGGATCGTGGTCGATTTGCCTACGCTCGCCGAAGAAACGCCACCCCTCTCGGGGCCGAGCACAAAGCGCTCGGGAGGGGGCTAACTTTGCCGTGGCGCGCGAGCATATTGACGATTTTTCCGGAGATGTTTCCGGGACCGTTGGGCTTAAGCCTTGCCGGCAAGGCGCTCGCGGCTGGCAGCTGGACGCTCGACGCCGTCGACATTCGGAATTTCACCACCGACAAGCATCGCACCGTCGACGATACGCCGGCTGGCGGCGGCCCGGGCATGGTGATGAAGCCTGACATCTTAGGCCGGGCTATCGATGCCGTCGCAGCCGACCAGCGCCCCCGCCTGTTGCTGTCGCCGCGCGGCGCGCCGCTGACGCAAGGCCGCGTCGGGGCTCTAAGCGGCGGCCCGGGCGTGGTCCTGGTCTGCGGCCGCTTCGAAGGGGTCGACGAGCGGGTCATTGCCGGGCGCGGGCTGGAAGAGGTCTCGATCGGCGATTATGTGCTGTCCGGCGGCGAGATCGCGGCCATGGCGCTGATCGACGCCTGTATCCGGCTGTTGCCCGGCGTCATGGGCACGGCCGCCTCCGGCGCCGAAGAAAGCTTTGCCGAGAGCCTGTTGGAGTACCCGCATTATACCCGGCCGCAGGTGTGGGAAGACCGGGCGATCCCGGAGGTTCTATTGTCCGGCGACCACGGCAAAATCGCCGCCTGGCGGCGCGCCGAGGCCGAGCGGGTCACGCGTGAGCGCCGGCCCGATCTCTGGTCCGCCTTTTTGCGGCATTTCGGCAACGGTGCGCGGACGGGGTGACGTGAGGGTGACAAAACCCGCGGGGTGGCGTAGAAGCACGCCCAACCCGTGGAAAACCGGTTTGAAAGCGGCGCGAGGGAAAGCGCAGCCGATGGAGAATTCGCCATGAATTTGCTCAAAGAAATCGAAAATGAACAGATGGCGAAGCTGTCTGCCGGCAAGGAAATTCCCGATTTCCAGCCGGGCGATACGGTCATCGTTAACGTCAAGATCGTCGAAGGCGAGCGCGCCCGCGTCCAGGCCTATGAAGGCGTCTGCATCGGCCGCTCCGGCGGCGGACTGAACGAGAATTTCACCGTGCGCAAAATCTCCTACGGCGAAGGCGTCGAGCGCGTCTTTCCGCTCTATTCGCCGATGATCGACTCGATCGTCGTGACGCGCCGCGGCAAAGTGCGCCGGGCCAAGCTCTATTATCTGCGCGGCCGGCGCGGCAAGTCCGCCCGCATCTTCGAGCGGCAGGACCATACGACCGAGGCCCCAGGCGACAAGGCGGCAGAGTAACCTTCACCCATCGCAATTGCGTCCTGCGCCCGCGATGGAGCATCATGGCGTCGTGACCTTGTGAGTTGCGCAAATGGCCAAGCCCCGCACCCTCTACGATAAAATCTGGGAAGATCATCTGATCGAGGAGGACCCCGACGGGTCCGCTCTGATCTATATCGACCGCCATATCGTCCACGAAGTGACGAGCCCGCAGGCCTTCGAAGGTTTGCGGCTGTCCGGCCGCAAAGTGCATGCGCCGGACAAGACGCTGCTTGTGGTCGATCACAACGTGCCGACCACGGACCGCAATTTGCCCAATCCCGATCCGGAGAGCGCGGCGCAGATCGCCTACCTCGCCGAGAACGCCAAGTTCTTCAATCTCGAATATTACGACGAGTTCGATAAGCGTCAGGGCATCGTTCACATCATCGGCCCGGAACAGGGCTTCACGCTGCCCGGCGTCACGCTGGTTTGCGGCGACAGCCATACTGCGACCAACGGCGCCTTCGGTGCGCTCGCCTACGGCATCGGCACCTCCGAGGTCGAGCACGTCTTGGCGACGCAAACGCTGGTGCAGAAGAAGTCGATGAACATGCGCGCGATGGTCGACGGCAAGTTGCCGCCCGGCGTGACCGCGAAAGATATCATCCTCGCCATCATCGGCGAGATCGGCACCGCCGGCGGCACCGGCTATGCGCTGGAATATGCCGGCGAGGCGATCCGGGCGCTGTCGATGGAAGGCCGCATGACGGTGTGCAACATGTCGGTCGAGGCCGGCGCCAAAGCCGGCTTCATCGCGCCCGACGAAAAAACCTACGCCTATCTGAAGGGCCGCCCCAAGGCGCCGCAAGGCAAGGATTGGGACGCGGCGGTCGCCTATTGGAGCGGCTTGCAATCCGATGAGGGCGCGCATTTCGACCGCGAAATCAAGCTCGACGCCGCGAAGCTGCCGCCGCTCGTCACCTGGGGAACGAGCCCCGAGCAGGTGATTTCGGTGACCGGCCGCGTGCCAAGTCTTGACGGCGTGACCGATGACAAGAAGCGCGAAGCGATCGGGCGCGCGCTCGGCTACATGGGGCTCAAAGGCGGCGAGAGGATTTCCGACATCGCCATCGACCGGGTGTTCATCGGCTCCTGCACCAATGCGCGCATCGAGGATTTGCGCGAAGTGGCCCGCGTCGTCGACGGCAAGACCGTCAATGCCAACGTCAAAGCCATGATCGTGCCGGGCTCCGGACTCGTCAAAGAGCAAGCCGAGTCCGAAGGGCTCGACAAGATTTTCGTCAAAGCCGGCTTCGAATGGCGCGAACCGGGATGCTCGATGTGTCTTGCCATGAACCCCGACAAGCTCGCGCCGGGCGAGCGCTGCGCCTCGACCTCGAACCGCAATTTCGAGGGCCGCCAAGGCTACAAGGGCCGCACGCATCTGGTGTCGCCGGCCATGGCCGCCGCTGCCGGCATCGCCGGGCACTTCGTCGATATTCGGGAGTGGCGTTAGGAATTTCGTTTCCCGGACGAGGCAGGCAGCGGCTTTAGCCCCTCACCCACCAGCAGCGCATTTCGGGAAACAGCACCGTGCCGCTCGGCCGGTGCTGCAATTCGTACCAGTCGGTGCAGCGCCGATAGAGCAAGCGTCCCGGATGGATGGTGATGCGGCCGCGGACATGCCTTGGCGGCGGCGAGGCGAACCCTGGCTGCGCCAGCGGCGAGGTATCGTTCTGCGCGGCGGCGGGTACCGCCACGACGAGCGCCGGCGCGGCAACGATGTAAAAGACGATCAAAGCCTTGAGTGACATCATTAGCTCGTAGCTTGCATTATTCCGCTCATTCCCGCGCAAGCGGGAATCCAGATCTGGGTCCCCGCTGCCGCGGGGACGAGCGGAACCGGGCAAACAGCGCTACATTACGATTATGGCCGATGTAAAATCCGACCCGCTGGCCTGGGGCCCGGTCAAGGCGCCCTCGCTCGCCGCGTTCGAAGTCCTGGCCGGCGACGTGTTCCGCCATTTGCCGAAGAAATTCCGCGAGCTCTGCGCCGACGTCGTCATTCAGGTCGACGATTTCCCGAGCAAAGAGGTGCTCGCCCGCATGCGGGCACGCAGCGAATTCGACCTGCTCGGGCTGTTTCACGGCATCGGCCTGCCGTTGCGCGGCGAAAGCTTCACCGGCCAGATGCCGAATATGATCTGGCTCTACCGCCGGCCGATCCTCGACTACTGGGCCGAGCACGACGAGACGCTGGGCGACATCGTCAAGCATGTGCTGGTGTACGAAATCGGCCACCATTTCGGCCTGTCGGATGCCGACATGCATGCGATCGAGCGCGCGGCCGGCTAGCGATGAAAAGGAGCGAAGCATGAAAATCGACGGCACATGTCATTGCGGCTTTATCGCCATCGAAGGCGAAGCCGATCCGGAAAAGGTCAGTATCTGCCATTGCACCGACTGCCAAACCTCGACGGGCACCGCGTTTCGCATTTCGGTTCCGGTGCCGGGCACGACATTCAAAATGACCGGCCAGCCGACGACCTACCTGAAGACCACCGCCGACAGCGGCAAGCCGCGGTTGCAGGCCTTCTGCCCGCGCTGCGGCACGCCGATCTACTCGACCACGCCGGGCGACGGGGTGCAGCCGTCTTACACCGTGCGCGTCGGCATGCTGCACCAGCGCGACCGGCTGCCGCCGAAGCGGCAGGGCTGGTGGCGGTCGCATCGGCCTTGGGTCACCGAACTCGCGTCAGTGCCGACCGTGGAGAAGCAGGCCTGATCCGCAGATCGCATCGCCACCTAGCGGAGGTGAAATAAACGTCATGCTGATTACGGTGTTTCGCTCCCGGCTCAAGCCGGGCGTCGGCGACGAATACGCCGTTGCGGTCGACCGCATGAACGCGCTCGCCCGCACCATGCCGGGCTACGTCTCGCACAAGACCTTTCATGCCGAAGACGGCGAGCGTTGCACGATCGTCGAATTCGAACACGCCGACGGCCTACGGGCCTGGCGCACCAACTCGGAGCACATCACGGCACAAAAACTGGCACGGGAAAAATACTATACCGAGTATAGCGTTCAGGTTTGCGCGCTCGACCGGGAGTCAAAGTTCGCGGCCGAGGAACAGATGCCGCGGGCTTGACCTGCGTCCGCTCAGACCCCATTAAATCCCGCAATAGAAGCATCCGGCCGAGGCAGGGATCGACCATGCAAAAGTTCACGGTTCTGGAAGGCGTCGCCGCGCCGATGAAGATGATCAATATCGACACCGACATGATAATCCCCAAACAGTATTTGAAGACCATCAAGCGCACCGGCCTCGGCAAGGGCCTGTTCTCCGAGAAGCGCTTCCGCGATGACGGCAGCGAAAATCCCGATTTTGTGCTCAACAAGCCGGCCTATCGCAAGGCCAAGATTCTGGTCGCCGGCGATAATTTCGGCTGCGGCTCCTCACGCGAGCATGCGCCATGGGCCTTGCTCGATTTCGGCATCACCTGCGTGATCTCGACCTCGTTCGGCGATATTTTCTACAACAACTGCTTCAAGAACGGCGTGCTGCCGATCAAGGTATCGCCGGAAGACCTCGAGAAGCTGTTCGACGACGCCGACCGCGGCGCCAACGCGACGCTTACCGTCGATCTGGAAAAGCAGGAAATCCGCGGGCCGGACGGCGGCGCGGTCAAATTCGACATCGATCCGCACCGCAAGCAGGCTCTGCTCAACGGTCTCGACGAAGTCGGCGTGACCATGCAGAAGCAGAACAAGATCGAAGGCTTCGAGGCCAAGGCCAAGCAGTCGCGGCCCTGGGTGTGAGCATCGTCATTGCCGGACTTGTTCCGGCAATCCATGCTGCCTTGACGCAATACGACTGATCACCGAGTCAAGCCCGGTGATGACGCCTGGGAAGTCATGACCTCCGCAATCTCCGTTTCGCATCTCGACAAGACCTATGCGTCGGGCTTCCAGGCGCTCAAGGACGTCAATCTCGACATCCGCCACGGCGAGATTTTTGCGCTGCTGGGGCCGAACGGCGCCGGCAAGACCACGCTGATCGGCATCATCTGCGGCATCGTCAAGCCGACCGGCGGCAACGTCACGGTGGAAGGCCACGACATTATCGCGGATTACCGCGCCGCGCGCTCGCTGATCGGGCTCGTTCCCCAGGAGCTCACCACCGACGCTTTCGAGACGCCGCCCGCGACCATGCGCTTCTCGCGCGGGGTATTCGGCAAAAGGCCCGATGCCGCCTACATCGAGAAGGTGCTGAAGCAGCTTTCGTTGTGGGACAAGCGCGACGCCAAGATCAGGATGCTGTCGGGCGGAATGAAGCGCCGCTTGATGATCGCCAAGGCGCTGGCGCACGAGCCGCGAATTTTGTTTCTCGACGAGCCGACCGCCGGCGTCGACGTCGAATTGCGCAAGGACATGTGGCAATTGGTGCGCGAATTGCGCGCCTCCGGCGTTACCGTCATCCTGACCACGCACTACATCGAGGAAGCCGAGGACATGGCCGACCGGGTCGGCGTCATCAACAAAGGCGAGATCATTTTGATCGAGGACAAGGCCGAGCTGATGCGTAAGCTCGGCAGGAAGCAGTTGACGCTGCAATTGCGCGACCGCATCGACGCCATCCCGGCCGCGCTCGTGCCGTACAATCTCAGCCTCGCCGCCGGCGGGACGGAACTGATCTACAGCTACGACACCAAGAGCGAACGCACCGGCATTACCGATCTGCTCGACGCGGTCCGCCACGCCGGCATCAAGTTCAAGGATCTGCAGACGACGCAACGTTCGCTGGAGGACATATTCGTCGGCCTGGTGAGCCGGGATTCCGGAGCTGCGCGATGAACCTCTACGCCGTGCGCGCGATCTATTTCTACGAAATGGCGCGAACCGGACGGACGCTGTTCCAGAGCGTGGTGTCGCCGGTGATTTCCACGTCGCTGTATTTCATCGTTTTCGGCGCCGCAATCGGCTCGCGCATCACCCAGATCGACGGTGTCAGCTACGGCTCTTTCATCGTGCCGGGCCTGATCATGCTGATGCTGTTGACGCAGAGCGTGACCAACGCCGCGTTCGGCATCTATTTTCCACGTTTCGTCGGCACCATCTACGAGATTCTTTCGGCGCCGGTGTCGGCGTTCGAGATCGTGCTCGGCTATGTCGGCGCGGCGGCGACCAAGTCGATCGTGCTCGGCCTGATCATTCTGGCGACGTCGTTCCTGTTCGTGCCGATCCACATCGCGCATCCGTTCTGGATGCTCGGCTTTCTGTTTTTGACGGCGGTCAGTTTTAGCCTGTTCGGCTTTATCCTCGGCATCTGGGCCGAAGGCTTCGAGAAACTGCAGATCGTTCCGCTTTTGATCATCACGCCGCTGACCTTCCTCGGCGGCACGTTTTATTCGACCCGCGTGCTGCCGCCGTTCTGGCGCAAGATCACGCTGTTCAATCCGCTGGTTTATCTGATCTCCGGCTTCCGCTGGAGCTTCTTCGACGTTGCCGACGTCAATATAGAGGTCAGCGTGGCGATGGCGGTTCTGTTCCTCGTCATCTGCCTCGCCATCGTCTGGTGGTTCTTCAAGACCGGCTATCGGTTGAAGAATTAAATTATATCCGGATTTATTGCCTCACGAAGTCAGGACACGACAGCGTGCCTGAGGTCACAAACGCCTCGTGCCGCTCGCACAACCCGGTATTACCCCGCACCGAGCCATAGGCCGAACTGAGGATATTAAGTCCCGGAATGGCGCGCTCGAGCGCCGCGGGCGTGCCGGTGAAAAACCGGCACGCGCCGCAGCGTTTGGCGTCGCCTTTCGGCGCGCGTGCGTCAGATGGCGCCCCAATAGTTGCCAAAGACGATCACCGACAAGATGTAACCCAGCACGACATTGACGCCGACACCGATGGTGAAGGCCCAGAACGCCTTCCAGCCCACCGCATGCAGGTCGCGAAAGCGCGTGGTGAGCCCAATACTGAGAAAGCAAAAGACGAACGCCCACGTCCTTAGACCCACCAGCGGAAGCAGCACGTTAGGCCGCACGGCGCCGGCGAAGTCGGCGGGGAGAAAGCTACTGGCATACGCGCTTATCAGGATCGACGCAGCGAAGAATCCGAGCACGAACTTCGGAAAACGCCACCAGATCTCGCGCGCGTCCGGCGCTTGACCGCCCTTTCCCTTGTCCCACACGAAGGTCGCGATCGTGGCGAACACGACCGACCAGATGCCAATCCAGAGATCGCGGCCGATCACCTTCATCAGCGTGAAGGATTTGATTGCTGCATCCTCGTTTCCGGCCATCTTGCCGTAGGTCGTGGCCGCAGCGAATCCCGCCGCATCGGCAAATTCCGACGTCCCTATCCACGCTCCGGCCACGCCCGGCAATAGCCCCATTGCGCGCGACAGAAACGGCAGCAGCAGGACCATGATGAGCGCCCAGATGACGACAAGCGTAATCGTTGCGTAGAGGTGCTCTTTCTTCGCCCTGACCGATGCGGCGATCGCCATTGACGCCGACACGCCGCAAACCGCGCCACCGACGCCGAGCAACGCCGCCAGCCGCCTGTCGATCCCGAATACGCGGGTGCCGACGAAGAATATGACCAGACAGGTGATGAGCGAGATCACCGTCGCCTGGACGATGGCTACCGGCCCGGCGCTCAGCACAAGCGCGATGGGAAACGTGGCGCCGAGCAGGACGATGCCGATTTTGATGAAATACTCGACGCGAAACGCACTATCCATCCAGCGCGGCAATGAAGCCACGTTGGCGATGAGAAGCCCGAGAATGAGCGCGACCAGCGGAGCTTCAAGATTGAACTGCGCTGCATTCACCCAGCCCGCGATAGAAAACATGACTAGCGAGAGCACGTAGAGGAACACGAAGGCCGGCACGAATTCCGTGAGGCGGGCGCCCATGATCGCGCTTGTGGCCCCGAACAGCACGAGCCAGAACACGAATTGATAGAGGTACAGGAGTGCGTTCTGCGTGAAGTGATTGGTGAGCTGGCCGAATGAGCTCCACTTAAGACCGCCCGGATTGATGGCGAGCGATTTGATGACGTTACTGGCCCCCGCTTGGTACAGCAGGATCGCGAAGACCATCAGACCGAGGCCGACCCAAACGACCCACCAGTCCTCTTTCAAATAGAGTTCTTTCCAGCCCACGTGTTCAGGTGTTGTCGCTTCACTGGCGTCATCCCATGTATGTCCGGCATTAGCCATTGCTTCACCCCCCAATTGTTTTTGCTTATCAGCCACCGCGCGTCTTTAGGTGCGCGCGCTTCCAGCCGGCGCGCTGATATCAGCGCCGCGCCGGCGAGTGTTGATATTTGGAAATGCCGAAGTGCTTGGCAACAGCTAATATCAGTGTGCGCCGCAGCAATTCTGCTTCAGCGCGAGGGCGGCATCCCGCTTCTCCGCGGCCTGCCGACGGCAGAAAAAATATCGCAAAGCCGGTATGGCGACAGCGTTGTTGTTTCTCGCCCGCCGCGAGCGTTAGGAGGCGGGCGTTCCCATGAAATCGCGCTTGCCGACTTCGACGCCGCACAGCCGCACGATGTCGTAGGCGGTAGTGGTATGAAACCAGAAATTCGGCAGGCTGTTGCCGAGCAACAGGCTCTGGCCGGTGAACTGCCGGGTCTGGCCGCTCGGGAACGTGATGCTGATGTCCTTACCCTCGGTGCCGTCGATGTCGCCGGGCTTCATGCCTTTGAGGTAATCGACGGTCTTGGCAATGCGGTCTTTGAGCTGGGCCACGGTCGTCTCGTCATTGGCGAATTTCAGAAGCTCCTTGCCGGAGAGTCGACCCGCCGCGTTGGCGGCGTGATCGGTCGCCGCGCGCACCTGCCGCGTCAGATTGAACATGTCGGGCGATAGCCGCATGTTCAACAGGTCCGCTTCGTTGACCTTGCGGGCGCTGGCCCAGGCGGCGGCCTTGTCGAGCACGGCGGCAAGACCGTTGAGATGCTGAATGAAAACTGGAATGGAAACGGTGTACATGGAAACGGGCATGGCCGAGCACTCGCTGGTGGGAATGGCGGGACCGCCAAACTAGCGAAATTCGAGCGCGTTTTGAAATCGAAAATTTTGCCGCCGGGGAGCCGCCGTCAGGACGCAACCGTTTCCTTGAGCGGCTCGCCCGACCTGCGCTTCTCGATGGCGTCCGCGATCGCCACCGTCTGCCGCGCCATTTCGGCATGCAGCCGTTCGACCATGCGGCCGTCGACCTGCACGACACCCTTGTCCTTGTTCTCGGGCAGGTCGAAGGCGGCGATCATCTTGCGCGCCAGCGCCACCTCGTCCGCGCTCGGCGAGAACGCTTCGTTGCACGGCTCGATCTGCCGCGGATGGATCAGTGTCTTGCCGTCGAAGCCAAGGTCGCGCGCCTGCCGGCACTCGGCGGCAAAGCCCTCGGCGTCGGCGAGGTCGTTGTAGACGCCGTCGAGGATAGCGAGCCCGTAGGCGCGCGCCGCGGCGATGGAGGTCATCAGCCATGGCAGCATCGGTGCCCGGCCGGGGACAAGCCTGGCGCGCGTATCCTTGGCGAGATCGTTGGTGCCCATGACGAAGCCGGCGAGCCGAGTTTCGGAATCGAGCGCAGCATGGGCGATTTCGCCGATATTGAGCATGGCGAGCGGCGTTTCCATCATTGCCCAGACGCGGACGCTCGGATGGGTGCCCATGTCGACGAGGCGCGCAGCCAGGTCCTGCAATTGCTTGGGGGTCGATACTTTCGGCACCAGGATGGCGTCCGGTTCGGCCGCGGCCGCCGCGTCGATGTCGTCGACCCACCAGCGCGTATCGAGGCCGTTGATGCGCACCAGCACTTCGCGGTCGCCGAAGCCGGTTTTGAGCGCCTTGACGATATTGTCGCGCGCGGCCGCCTTGGCCTCCGGCGCCACCGCGTCTTCAAGATCGAGAATAAGGCCATCGGCCGGCAGTTCGCGCGCCTTTTCCAGCGCGCGCGGATTCGACCCAGGCATATAGAGCACGCTACGGCGCGGTCGGACGGTCATCGCTCAAGTCCCCAATTCCCCGGCGGGTCTTAAGCTAACGGCTTTGCACGGTTTATGCCAATCCGCGAGCGCGCAGGTTAGACGTGTTTGCTTCTCGGCGTGGCGGGCTAGGCCGCCTTGCGCTTCGCGGTGATCAGCTTGCGGTTGAGCAGGCATTCCGCGATTTGAATGGCGTTGAGCGCCGCGCCCTTGCGCAGATTGTCCGACACCACCCACATCGACAGGCCGTTCTCGACAGTGGCGTCCTCGCGGATGCGGCTAATATAGGTGGCGTCCTCGCCGGTCGCTTCGTAAGGCGTCACGTAACCGCCGGGCTCATGCGAATCGATGACCAGGCAGCCCGGCGCATTGCGCAAGATACCGCGCGCCTCATCGGGCGTGATCGGGTTTTCGAACTCGACATTGACCGCTTCGGAATGGCTGATGAAAACCGGCACCCGCACGCAGGTCGCGGTGAGCTTGATCTTGGGGTCGAGGATCTTCTTGGTCTCGACCACCATCTTCCATTCTTCGCGGGTGTAGCCGTCCTCCATGAAGGTGTCGATTTGCGGAATGATATTGAAGGCAATGCGCTTGGGAAATTTCTTCGCTTCGACCTCATTGAGCTGGAACACCGCCTTGGTTTGCGAAAACAGCTCGTCCATCGCCTCCTTGCCGGCGCCCGACACCGACTGATAGGTGGCGACCACGACGCGCTTGATCTTGGCCTTGTCGTGCAAGGGCTTGAGCGCGACGACGAGCTGCGCCGTCGAGCAATTCGGATTGGCGATAATGCCGCGCTTCCTAAAACC
>DATAWA010000009.1:0-15218 GCA_036267435.1 Xanthobacteraceae bacterium | reverse complement strand
CAGCGTGCGCACCGCCAGCTCGGTAAAGGCCGCGTCAATCAAAAGCGAAAACTTGATCTCGGAGGTCGTTATCGCCCGGATATTGATGGACCGTTCGGCCAGCGCGCCGAACGCCCTCGCGGCCACCCCGGCATGACTGCGCATGCCGATGCCGATCACCGAAATCTTGGCGACATCGGTGGCGCCGTCGAGCCGGGCATAGCCGACAGCCGCCTTGGCCTTGGCAATGACATCGAGCGCGCGCTGATAGTCGGCCGACGGCACCGTGAAGGTAATGTCCGTGGTCTTGCCGTCGGCCGACACGTTCTGCACGATCATGTCGACATTGATATTGGTCTCGGCGAGCGGACCGAAGATGGCGGCCGCCACGCCAGGCTTATCCTGCACCTGGCGGAGCGAGATTTGCGCCTCGTCTCGGGAGAAGGCGATGCCGGTGACGGTTTGCTGCTCCATAATTTCCCCCTCGTCGCAGATCAGTGTTCCGGGCGGATGGCCGTGCGGGTCGATTTTCTCAGGCGGGTCGAAGCTCGAGCGCACGAAAATGCGCACATTGTGGACCATGCCGAGCTCGACCGAGCGGACCTGCAGCACTTTGGCGCCGAGGGACGCAAGCTCCAGCATTTCCTCGAACGCGACTTTGTCGAGGCGGCGGGCGCGCGGCACCACCCGCGGATCGGTGGTATAGACGCCATCGACGTCGGTATAGATGTCGCAACGCTCGGCGCGGATCGCCGCGGCGATGGCGACCGCCGACGTATCCGATCCGCCACGGCCCAGCGTGGTGATGCGATTGGTTTCCTTGTGCACGCCTTGGAAGCCGGCGATGACCGCGACCTCCCGGCGTTCCGTAAAGCGGCGGATCAACTCTTCGCCGTTGACGCCGAGGATGCGCGCCGAGCCGTGGGCCGCGGAGGTCAGGATCGGCAGTTGCCACCCCAACCACGAGCGCGCGTTGATGTCGATATCCTGCAGCGCGATGGCGAGGAGCCCCGCCGTGACCTGTTCGCCGGTCGCGACCACTGCGTCGTACTCGCGCGCGTCGTAGATGCGGCGCTCCTTTAAAGCCGCTTCGCACCAAGCCACGAGCTGATTGGTCACGCCGGCCATGGCCGAAACCACGACGGCAACTTCGTGCCCGGCATCGACCTCGCGCTTCACGTGGCGCGCGACGTTGCGGATACGGTCGATATCGGCGACCGAGGTGCCGCCGAATTTCATGACGAGACGGGCCATATCGGCTATTCGCGCTGCTCTCGACAAAAGGGCGCGTATAGATACCGGCGGGGTCCGCCGGCTGCAACACGGCAGCGTCCGGCTCGGACTATTCGTTCAAACGCGCAAAGCGATGGCGAAGAAGAGCCGACCGCGGCCTTATGGCACCCGTTGTGCGGCGATCCCGCCATTCCGCTCTGGCGGCCGGCGCACCGGCAACCGCCCATAGTCGCCGGTCGGGATCGCGGCTGTTATCGTGGCGGGGGGCGAGGGTTAGTCGTCGTTGGACACATCGTGTCTGGACAAATCGCGTCGCTTGGAGACCACGGACCGCGCCGGGCGCGGCATTTCGCCGAGGCAGGCGGCGCTGCCCATGAGGGACGAC
This sequence comes from Xanthobacteraceae bacterium, assembly GCA_036267435.1. Taxonomy (GTDB): domain Bacteria; phylum Pseudomonadota; class Alphaproteobacteria; order Rhizobiales; family Xanthobacteraceae; genus BOG-931. The sequence continues at coordinate 13,621 of DATAWA010000009.1, read as the reverse complement.
CAGAAAGCAACCCAAAGCAGCACTGGCATGAGCTTTTATCCTTCTAGGAATTGGTCATCGGAAAACGATCTTCGCTGGAATAATGTTTGTTGCGGCGCAAGAGTTCCGCCAAGGCCGTGGGACAAACATGCGTGACCCGATGGAACTAAAATGAGCGCATTGAAAATAGGCGTGGTCGGCGGCGGCCTCATGGGCCACGGCATTGCTTATCTGTTTGCCGCCGCGGGGCATCGCGTCGGCCTGTACGAGCCTTCGGCGGAGATTCGCACCGCGCTGCCGGCGCGTCTGCAAGCGATCGCCGCGCTGCTCGACGACGAGCCGTCGCTCCTTGGGCGCATCGAAACCCATGGCGCCCTGGCCCCGGCGGTGGACGGCACCGCCTTCGTCTTCGAGGCGGCGCCGGAGAAGCTGCCGATCAAGCAGCAAATCTTCGGCGAACTGGAGACGCTCGTTGCGCCCGATACGATCCTCGCCAGCAACTCATCGGCGATCCCCTCGACCGAGATCGGCCGGCATCTCAAGCATCGCCAGCGCGTCGTCGGCACGCATTTCTGGAATCCGCCGCACCTCGTGCCGCTGGTCGAGGTCGTGCAGAACGAAAAGACCGGCGACGACACCGTGCGCCGGACGATGGCGCTGTTGCGCGAAGCCGGCAAAACGCCGGTGCATGTGCGCCGCGACGTGCCGGGCTTCGTCGGCAACCGGCTGCAGCACGCGATGAAACGCGAAGCGATCGCGCTCGTTGCCTCAGGCGTCTGCGACGCCGATACCATCGACGTCGTCGTCCGCGAAGGGTTCGGCGCCCGCACCGCGGTGCTCGGGCCGATGGAGCAGACCGATCTGGTCGGCACCAACCTCACCCTCGATATTGCCGAGGTGCTGTATGCCGACCTCGACCGCACGGCAGGACCGCATCCTTATCTGCGCGAACTCGTCAGCTCCGGAAGACTCGGCATGGCGACCGGCGAAGGCTTGCGCAAGTGGACGCCGGAAGAAGCCGAAACCGTGCGCGCGCGGCTGTCGCGATTTCTCGCCGCGCAGGCCAAGGCCAGAAAACGACATCCCGCATAGAAACGCTCTGTCATAAAAACGTTGGCTATCGATTTGCCCGCGACGCGGCCAATTGCCGCCGCCGAGCGAGGCGTTCATCGGTTGCGTTTCTTCCGGTATCGCCTTGACCGTGCCAAAGGCGCAGTAGAAGATATCGCTCGTCCGGGCACGGCGCGGCATTAGGGTTTGGCCTCGTCGGCGTATCGGTCGCCTCGGAAACGAGCGCGCGCACGACGCTTTATGAAATTGCCGCCGCCATTCGCGGTCCGAAACCCCAATAAAATAACAAACAAATCACATCAGGGAGGGTCGATTAATGTCGAACACCACGCTATCCGTGCGCCGCCGCACCTTGCTTCAGGCCGGCTTGGCGCTTGGCGCGAGCCAAGTCGTCGGCGCTCCGTTCGTCGTCAGGGCGCTGGGCGATCAGCCGGTCAAGATCGGCATGGTCGACCCGCTGACCGGCGTTCTCTCGGCGCTGGCGCAAAGCGAAGTCGACGGCGCCAAATACGCCGTAGCCGAAGTCAATAAGAAGGGCGGCATTCTCGGCCGTCAGGTCGAGCTTCTGGTCGAAGACTCCGCCAACGACGTCGGCACCGGCGTGCAGAAGACACGCAAGCTGATCGACCGCGACCAGGTCGACGCCATCTTCGGCGACGTGAATTCCGGCATCGCCTACGCCATGTCGCAGGTGACCAACGAGAAGAAAGTGTTTCATATCGTGCCCGGCGGCCACACCGATCCGATCACCGGCACCAATTGCAAATGGAACGTGTTCCGCGTCTGCAACACGACGACCATGGACGCCGAGGCGGTCACCCCGGAACTGGTCAAGAAGTTCGGCAAGAAATGGTTCTTCGTCACGCCGGATTATGCTTACGGCCACACGCTGCAGGATGCCTTCGTCAAAGCGCTGACCAAGCTCGGCGGCACCTATGAAGGCGACATGCTGCCGATCAACAACACCGACTTCTCCGCCACCTTGATCAAGGCCAAGGCCTATAAGCCCAACGTGCTGCTCAACAACATGGGCGGGCTCACCCAGATCAACTGCATGAAGCAATTCACCCAGTTCGGCATGCAGAACGAAATGGGGCTCGGCGGCGCGCTGTTCGAATTGGAAAGCATCAAAGCGTGCCCGGTCGAAGCTCAGACCGGCTGGTGGGATTTCGAATGGTGGTGGAATCAGCCCAACGTGCCGGAGACCGTCAAATTTGTCTCCGACTATCGCGCGGCGACCAAGAAGACGCCGTCGGCGCGCGACTGGTTCGGCTATGTCTCGGTGCATTCGGTGCGGCTCGCCGCCGAGAAGGCGAAATCGCTCGAAGGCCCGAAACTCGCCGCCGCCATGGAGGACATGGAACTGCCTCCTGATGTGGCGCTGCAGCCCGGCAAGGTGTTCTACCGCAAGGGCGATCACGAACTGATGCCGAACATTTTTGTCGGCGAAGTTCATCCGCTCAAGGGCACGGCCGACGATTATCTTGCGGTCGGCACTCTTGTTCCGGGCGAGAAGGCCGCCGGCACCGTGGAAGAAACCGGCTGCAAGATGGTGGAACCGAGCTGACGTCCGAACATCGATAGGCGGCAAGATCGCAAACCAAGAGCGCCGATGACCCAGCTCATTCTGTTCAATGTGACCAATGGGCTGATCATCGGCGCGTTCTACGTGCTGATGGCGCTCGGCCTGTCGCTGATCCTCAACCTCTCCAACGTCATCAATTTCGCCCACGGCAACTTCCTGGCGCTCGGCGGCTATCTCGCCTTCGCGCTGACGCCTACGCTGGGTTATTGGGGTGCGCTCGTTGTTTCTCCGTTTCTCGTCGCGCTGATCGGGCTCGTCGTCGAGCGGCTGATGATCCGCCGCATTTATGGCCGTGACCCGGTCTACAGCCTGTTGCTCACCTTCGGCCTGGCCTTCGTCATGCAGGACGCGGCGCGCTATATCTGGGGTCCGAACGGCCTGCCGCTCGGCCTGCCCGCCGTGCTGGCGCAGCCGATCTCGCCCGATCTGTTTTTCATCACCTATTACCGCATCTTCATGGTCGCGGTGGTAATCGTTGCCGTGGCCGGGCTGTTTAGCTTTCTGCGCTATAGCCGCATCGGCTTGCGCATCCGCGCCGGTACGCTCGATCTGGAAACCGTGGCGTCACTCGGCGTCAATGTCCGGCATCTGCGCACTTTCAATTTCGCCCTCGGCTGCCTGTTGGCCGGCTTGAGCGGCGTGCTCGCCGCCGGCCAGATCGGGCTTAATCCAAATATGGGCGACGATCTTTTGATGCCGAGCTTCATCGCCATCATCGTCGGCGGCGTCGGCAGCCTGATCGGCACCTTGTTCGGCGGCCTCTTGATCGGCATGGCCGCGGCGCTCACCACGGTGGTCTATCCGGCGGCCAGCGAAGCGGTGATCTACGCGATCCTGATGGCGGTGCTGCTCATTCGGCCGCGCGGCTTGGTCGGCGAGGAAGGGATGCTGTCATGACCATGGCTATCGCCTCGCTCGGCGGCAGGCTGCCGATGACGGCGGGGCGCCGGCAAATGCTGCTGGTCGTGATCTGGGGCGCGCTGATCTTGGTTCCGCTCTGGCTGCCGCTTTTGGGCGGCTACACCGCGCTCGCCGGCCGGGTCCTGGTGTTCGGGCTGGCGGCGATGGGGCTGAACATGCTGTTGGGCTTCACCGGCGTGTTGAGCTTCGGCCATGCGGCCTATTTCGGGCTTGGCGCCTACGGCGCCGGCCTGACGCTGCGCTACCTCGTCCATTCCACCCCGCTCGCAATGCTGGCGGGCACGCTGCTCGGCGGCTTGGCTGGCACCTTGTTCGGCCTCTTGATCGTGCGCCGCCGCGGCGTCTATTTCGCCATGTGCACCATCGCCTTTGGCCAGCTTTGGTATTACCTCGCCTATAGCTGGAACAGCTTTACCGGCGGCTTCGACGGCTTGCGCGACTTCGAGCGCCAGCCGATCGGTTTCGGGCCCTTTACGCTGCACATCGAGGACGGTGGAACGACGTTCTATTTCTTTGTTCTCGCCGTGTTCGCGGTGGCGGTGGCGATCATGGGCGTGCTGTTACGCTCACCGTTCGGCCGCACCTTGGTGGCGATCCGCGAGAACGAGCGGCGCGCCCGTTTCCTTGGCATTCCGGTGGAGCGCCATATCTGGCTGTCGTTTTCCATCTCCTGCTTTTTCACGGCGCTGGCTGGCACGCTCTATGCGCTGCTCAATAACTTCGCCGACCCGTTGACGCTGCACTATACGCTGTCCGGCTATTTCGTCGTCATGACGGTGATCGGCGGCATGCGCACCTTTTGGGGGCCGCTGCTCGGCGCCGCGGTCTTCGTCTCCTTGCAGGACTACATTTCGTCGATGACGGTAAACTGGATGTCCTTTGTCGGCGTCATCTTCATATTGGTCGTGCTGTTCTTCCCGCGCGGGCTTCTCGGCACCATCCGCCGGCAGGCGAAAGCCTAATCGCCGCTTCAATACGGCAGCCCGACATATTGCTCGGCCAGCGATGCCTGGGCGTGCTCGGACGTCAACAGGTAATCGAACTGATTGAGCCGCATTTGCGCCTCGAACGGCGGCTCGTTGGCAAAGCGATGCAGCAGCATCGTCAGCCACCATGACATGCGCGCGGCGCCCCATACCCGGCGCAATGCGGTCTGCGAATAGCTGTCGAGATAATCCGTCCGGCCGCCGCGGTAGAACTCGGTCAGCGCGCGGGACAGATAAAACACGTCGGACACCGCGAGGTTAAGACCCTTGGCGCCGGTCGGCGGCACGATATGGGCGGCATCGCCGGCCAAAAACAGCGCACCGTAGCGCATGGGCTCCGCGACGAAGCTGCGCAGCGGTGCGATCGACTTTTCGATCGAGGGACCGGTCACGATGCTGTCGGCCATCTCGCTCGGACAGCGCGCCAGAAACTCCTGCCAGAACCGATCGTCAGGCCAATCCTCGAGTCTGGTGTCGAGGTCGCATTGGATGTAGTAGCGGCTCAGCATCGGATTGCGCATGGAGGCCAGCGCAAAACCGCGGCTGTGGTAGCAATAGCAAATCTCGGGATAGGGCGGCGTCTCCGACATGATGCCAAGCCAGCCGAACGGATAGCTCTTCTCGTAGGTCTTGAGCAGCGAAGCTGGAATCGATGTGCGGGCCACGCCGTGATAGCCGTCACAGCCGGCGACATAGTCGCAGTCGACCCGGTGCGTGACGCCGGCTTTCCGGTAGGTGACATGCGGCCGCCCGGATGTCAGGTCGTGCAAGCGGACGTCGGCGGCTTCATCGACGACCTCACCGCCAGCAGCATCGTGCGCGGCGTAGAGGTCCTCGGTGATCGCGGTCTGGCCGTAAGCCATCATCGGCTTGCCGGTATATTTGCGCGTGTCGATCAGGAAGTGCGGACGGCCCTCCCAGGCGATGCCGGAGCCGTCGTGGGGCTGGCCCTCGCGATCCATGCGCGCACCGAGCCCGACGTCCCGCAACAGCGCGACGGTGCCGGCTTCGAGCACGCCGGCGCGAATCCGCTCCAGAACATGGGCGCGGGTCTGCCGTTCCAGCACGATGCAGTCGATGCCGTTGCGATGCAGGATGTGCGACAGCAACAGACCGGCGGGGCCTCCGCCGATAATGGCAACTTGGGTGCGCATCAGTTCACCTGATAAGGGATCGATCCTGTGGCCTGGCCGTGAACCACGCGACGTGATTCAGGTCAAAACAAAAAATTGCGGCTGGAACAAAACCGGGAAGCGGGCCTACCTACGGGCCCGCAATCCCCATCGCCTCGACGAAAGCACGCCGCACTTCGGGCGGCTGGCCGTAGTGGTGGCGGAAGCCCTTGAGCCGCTGGCGCAGCAGCGGATCCTTGTCATAGTCGGCAAGCGGCAGTCCTTCGGTGTTGATCTCACGCGCCATGTTGGGCAATGCGATGCAGGCCGCCGCGTTGGCGCTGCGAATGACGCCGCCCGGCTCGCGGCCGGCGGCGACGGCTTCGAATTCCTTGAAAAAGCGGTTGCGCATCATGGTGATACCGACGTCGCTCGAGCGCAGATGCTCCTGGCTGCGATCGGCGATGCGGCCCTGGCCGACCCAGGCAATGATGTCCTGGTTGATGACATGGCTCGAAATCCAGCGGCCGTCGCCGTCCTTGATCGGAGACACCCAGGTCGGCACCCGCTCCTGCACAAAGGGTTCGCGGCCTTTCGGCACGCGCATGAAGAACCAGGCAACGCTGAGCGTGTTCTCGTCGTCGACCGGCACGCGCCATTCGAAATGGCTGCCGAGATAGAAGCCGTTCGGCCATAAGGCGACGCGGCCAACGGTCCAATAGCGGTCCTGTTCGCTCTGGCCTTCGCGCACGCGCTTGTAGACGAAGCCGTGCTCGAATTCCTCGAATTTGAGTTTGAGATGCTTGGGCGCCGCGTTGGCGTCACGGCCGGCAAGGCGGCCGCCCCAATTGTCATGCATCCATTCGAAGTGCACCGGATCGATGGAGTTTTCCTGACACTGGAACCAATTGCACGGAATATCGGCGAGCACGACCTCGCGAAAGCCGTTGGCCCAGGTGAAGGGCTCCCACACCGGCAGCTCGGGAGCCGGCAACGGGCCTAGATAGGCGAACAAAAGTCCGGCGCATTCCTTCACCGGATAGGCCGTGGCGTCACACCCCGTCTTCGATGGTTTCGGACTGGCGGTATCTTCATAGGGCTGCTCCAGACAGCGGCCCGCCTCGTCGAAAAACCAGCCATGATAGCTGCAGCGGATGCCGTTTTCCTCGACCCAGCCGTATGACATATCCGCTCGCCGGTGCGGACAATGCCGGCCGATGAGGCCGTAACGGCCGCGCAGATCCTTGTAGAGAACGAGATCTTCTCCCAACAGGCGGACGGCCTTGATCGGAGTGGCGTCGAGTTCGCTTGCCCCGGCAATCGGCTGCCAGTAGCGGCGCAGGAGTTCGCCCATCGGGGTACCGGGCCCGACCCGCGTCAGCATTGCGTTACGCTCGGCAGTGAGCAAGTCTTCCCTCCCCGTTCATTGTCGCAAATTACGCAAGGATTATTTCACCCTTCGTGGTCCGAGGGGAGAGCAAATGGACCGAGCGTAGGCCGCTTTCACCTTCATCCTGCCTCGACGGCAATTGCTTCAAATCGAAGATAATACCTTGTAACCCGTTCAATCATTCTGGTGTTCTATAATGCTATGCAGGCAGCTCCCGCAACAGAGCGACACGGCGCGGCATGGTTCGTCGAACCGGATCATGCCAACGCAAAATTGCGCGAACGCAAAGCCGCAGCCATCCGCCACAACGAGTCAACGTCGGCGCGGGCGGTCATCGTTTCCTCGATCTTCCTCATGCTTTTCGCCGGCGCTCTTCTGTTCGGCGGGCACGCCGCTATCAATCCGCTGCTGAAGCTCGTCACCACGGCCGACGACAGCAGACCGGTCGGCGACGTTCTGCTGCCGACGCGCGACGGCAAGTTTTGCCGTCACATTTCTTTCGATAACACCAGCTCCGACATCGCCGAGAGCGACGTGGAGCCGTGCCCCGAAAGCATCACCAGGGGCGAGTTCCGCGACTTCGGCCGCGGCTTTCGCTGGAGCGCACACTGACCGCAGCGGGCCTGGTCCGCGTGTGAGCGGTGGAACTACTGAAACTCACGCCGCGCCCTAAACCGCGTTTATGTGGTGGACCGTACTTTCGCCACCTTTAGGCGAGCATTTGTCGCTGCGGTGGACGGGGCGACGTTCAAGCGTGCATAGATATCTTCACACGGTCCTTGCACCGCCGCCTTTGCCGCGCGCAAATGAAACTCGCAAACTCACTCGCAAACTCACTGGGGAAATGTCCATGCGGATCGTGCGTTTTATTGTTGTCCTGGCGCTGCTCGCCGGCGGGTCGCTTTATCGTTCCGACAGCGCCAATGCCGAAGTCAGCCAGGACGTCCAGCAAGCCTGCACGCCCGATGCGATGCGGCTGTGCTCGGAATTCATTCCCGACGTGGCGAAGATCACCGCATGCATGAAGGCAAAACATTCCCAGATCAGCGCAACCTGTCTCACCGCGATGCGCGGCGGGGGCAGGCACGAAATCAGGCGAGAAGCGCGACACGTGGCCAGGCATGAACGCCGAGAGGTCAGGCACGAACGCCATCACTACAAGACGCATGGGCGCTGCGACTCGAACACCCATATGTGCAATTGAGTTGGCTGCGGGCGGTCACTTCACCGGCCAGCAGGCGAAGGCGGTCGGCTGGATCGACAGGTCGGAGGCGCCGCACAGAAAGACCTCCTTGTCCTTCTGCAGAACCAGCGTGCTGACGACGCCGGATTGCGTGCCGGTCGCCGCCTTGACCTCGAAGCCTTGCGCGGTCAACGACGACAACGAGACCGACTTTGGCGACCTTGTGCCGCGCCCGGTCGCGACGCCAACGCCAAGAGACTCGCCGCGATGGCCGCTACACACAGCCGAATTGCCCGAAGCTTGCGACGGCTTGCCATGCGGCCCCTCATCGACGTCAGTTCTGCGGCAGCGGCGGAATGCCGAGTTCTTTGGCGAAGCCTGCCACGGCGGCGCGTTGTTCGTCGATGGATTTGGCGAACTCCTGTGGGCCGCCCACGTTTAGGAGCTGGCCGGTCGCTTCCAGCTTTTGCTCGATCGCGTCGTCGGCAACCGCGGTGAAATCCTTGGCGATGCGCCGGCGCAGCTCGAGCGGCATACCGGCCGGCCCGAACAGGCCGACCAAGCCGTCGAGCGTCAGATCGGGATAACCGAGCTCCTTCGCGGTCGCCACATCGGGAGCGCTCGGCGCACGGACTTTATTGGTCACGGCGAGAGCTTGATCTTGCCGCTCTGCAGCTGCGGCCGCACGATCGCAAGCGACGCCTCATAGACCTGCACGCGGCCCTTGGCGAGATCGTTAGCGGCGTCGACCGGGTTTTTGTAGGCGACCTTGCTGATGTCCAGGCCTTCCTGTTTGAGCCAGCCGGCAAACATGAAATCAAGCGCCCCGGTGACACCCGCCCAGTTGAGCTTGCCCGGTTCGCTCTTGGCAAGCGCGACCAGCTCCGAAAGCGAATTGACGCCGAGGTTCTTGGGCACCGCGATCGCGATGACGGTGTTGGAGACGCGCGCAATCGGATCGAGGTCGCTCGGCTTGTACGGCAGGTGGTCGTGGAGGAAGGGATGCGCGGTGAAGGAGGCTGTCGGCGAGAACAACAGCACATGATCGTCGTGGGCGCTGACGAAAGCATTAATGGCGACGATACCGTCGCCGCCGGGCCGGTTCTCCACCACAACCGGCTGGCCCCAGCGCTGGCTGAGACGGTCGGCGAATAATCGAGCCCCGATGTCGGCGCCGCTGCCGGCCCCAAGGGTGACGATGAACCGCACCGGACGCGTCGGCCAATCTGCCGCCGCGCGCGAAGTCACGCGCGCCTCGCCGCACAGCGCCGCGCAAACAACAAGCGCAGCGACGATGAGATAGCGCAGCGTCGAACGCATCCAAGTCCTCCCCTAACGCCCCGCCGAGATCGAGCTCGGAAGGCCTTTTTAGTCTTCGAGGCCCGTCGGTACGTTCTTGTCCTCGCTCGCAAGCTGCATCCCGGCGGCGAGCGCCATGGTCTCGGCCAGCGCGGCAAAGTCTTTTTGCAGATAGTCTTGCGGATTCTTCTGCAAGGTCGCGGCGCCGAAATGGCCTTGCAGCACCTCCCGGGTCGCCGCCGTGACCGGCATCGGCACGTCCATCTCGCGCGCAAGCTCGAGGCCGAGGTCGAGGTCCTTGCGCAAGAGTTCCGGCGTGAACGTCGTGGTCCAATCGAGATTGACCAGCGCCGGCGATTTGTAGCGCGTGAACATCGAGCCCATCACGCCATTGTTGAGGAAGGCGAGGAAGGCGTGGCGCGGCACGCCCATCTTGTTGGTCAACAGCATGATCTCGATCAGATTCTCGATGACGACGCCGAGCATCACATTATGCGCGATCTTGCAGACGCGGGCGAGCTCGCCGTCGCCGACATAGGAGACGCCGCGCGGTGCGAACACCTCGACCAACGGAATGGCGACCTGGCAGGCGGCCTCGGGCCCCGACACCACCGCCGAAAGCTTGCCGGCCTTGATCACTTTGGCATTGCCGCTCACCGGCGCGGCGACGAACTCGGCATCGAATTGCTTGAGCTTGTTGCGGATCGCGGCGGATTCCTCGACCGCGATGGTCGAGCAGTCGACCACGATCGGCGGCATCTTGCCGCCTTCGCCGCACACGCCGTGCGTGCCGTACAACACTTCCTGCACGTCGGCCCCGGTGGCGACGATGGAAAACAGCACGTCGACCGCGTTGAGGTCGGACGGCCGGTCGACCACCTTGCCGCCGATCTTGGCCAGCGGCTCGGCTTTGGCCTTGGTACGATTCCAGATCGAGACATCGTGACCCGCCTTGATCAGCCGTTCCGCCATGGGAAAACCCATGCGGCCCATGCCGATCCAGCCGATCTTCGGTGCGTTGTTCGGTGCCATAGCCTTCCGACTCCCATATCCGCTTTGTCTTGCTGGACAGGTTCCTAGCACAGGGCACGGCGGCTGCAACGGCCGCGCCCAAAGCGCCGGCTTGTGCTCGAACGAGCGGCCGCATTATCCTGAAATTGCCATGCACGACGTCGTTGACGACCTTATGCCCGCCACACTGCAAGTCGATGCCGGTCCGATCCGGCGCGCGGCACGCAACGCGTTCCCGTTCGTCGTGGTCGGCGCCATCTGGGAGACGGTGGCGCATCTCGGGCTGTTTCCGGTGCAGTTCTTTCCGTCGCTCGAAACTATCGCCGCCACCTTCGTTCGGCTGACGCTCAATGGCGTGCTGCCGCATCACACGCTCGACACGCTCATTCGCCTGATCGCCGGTTTCGCGATCGCGGCCGTGCTCGGCGTCACGATCGGCATCGCCATGGGCCGGTCGCGCCGGGCCGAAGACATCCTATTGCCGCTGGTCAGTATTGGCGCGCCGATCCCGGGGCTCGCCTACGCGCCGTTGTTCTTGTTGTGGTTCGGGCCCGGCAATATCTCCGCGGTGGTGCTGGTCGCTTTCGTCTCGATGTTTCCGATCATCTACAACTGCTGGACCGGCGTGAAAGCGGTCAAGGATATCTGGCTGCGTTCGGCCCAGGCGATGGGCGCCGACGATCGCCGCCTGTTCCGCCATGTCATTCTGCCGGGAGCGCTGCCCTATATCCTCACCGGTCTGCGGCTCGGCCTGGCGCAGGCGTGGCGCATCCTGGTCGCGGTCGAAATGCTGGCGGCGGTGCCGTGGGGCCTCGGCTGGCTCATTTTCGGCGCCCAGGAATTTCTCAACACCGACGTCATGCTCGCCGGCATCGCGGTGATCGCGATCATCGGCTTGGCGCTGGAGAAGCTGGTGTTTCAGCCACTCGAGGACTTCACCGTGGTGCGCTGGGGTATGATGTCATGACGACCGACCGCATCCGCAGCTGGCGCCGCGGCGCACTGAGCTTGATCGCGGTGGCGACGTTCTACGAAATCGTCGCGCGCAGCGGTTATTTCGCGCCGGCCTTGATGCCGCCGCTCGGCGTCGTGGCGCAGACGCTGTTCAGTTCGATCCTCGACGGCACCATGCTCCATCATGCCGCCGCCACCCTCTATCGGGTGGTCATCGGTTTCGGCCTTGCTGTCGCCGTCGGCCTGCCGTTGGGCGTGGCCATGGGCCGCTTCCGCCCCGTCGAGCAATTCGTGCTGCCGCTATCGAGCGCGCTGATGCCGATCCCCTCGCTCGCCTGGGTGCCGGTCTTCATCCTGTGGTTCGGGCTCGGCAATACGGTGACCGTCCTCATCGTGTTTTACGCTGCGCTGTTCCCGATGCTGCTCAACACCTGGACCGGCGTGCGCTCGGTCAATCCGATCTGGCTGCGCGCCGCCGGCGCCATGGGCGCCAACGAGCGCGCGCTGTTCTGGAAGGTCATCATCCCCGGCGCATCGCCGTTCATCATCACCGGGCTGCGCCAATCGTTCCTGCGCTCCTGGATCGCGGTGATCGGCGCCGAAATGCTGGCGGGCTCGGATTGGGGTCTAGGCTGGGTGATCTTCGACGCCAAGGAATTCCTCGACACCGACGTGATGCTGGCTTCGCTCGTGGTCATCGGCGGCATCGGCTTTCTCGCCGAGCGGCTGGTGTTCGGCTCGATCGAGCGCGCCACCATTTATCGCTGGGGCATGGCGCGCGCGGCGAAGGGCTAGCGCTCCGGCAACGCGCCGCCGTCACTCCGGCTTTAAGTTCCCTGCCTGGATAATCTCTTTGTATCTTTCAATATCCGCGCGAACGAAGGCGCTGAATTGATCGACCGACAACGCCGACACGTCGGCGCCATTGGCCTCCAGCTTCGCCTTGACGTCAGGTTCGCCGATGACCTTGTTGATTGCGGTATTGAGCCGCGTCACGACCGCCGCCGGCAATCCGCGGGGCCCGAAAAAGCCGGCCCACAAGGTGAAATCGAAATTGGCAATCCCGGTAACCTCGGCGACGGTCGGCATGTCGGGCGCTGCCGGTGCGCGCTTCGCCGTCGACACCGCCAGCATCTTGATCCTGCCGCCCTGCATCAGCGGCACCGCGCCCGGGTATCCGGGAAAGTAAAAATCGACTTGACCGCCGGCCACGTCGTTGAGGGCCGGGCCCGCGCCTTTGTACGGCACGTGGACCAGTTTGCTGTCGAGTTTGAGCTTCAACAACTCGCCGGCGAGATGACCGGGCGTGCCGATACCTGCGGAGGCGAAAGTGAGCGCCCGTTCGGAGCGCAGCGCCGCCACCCACTGCGCCGCGGTCGAGAACGGCGAATTCGGCGGCACGACCAGCGCTAACGGCACGACTCCGGCCAGCGCGATCGGCTGCAAATCCTTCAAGGGATCGTAGCCGACGTCCTTCATGAAATACGGATTGATGGCGATCTCGGGGGTTTGACCGACCGTCAAGGTGTAGCCGTCGGGTGTGGCGCCGGCGACGTCGCGGGCGCCAATAGTGCCGCCCGCGCCCGATCTGTTTTCGACTGCGATGGATTGACCAAATTCGACGGCTAATTGGTTGGCGATGATACGCCCGAGGATATCGCCGGTGCCGCCGGGAGGAAAATTGACGATCAGGCGGATCGGGCGGTTAGGATAGCTTTGCGCGAACAGCGGCGGTGCCGCGAACAGAAGTCCGGCCGCAAGCATTACGGCCGCGACGACATGGCTCGTCCCAATCGTCTTCATGTTACCCCCCTTTTCCGGCTGGCTGGGAGACCGCGCTTCTGGCACAAAGTGTCCGCGTCGCCGGAACCGCGCATGCTAGAGCATCATCGTGCTCGAAGAAAAGCTTGGGAAGGAAAACGGGGATCGCCGATGCCCCATATCGAGGCGCACGACATCACGCTGACCTATGCCACGCCAAGCGGCACGGTGCCTGGGGTGCGCGGCGTGAATTTCGCGATGGCGGCCTCCGAATTCCTCTGCATCGTCGGACCGAGCGGGTGCGGCAAGTCGACGCTGCTCAACATCATCGCCGGCTTTATCGCGCCCACAGCCGGCGAAATCCGCATC
>DATAWA010000008.1:0-21959 GCA_036267435.1 Xanthobacteraceae bacterium | reverse complement strand
TCAACGCCCACAACTACGCGCGTCGGCTGAAGACCCTCAAAGGCCTCACTCCTTACGAATACATCTGCAAATGCTGGACTTCCCAGCCAGAACGATTCAAACTCGATCCGCTCCAGAAAATGCCGGGACTAAACACCTAGTCTAGCTACGCTACGAAAAATTCGCTCATTCCCGCGCAAACGGGGATCTAGCGCCGGGTCCACGCCTATGCGGGGCAAGCGGAAATCGCAACCGGCGATTCCACATTCCGGTTCACTCATTCCCGAGCTTGAACAGTCGCCGCGCATTGCCGCGCCCGATTTTCATGCGGTCGTTCTCGCTGATCGGACAAGTGTCGAACCAATTGGCCGCGTGATCGATGTTCTCGAACGGCCAGTCGGTCGAGAACATGATGCGGTCGGCGCCGATCTCCAGCATCGCGTTCATCAGCGCCTGGGTGCGGAAATTGCCCGAGGTGGTGAGGAAGAAATTTGACGAGAAGTACTCGCCCAAGCGCTTCTTTGCCGGCCATTTGTTGCGGCTTGGAATCCAGGCATTGGAATTGTCGACCCGCCAGATGCCGTAGGGCAGGTTCTCGCCCATGTGGCCGAGAACGATATTGAGCCGCGGATAAGCGTCGAACAGGCCCGAGGCCATCAGCCGCAAGGCATGCACTGCGGTCTCCTGGCCGAACGCCCAGATCGGTCCCATCAGCCAGGGGTGCCCGTCGTAAATCCGCGCGTCGGCCGGCACCGGATTGCGCGGATGCAGATAAAACGGCACGTCGAGCTTTTCGACCGTCGCCCAGAACGGCCGGTATTGCGGCAAATCGTAATAGAGCACGGTGTCGGCGTCGCCACTTTGCGAAAATCCGTTGACCAGCGCGCCGCGAAAGCCGAGCTCCTTGACACAGCGTTCCAATTCGCGCGCGGCGATGTCGGGGTCCTGCATCGCGAGTGCGGCGAAGCCGGCAAAACGGCCCGGCTGCTTTTGCACCTGTTCGGCAAGAAAGTCGTTGGCCTTGCGCGCGATGTCCGCGGCGCGGGCCGTGTCGACAATGGCCTGCACTGCCGGCGCATTGAGCGACAAGATCATCATCTCGATGCCGTACTCGTCCATCAGGTCGAGCCGCCGGCCGTGGATGTCGGCGTTGCGCTCTCTGACCTCGCGCTGCACGGCCTCCGGAAAGTAGCCCACCGAATCTTCAGCGGTCTCCGGAATCGCAAAGTGCTCCTCGAGTGCGATCTTGCCCTGCATAGTCCCTCCCCGTTTCGGCCGGCCCGATTAATCTTAACACGGCGATCGCTGCGCGCATCCCGGTCCGGCGCGCATGGCGGCGGCCGCTGGCACGCATCTGGCGAGACAACGGCACGAGCTTCCGTGTTGTCCCATTTCGGGGCGGCTGCGGGCCCCCGCTCGTTCAAAACGCTACGGCCGCGCCGATGAACGTGCAACCCAGTTACACGCTTGTTTCCCAGCCGCAGAATAATCGCGTCCTGCGCGGCTGGGCGCACCTGTCGCGCGGCACTTTTGCCATCGCCATTTTCCTGATCGACGCCGCACTGATCGTGGCAACGTCGTTGCTGACCGGCATCGCCTATTACAGTTTCGTCTACGGCGACATCGACCAGATCTGGAACTGCGTCCAGGTCGGGCTCTTGGCGGCGAGCATTTTCACCGTCTCCAATATGTTCCGCGGCGAATACCGGCTGCCGAACTTCTTTGCCTTCAGGCCGCACGCCCGGCGCACCATTCAGCTCTGGAATGTCACGCTGATCTGCCTTTTGATGCTGGGCTTTCTGGCCCAAGTCAGCCTCAATTATTCCCGCGGCTGGATCGTGTTGTTCTATGTCGCGACACTTGCCGGGCTTGTGGTGTCGCGCTTTGTCATCGTGCGCGTCACCGCGCTCGCCCGCGCGGCCGGGCTGATCTCGGCGCAGCGCATCTGCCTGATCGGCACCGGCGCGCATATCGGCGCCTTCGTCCAGCATTACGAACCGTGGGCGCTCGGCCTCAATATCGTCGGCTGCCGCTTCCTCACTCCCGTTCCCGCCGCCGCCACCGCCGAGGCGCGGCACGCCGTGCTCGACCGCGATCTTGCGGAAGCGGTAAAGAGCGTGCGCGCGCTCGACCCCGATGCCATCTATCTCCTGCTGCCATGGTCGGCGACCGAAGTCATCGAGCGCTGCGCCGAGACTTTCCTGGCGCTGCCGGTCGAAATCCATCTTGGACCGGAGCAGATCCTGCACAAGTTCGACGAGGTCGAACTGGCCAAGGTCGGACCGCTGGCGAGCCTGCAGCTTACCCGCATGCCGCTGTCGCGTTCCGAGGTGGTGCAAAAGCGCCTGTTCGATATTCTGTTCGCGGCGCTGGCGCTGATCGCGCTGACGCCGCTGATCGTGCTGGTCGCCATCCTCATCAAGCTCGACAGCCGCGGACCGGTTTTCTTCGTGCAGCGGCGCTATGGCTTCAATCAGCAGCCGTTCCGCATCATTAAATTCCGCACCATGCGGACGATGGACGACGGCGCGGTGATCCGGCAGGCTAGCCGCGACGATCCCCGCCTGACCAGCATTGGCCGCTGGCTGCGGCGCTGGAACATCGACGAAATTCCCCAGCTGTTCAACGTGCTGACCGGCGATATGTCGCTGGTCGGGCCACGGCCGCACGCGCTGTCGCACGACCACGACTACGAACGCCGGATCTCGCTCTATGCGCGCCGTCACAACGTCAAACCGGGGATTACCGGCTGGGCCCAGATCAACGGCTATCGCGGCGAAATCGACAGCGACGAGAAAATCAGAAAGCGCGTCGAATTCGATCTGTTCTATATCGACAATTGGTCGCTGTGGCTCGACCTGAAAATTATCGCCCGCACGATGTTGTCACCGCAGGCGTACCGTAACGCTTATTGATGGCTGCATTTCCGGAGGCGGGCGCAGCGCCGGGACGCGTTAACGGCATTGCCGGACGTCGTCTATCCGGCAAGCTTCGCGATGACGGCAACAGCGCCCATGGTGACGACGGCGGTCGACAGCCACAAAATGCCGATCAGAAGCCAGAATGCCCGGGGCTTTGTCGCCGTCATGGGCGGTGCCGGCGTGCTCCAGGATCGCAGTTCCGGCTGACCCAGCCGCAGCGCGACGCTGGCGCGCTCGATGTCCGCATATTCGCGCGCCAGCTGATCCTGCTCGAACCGCGTCAAAGAATTCGCGTCCTCGGCGCTCGCATCGGCGCCTCGCCCGGTCGGCGCGTTCGCTTGCGGTTCGACCAAAAAGGAAGCGTCACTTAACCGGTCGGGAGGCAGAGAGCCGAGGGCATGCTCGGACATGGGTTTACCTATTGGCGATTACAGTTTCGTGCTTAACCGACGCGCAGGGTCGACGCGATGCCGATCCGGGGCTAACGTTAACGCCCGAACGAGCCGATTCTGGCGGGCTCCGGTCGTGGGCCATGGGGCCGCTCGCGAAAGCCACGGAGTGCGATTATCTACTGCCGCGTCCCCCTGCGCCGTTCGCCCGGCCGACCATCGAGAGAGCCAGTCCGAGGAGCCCTCATGTCCACCTCGACCATTATCGTCCTTGCCGTGATCGTCGTCGTCGTTCTGTGGGCGATCACCGTCTACAATGGCCTCGTCACCATGCGGCAACGGGTCAACGAGGCCTTTGCCGACATCGACGTCCAGCTGCGCCAGCGGCATGACCTCATTCCGAACCTGGTCGAAACGGTGAAGGGTTATGCCGCCCACGAACGCGGCACGCTCGATGAGGTCGTCAAGGCGCGCAATGTAGCGGTCGCGGCCCAAGGGCCAGCACAGCAGGCAGCGGCCGAAAACATGCTCACCGGCGCCTTGCGCCAGATGTTCGCACTGTCGGAAGCCTATCCGAACCTCAAGGCCAATGAGAACTTCCAGCAATTGCAGGCCGAGCTGACCGACCTCGAAAACAAGATCGCGGCATCGCGGCGCTTCTTCAACAACGCGGTACAGGAATACAATGCCGGCATTCAGCGGTTTCCCGCCGCGCTATTCGCCGGCACCTTCGGCTTCGCCCAGAAGGACTACTTCGATCTCGGCGCCGACCGGCAAGCCGAAACGGCGGCGCCGGCGGTGAAATTCTAACGGTCCGATTTAAGCCGTGGCCGCCTACGGTCTTTACAGCCATATCCAATCGAACCGCCGCCGTTCGATCGTCCTGCTCGCCGGATTGTTCGTTCTCGTCTACGTGATGGTTTATGCCGGGGCGCTAGTCGCCGCCGCGCTGTCGCTCAACGCCGACCTGCCGACGCTGATGCAGGTCGCCTGGGTCGATTTTCTCGAGGCGGCTCCGTTCGCCACCGCGGGCGCTGCGCTGTGGATCGTCATCGCCTACTACTTCCATCAGGACATGATCGACGCGCTTACCGGCGGCGTGGAGGTGCAGCGCAAGGATCAGCCGCGGCTCTACAACATTCTGGAAAATCTCTGCATTTCGCGCGGCATCCCGACACCTAGGCTGAAAATCATGGATTCCGCGGCGCTCAACGCCTTCGCCACCGGCATGAACGCCAAGCAATACTCCATCACCGTCACCACCGGCCTGCTTAACCGGCTCGACGACGCCGAGATCGAATCGGTGCTCGGCCACGAGCTGACGCACATCCGCAATGGCGACGTCCGCATGATGGTCATTGCCGTCATTATTGCCGGCGTGATCTCGTTCTTCGTCGAGCTGGTTTTTCGGCTGTGGTTCTACAACGGTTTCAGCTTTGGCGGCGGCCGGTCCGAGCGGCGCGGCGGCGGCGGTGGCGCGGGGCTTGCGATCCTGATTGCCGTCGGGCTCCTGGTCGTGGCTTATGCGCTGTCCTTCGTCATTCGACTTGCCTTATCGCGCTCGCGCGAATTCCTTGCCGATGCCGGGTCGGTCGAACTCACCAAGAACCCGGACGCCATGATCTCGGCGCTGCGCAAGATCGAGGGCCGCGGCGAACTTAAGCGCGCCACCTCGGCGGTGATGGAAATGTGCATCGACAATCCGCGCCAAGGCTTCGGCGAGTTGTTCGACACGCATCCGACCGTCGATGCCCGCGTCGCGGCACTGGTCAAGTTCGCGGGCGGCCGCGATCCCGGTCCCATCGCGCTGCCGCCGGCCGGGCCCGAGAGCGCCGATCCGCTGGCCGGCGAAGCGGCGGCCGGCGAAACAGCATCCGGTCCTTGGGGACCGGAAAATCCACCGCAGCAGCCGGCGCAAGAGCCGTCCGCGACCTCCGGCCCATGGTCGGAGCCGCAGCCGGCGCCGACAGCCGATCCGGCCGCCCAGCCTTCGGTTTCGTCCGACGGATCGGCGCCCGGCCCTTGGGGACCGCATGGCAACAGCTAAGGCCGCCGGGCCCAGGCGCGTTAACCTTAACAAACTACAAATTGCTCGAAATTGGCCTTCCCCGCCCGAAGCCGAACGATGAGGCTTCCAAACCGCTTCGCGGCTGTGTAGAAGCGAAAGCAAAGGACACAAGACGCGCTCTGCGAGCGTCAGTGAGGGGTTCGATCATGGCCAAACCAGCTTTGATTTTGGTCGGTGCGGACAAGGGCGGCGTAGGTAAAACTACGATTGCCCGCACCTTGCTCGATTATTTCACCGCGCATCACGTACCGACGCGCGCTTTCGATTCAGAGTCGCCGAGGGGCACGCTCAAGCGCTTTCACCCCGACGTGGCCGATATTGTCGACGCCACCGCGGTGGCCGATCAGATGCGCATCATCGATACGCTGTCGAGCACCGACGCCACCGTGACGGTGGTCGACGTCCGGGCCGGCCTGTTGTCGCCGACGCTGCGGGCGCTGCGCGATATCGGCTTCCTGGATGCGGTCAAAAAAGGCCAGATCACGTTCGTCGTTTTCCACATCCTCGGCTCATCGATCGCGTCGCTGAACGAAATTGAGGAAACGGCACCGTTTACGACCGACGCCAAATATTTCCTGGTTAAGAACTTCATCAACAACACCAATTTCTTCGAATGGGACCAGGCAACCCACGCCGCTTATTTCAAGAAGCTGAAGGACGCGGTGACAATCAACATCCCGAAGCTCAACGAAATGGCCTATGAGCAGGTCGAGCTGGCTTCGGTGCCCTTCCTCACCTTCGTCGCCAACAAGAACCCGAAGGGCGACACCGCCAACTATTCGTTCGTGCTGCGCGGCTATGTGCGGCACTGGCTCGGCAATGTCTGGGGCGAGTACGACCGGGTGAAGCTGCTCGACATTTTTGACACTTCGGGCAGCGCGGTCACGGCCTCGCGCGCACAGGGCGCCAATCGCTCGTAACAGCGCGTTGCCCGGAAATTTTCCCCCGGCTAATTCGCTAGAGCCGGCCGGCGTTTCGTCATAAGGTCATATCCGGTGCACCGGATCGGACCGCAGCGGAAATGCCTCAGCACACGCCGCTCTACATTATCGCCTCGCGGCATCCGCGGGTCGGCAAAACGCTGATTGCCCGGCTGCTGATCGAGTATTTCCGGTGGAGCGGCCGGGCTTCGCTGGTCGGTTACGATCTCGACCCGCGCGAGCCGGCGCTGGCGCCGCACTTTCCGAATCAAGTCTGGACTGTGGATATCGCGGACACCCGCGGCCAGATGGCGCTGTTCGACCGGCTGGTCAGCGACCAGTGGCGCACCACGGTCATCGATCTGGGTTACAGCCTGTTCGATCAATTCTTCGACGTCATGGCCGAGATTGGCTTCGAGCAGGAGGCGCAGCGGCGGGGCCTCCACCCCATCGTGCTCTACGTCACCGACGGGGCCTCAACCACGGCGCGGACCTATGCGGGACTGCGGCGCAGGTTGCCGCGCACCACTTTCGTGCCGGTGCACAACGAAGCGGCGTCGTTTATGTTCATTCCGCAGGATTTTCCGTCAAGCCGGCCGGAATGCGGCGTCATTCGTATTCCACGCCTATCCCCCATCGTCCGGGGCGTCATCGATCGGCCCGGCTTTTCGTTCGGCTCCTATATGGAGCGGCAGCCGGGCGGACCGACCGAGGTCCACACCTGGATCGGCGGTGTCTTTGCGCAATTTCGCGACCTCGAGCTGCGGCTGTTGATCGGCGAGCTCGATACGTCGTTGCGGGGCACGAAGGAGTCGCTTCGCCGGGCACGTTGAAAAGCGGATTGGGGCTCTAATGCCCTTCGAAGCTGACCAGCGTGCGCACCGGCACGCCCAGCTTGCGTATTTTTTCGGCGCCGCCAAGCTCCGGCAAATCGATAATGAAGCAGGCCGCGACAACGTCGGCGCCGACTTGCTTCAGGAGCTTGACCGCCGCTTCGGCGGTGCCGCCGGTGGCGACAAGATCGTCGACCAGAATAACCCGTTCGCCCTTCGCCAGGGCATCCTCATGCATTTCCATCTCGTCGATGCCGTATTCGAGCGAATAGCCGATGCTCACGCGCTTGAACGGCAATTTGCCTTTCTTGCGGATCGGCACGAATCCGCAGGAGACCTGATGCGCCAGGGCGCCGCCAAGGATGAAGCCGCGCGCCTCGATGCCGGCCACCTTGTCGATCTTGCGGCCGGCCCAGGGCTGCACCAACTCGTCGACGGCGCGCCGAAACGCCCGCGCATCGCCAAGAAGCGTTGTAATGTCGCGGAACACGATCCCGGGCTTCGGATAGTCCGGGATATTGCGGATTGCCGCCTTGAGGTCGTTCTCGAGTGCAAGGTCGGTCATGGTTTCGACCTCAGCGCCGGTGTTCGCCGCCTACGCTCAGCTCTTGTATTCGGTCGGCGCTCGCGGCTTCTCAAGCTCCGGATCATGCAGCACAGCGTACCACACCTTTTTCTTGGTGAAGTAGAGAAGCCCGCTGAACACGATCAGGAAGATCATCACCTGGAAGCCGAGGCGCTTGCGCTCGTCGAGTTTCGGCTCGGCGGCCCACATCAAAAACGCGGCGACGTCGCGGCCATATTGATCGACGGTGGTCGGCGTACCGTCGGTGTATTCGACCTGCCCGTCGCTCAACGGCTTCGGCATGCCGATGACGTGCCCGGGGAAATATTTGTTGTACTGCCCGCCGGGCGGCAGCGGGAAGCCGGCAGGCGGATCGGTGTAGCCGGTCAGGATGGCGTGGATATAGTCCGGACCGTCCTCCTGGTACATCGTGAACGCGTCGAGTATGAACCAGGGAAAGCCCCACTCGTAGCTGCGCGCCTTGGCAAGGTCGGACATGTCCGGCGGCAGCTTGCCCCCGAGTGCCGCACGGGCCGCCTGCTCGTTCGGGAATGGCGGCGGGAAATAGTCGGAAATCTTGCCCGGCCGCTGGAACATCTGGCCTTCATCGTTGGGACCGTCGGTCACCTGGAAAGTCGCCGCGATGGTCGCCGCTTGCGCTTCGGTGAAGTCCGGTCCGCCCGGATCGGCGAGATTGCGGAACGATAACAGCTTCAGGCTGTGGCAGTTCGAGCAAACCTCACGATAGATTTTGAAGCCGCGCTGCAGCTGCTGCGGGTCGTAGGTACCGAACGGGCCCGAGAACGACCAGTGCAGGCGCGGCGGTGCGTCGGCTTCCTGCGCCGATGCCGCGGTGGCTCCGCCGGCAAGGCAGGCTGCGAGCGCGAAGGCCAGAACGATGCTGTGACGAGGTTTCATTGGCCCGGCCTCCTTAACCGCGCCCGCCCGGGGGCGGCGGCGCCGATGCGCCGATCGGCAAGCCTTCGCGCAGCACCGATTCGGTGATCGAGTTCGGCAGCGGCTTGGTTGTCTCGAACAAGCCTAAGAGCGGCAGGATGATGAAGAAGAAGGCAAAGTAATAGGCGGTGAGGATGCGCGCCGCGATCACATAGCCGCCGACCGGCTCCTGCGAACCGAGATAGCCGAGCCCGATCACCGCGGCGAAGAAGATGAACAGAAACTGCCGGTACAGCGGCCGGTAGTTAGCCGAGCGCACCCGTGACGTATCGAGCCACGGCAGGAAGGCCAACACAATAATCGATGCGGCAAGCGCGGTGACGCCGAGAAGCTTGCTCGGGATCGCGCGCAGGATGGCGTAGAACGGCAGGTAGTACCATTCGGGCACGATATGGGTCGGCGTCTGGCTCGGATTGGCCGGAATGTAATTGTCGGAATGGCCGAGGTAGTTCGGGATGTAGAAGATGAAATAGGCGAATACGATGCAGAACACGCCGATGAAGAAGGCGTCCTTCACCGTGGCGTAGGGCGTGAAGGCGACGGTGTCCTTCTCGGTCTTCGGCTCGACGCCGGTCGGATTGTTCTGTCCGACCATATGCAGCGCCCAGATGTGCAGGACGACGACGCCGGCGATGACGAACGGCAACAGGTAGTGCAGCGAGTAGAAGCGGTTGAGCGTCGGATTGCCGACGGCGTAACCGCCCCACAGCCATGTGACGATTGCGTGGCCCACGCCCGGAATAGCCGAAAACAGGTTGGTGATGACGGTTGCCGCCCAGAAGCTCATCTGGCCCCACGGCAGCACGTAACCCATGAAGCCGGTGGCCACCATCAACAGGAACAGGATGACGCCGAGGATCCACAACACCTCGCGCGGCTCCTTGTACGAGCCGTAATACATGCCGCGCGCGATGTGGACGTAGACGGCCAGGAAGAAGAACGCGGCGCCGTTGGCATGGACGTAGCGCAGAAGCCAGCCGTAATTCACGTCGCGCATGATGCCTTCGACGGAATTGAAGGCGTAATCCACATGCGGCGTGTAGTGCATCGCCAGCACGACACCGGTAACGATCTGCACGCCCAGCATGAAGGTGAGGATGCCGCCGAAGGTCCACCAATAGTTCAAATTGCGCGGCGTCGGATAAGCGATGAAGGACGAATAGACCAAGCTCGCGATCGGCAAGCGCCGCTCCAGCCATTGCATGAAGGGGCTCTGCGGCTGGTAGGTCGAATGTCCGCTCATAGTCGAACCTTATCTGCGTGATTGGACGATGTTTTGCCGATTCGTCACAGCATTGTCGGCCGCGATGGAAGGAAAGTTCCGGCGCGTGCAGGCCGCCGTTGAGATTGCTGTCACAGCCTCGACCCTCTTACGTCTAGCCGGTTGCCCCATCCGCGCTGCAAACCGCCCCCGGTAGGCCCCGTGCGGCGGCGGAAGGACCGGTCGCCTCCGGCCTTGGGAAGGTCCGAAGCGACGCATTCCGGCGGCGTTTTATTGGCACCCTTGCCGCGATAGTGCAAGTGTGGCCGCAACGACACCCACAATGCAACTTACGTGCCCTTTTCCCGGGGCGATCCGCGCAACTACTTATCGCCGCCGCAACCCGCCCCGGCACCGCCATGACGCTTCGAATCGCGCTGTACGAACCCGACATCCCGCAAAATACCGGCACGGTCTTGCGGCTGTGTGCCTGTCTCGGCATCGAAGCCCATCTTATCGAACCGGCAGGCTTTCCCGTTACCGATCGCGCCTTCCGCCGCGCCGGCATGGACTATCTCGATGCGGTGACGCTGGTACGGCATCCCTCGTGGCGACAATTCGACGCTTGGCGCCGACAAGAGCGCCACCGGCTTGTCCTGTTCACGACCGCCGCAACGGTGTCGTACCTCGATAACCGATTTGAAGCGGGCGACGTCCTGCTCTTCGGCCGAGAGAGCGCCGGCGTGCCGCCGGAAGTCCATGCCGCTGCGGATGCCCGGCTTATTATCGCGATGCGGCCGGGCCTGCGCTCGCTCAATGTCGCGATGGCCGCCGCCATGGCCGCCGGGGAAGCGCTGCGGCAAATTCGCGGAATGCTTCAAGCCTCCACCACGCCGGGACGACCGCTTTCCACCACGTAGGTCTTCAAGGTCTCGATGGTTGCCTTGGGCTCGTGGGCATCCGACACCGCCCGCATGCGCACGTTCATCTTGTCGCGCTGCAGATCGGCAATGACGTAGCCGCGGCGCCGGCTTTCGAAGTAATGAACATGCGGATTATCCGGCAGCGCCTCCGCGATCGGATCGTAGGGCGGCCCGTAGGACGCAATCGAGGTGCCGACAAATTCGGTGGCGACGATCGGCGATTGCGGATCGTCGAAATTGAGCCTCAGATCGTTGGCGAAGAACGAATGGATGTCGCCTGAAGCGACGACCGGGTTCGGCACTTTGCTGTCATGGACATGCTGCAATAGCCGGGTCCGGTTGGCCGGATAGCCGTCCCAGTCGTCCGTCCAGAAGGCGTCGACGCCATCGATCTTCTCGCGCAATTGCGCCATCAGCACGTCCTGCGCGATCAGATTCCACTGCGCCTTGGAATGCGCCAGCGCCGAATAAAGCCAGGCCTCCTGATCGAAGCCCAGCATGGTGCGCCCGGTGCTCAGCCGCTCCGGACAACCGCCATTTGTTTCGAGATGACCCCCGCCCTTCTTTGGCGGCCCATAGCACGCCTCGCGCGAGCGATACTGCCGTCCGTCGAGCAGCGAAATCTCGATGAGATCGCTGAAACTGAACCGGTCATAGACCCGCATCAGCGGCCCGTTGGGATGCGACAAGATCGGTCGCACCGGCATATGCTCGTAGAAGGCCTGGTAGGCGGCTGCGCGGCGGATCAAGAACTGCGCCGGATCGTCGAAGTATTCCGACCATTGGTCGGCATAGTCATTCTGCACCTCATGATCGTCCCAGGTCACGAGCGACGGCACCTGCGCGTGCAGGCGGGCAAGGTCGGGATCGCGCCGGTATTGCGCATAGCGATTGCGATAAGTCGGCAACGTCGAGGCTTCGACACCGTCGCTGTGCCGGCGCACGATCGGACGGTTTTCCTCGATGGTCTCGTAGATGTAATCGCCGAGGAAAAGGACGAATTCCGGGTTCTCGTCGGTGAGATGCCGATAGGCGGAAAAATAGCCGTGTTCGAAATTGGCGCAGGAGACATAGCCGAAGCGCAACCGATCGAGCGCCGTGCCGCTGCCGGCAGCGTGATGGCGCGGCCCACCACTTGTCGCCTCGCCACTCAAGAAGCGGTACCAGTATGAGCGGCCCGGCTCGAAGCCGCCGACGTCGAGATGCACGGAATAGCCGAAGGCGCGCTCGGCGGTGGCTTCGCCGCGGCGAATGATCTTGCTCATGGCATCGTCGGTCGCGATCTCGTAGCGCAACGTCACATCGCCGCCGCTCATGCCGCCGGGTGTCTCCGGATTGTCGGAGAGCGGATCGGGAGCGAGCCGCGTCCACAGCACGAACCCATCCGCACGCGGCGCGCCGGAGGCCACGCCGAGGCTGAATGGATAGCCCGACCGCCAGCTTTGCGCAGATGCCCGGCGCATAAAGGCCGGGGCCGCGACCAACGCGAGGCCCGTACTTGCCGTACCGCCGATGAAACGGCGGCGGGACAGACCCTGGCGACGCTTGCTATGGGACATGACAACGCCTGCTCCGATGTTTCACTATCATTGCGCGGTTTTATGACATTTTCGGTGTCACGGCGGGCGGCAACAAGCGACAACCATGGATACGGGCACAATCGAACACCGCAAGACCGAGGCCAAAGCCTGGTTCGAGGCTTTGCGCGACCGGATCGTCGCGGCATTCGAGGACATCGAGGATGCCCTGCCCGCCGCGGCACCGCTCGCCGACCGGCCGGCCGGCCGATTTACCCGCACGCCCTGGAGCCGCACCGATCATGCCGGCGCTCCCGGCGGCGGCGGCGTGATGGCAATGATGAAGGGCCGCGTTTTCGAAAAAGTCGGCGTCCATGTCTCGGCGGTGTTCGGCGAGTTCGCCCCGGAATTCCGCAAAGACATCCCCGGCGCCGCCGACGATCCGCGGTTTTACGCCACCGGCATTTCGCTAATCGCGCATCTGCATAACCCGCATGCGCCGGCCGTGCATATGAATACGCGTTACGTGGTGACGACCAAATCCTGGTTCGGCGGCGGCGCCGATCTGACGCCGGTGCTCGACCGCCGCCGCACGCAGAGCGATCCGGACGCCATCGCATTTCACGCGGCGATGAAGTCCGCCTGCGATGCGCATAACCGCGTCGCCCCCTACGAGAAATTCAAGGCGTGGTGCGACGAGTATTTTTTTCTCAAGCACCGCGGCGAGATGCGCGGCATTGGCGGCATATTCTACGACTGGCTCGACAGCGGCGATTTCGATGCCGACTTCGCCTTCACCCAGGATGTCGGCCGCGCCTTCCTCGGCATTTATCCGGAGCTGGTGCGCCGGAATTTCGCTAAAGCCTGGACGGCGGTCGAACGCGAAGAGCAACTCATCCGCCGCGGCCGCTACGTCGAATTCAATCTGCTCTACGACCGCGGCACGATTTTCGGCCTGCGCACCGGCGGCAACGTCGAGTCGATCCTGTCCTCGATGCCGCCGGTGGTGAAGTGGCCGTGATCGACACCCAGCGGAGCCATTGCATTTGCAGCGAAAACAATCTTAAATTGTATTTCCATGCGTTTGGCGGGGGCGCTTATGTCGAGCATTGTGGCTACCGGCGAGCCGAGCCCACCTGACACCACGGCGAGCGCAAAAAACAGCGCGCCGGCGAAATCCGGTCTCTGGCCGAAAATGAAAGATGCGATCATTCGCATCGAGCAGGACTTTGCCGTTCTTAAAATATCGATCCTCAGTGTGCTGGGCACGCTCGTCGTTGCGTATTTTCAGGACCTGTCGGCCTATCAAAATAAAGTTGCCGAGCAGGCTAAGGATGACATGACAGCCGCCACTAATTCGTTCACCCAAGCCTCAAGCACGCTGTCCAAGGCCGTTACGCTGCAGGCGCTGCTATTCTATAATTTTGAGCGCGCAGCGGCCCTCAAAGTCGGCGACGACAAGAATGCCCTTACTAGCAAGAACGCGCAGGATATTTATAAGGCTTACGAGGATACGGCCGCCGACTTGAACGAAAATGTGAATCTGTTGGCGCGCCAGGTCGAGATCAATCTTGATTGGGCCAGTGACGTCGAACGCGACCCGGCGGCACAAACGACCTTTGGCAGCGATCGCATCAGCACGTCGTTTCTGGGTACGGTCGGTTACGACTGCGATCTCGACAAATACATGCCGAAGTTCGATCTGCAGGATCACACGGTTACCGCGACGAAAGGCAAGAATTCGCTTGATATCGACTGGTACAGCGCCAAGCATCACGTCTTCACAATCGCCTATTGCTTCCAGACGACCCACAAGACGTGGATGGAGCCGGTGCGCCAATGGGCGTCGCAGAGCACGCTCAACCAGGCCGCGATAGACGAGTTTTTAGCCAAAAAGACGGACCAGCAATTGCAGGCCAGGCTGGACAAGGAGGTCATTCGTCTCAACGACTTCATGAGCCGCGCCATGAACGAGATCGAGGGCATCCGCGTCAAATATCGGCCAACAAGTTTCTATTGCGATTTGCCCGGTGTCAGCCAAGCGCTGGACTTCTTCGGTAAGATGCAAGCTACGAATCCAAAAGCCGCACCTGATACGTCCGATCAGCCGGCCGCTTCGACCAAAGCCGCCAACCCTGAAAAGCCGGCGAATCCCGGCGCATCTGGATTCGTCAACCCATGCACACCAATTCGTCTCCGCGTCTAAGAATCGGTTGACGACCCGGACATCAACGCGTCGACGTCGCATAGATCCTGCCGTCCGTAGCTTCCGTGGCCATTCGCATCAGGGAAATCGCAATCGCGGGCTATCGCTCGCTGCGTTCCATTCGTTTTCCGGTCGGTCAACTGACGGTCTTTGTCGGCGCCAACGGTGTCGGCAAAACCAATCTCTATCGCGCGCTGCAACTCATGCAGGCCGCCGCCGCGGGAACGCTGGCACGCGAACTCGCTTCGGAAGGCGGCATGGAGTCGGCCTTATGGGCCGGCAAGCGCTCGGCGAACAAGCCGGTCCGCATGAAACTGCAGGTCGGTCTCGCGGCGGATTCAGGGGACCAGGGCGGGCAACAAAACTTCGACTACGGCGTCGAACTCGGCGTCGCCTATTCCTACGAGATTGACGTTGGCCTGCGGGTACCGTTCGCCGCGGCCTTTCCGCTCGAACCGCAGGTCAAAACGGAGACGCTGATCGACCGCGGCGGGCGGCGGCCTATTTCTTTGCTCGACCGGCGGGGACCGCACGTAACAGCGATCGACGACGAACAGCACAAGCACATCATCGAGCCGCCATTGCTGCCGACCGAGACCGCGCTTGGTTCGTTGCAGGACCCGGGCCGCTTCGGCGATATCGACATGATCCGGCGCACAATGCTCGATTGGCGCTTTTTATCACGACTTCCGCACCGACCGGCTGTCGCCGCTGCGCCAGCCATGCCTCGCGGTAACGACTCCGACACTGGCGTCCGACGGCTCCGATCTCGCCGCAGTGTTTGCGACGCTCGCCCATATTCGCGAGGATACCACGGAGCTCGATCGCACCATCGACGATGCCTTTCCTGGTGCGCAACTCGTCGTGCCGACACCCGAACGCACTGCCTCGTTTGGTTTGATCGTGCCGGACTATCCCAAGCGGGTATTCGAGGCGGCCGAACTGTCCGACGGTACATTGCGATATTTGGCCCTCGCCGGCGCGCTGCTGGGTTGCCGGTTGCCGGCGTTCATCGCGCTTAACGAGCCGGAAACGAGCCTGCATCCGGACCTGCTGGAACCACTGGCGCGCATCATCTTGCGCGCCGCGCGGCGGACCCAAATCTGGGTCGTCACCCATTCCGAGCGCCTGGCGGATGCCTTCGCCGCTTCCGGCGAGGTGCAACCGCGCACGGTCATCAAACGCGACGGTGGGACCTGGATCGAGGGTCTCAAACTATTCGGCGAGTTCGGCGCGGACGACGGGGAAGACGACTAGCCATTTTCCACGAAAGGATCATGCCTAGTGCCGGAACGCCCCGAAAATCATCACCAGCCCGCCGACGATAACGACCACATCGAGCAAAGCGGTGTGCACATGAACCGGCAGGCGCCGGACGATGAGCTTCGCCAGGAACGTACAGGGAAAGGCAACAGCGCTGATCAAGAGCGCGATCGCGATCACCGTCGGGGTGAGTACGCCGGCGGCGCCGAACACCAAGAGCTTGACCGCCCCCATGCCGATCGACACCGCCGCGTCCGTAGAGATGACGGCGGCGCCTTCAAGCCCGCTCGCCATCAAGAGTGACAACAGGATCACCCCAGCGCCGGTTGTGCCGCCGACGACAATGCCCCAGCCGGTCGCGGCGGCGGCAAAGCCCTTTTCGCCGAGCCGGTGGCCGCGCCGCCGCAGCGCGCGGCGCAACGGTACCGTCGCGATCAGGGTCGAACCGATCACCAGAGCGGCGCCGCGGCCGGACAACAGCGTATAGAGCCACGCGCCGAGCACACAGGTCGGCAGCGCGCAGACAAGCGCGATCAGCGCGCGGCGCGGATCGACATGTGTGCGGAACGCGGTAACCCGCGCGGTATTGGTGAACATCGCCGAAATGGCGATGATCGGCACCACCGGCGCGGCGCCCACCATTGGCACCAGAATAAGCGGCATCAGGGCGCCGGTGCCGTAGCCGGCCACGCCCCCGGTGATGGCCGAGAACGCCGCGAGCACCACGATCACAATAAGCTCGAACGGCGATGCATTCGGAACAAACGGCATAGCGGGACCGGGGGCGGAATCAGCCGTTGACTCAGGCACGTCCAGTTACGAGAACAGGCGCGCGAAAGGGCACAAAAGGGAATTTAGGGATGGACCTTGGAATTGCCGGCCGCAAGGCGATCGTTTGCGCATCGAGCCGCGGACTTGGGCTTGCCTGCGCCAAAGCGCTGGCCGCGGCCGGCTGCGAGGTGGTGATCAATGGGCGCGACGCCGCGCATCTCGCCACGGTCGCCGCCGCGATGAAGAACAGCGGCGCCAAAGTGATCCCGATCGCCGCCGATGTCGCCTCGCCGGAGGGGCAAAAGGCCTTGTTCGCTGCCTGTCCGGAGCCGGATATCCTGGTCAATAACAATGCCGGACCGCCGTTTCGCGACTTCCGCGAGCTCGACCGGCAGAAAATGCTCGACGGCGTGATTGCCAATATGATCGTGGCGGTCGAGCTCATCAAAAAGGCGATCGACCCCATGATGGCCAAGAAATTCGGCCGCATCGTCAACATCACGTCCGGCTCGGTGAAAATGCCGATTGCCGGCCTCGATCTGTCCTCAGGCGCGCGGGCGGGGCTGACCGCATTTCTGGCCGGGGTGGCGCGCAGCGTCGCCGCCTCGAACGTCACAATCAACTTCATGCTGCCGGGGATTTTCGACACCGACCGGTTCCGCTCGAATGTCGAAGCCGCCGTCAAAAAGCGTAACGTCAGCTTCGAGGCGGTGCTTGCCGAGCGCATCAATGCGGTGCCGGCGAAGCGCATTGGCCAACCCGACGAATTCGGCGCCACTTGTGCCTTTCTCTGCTCGGCGCAAGCAGGCTATATCACCGGCCAGAACATCCTGATCGACGGCGGCACTTTCCCCGGCGCATTCTGACGCAATTCAACAAGACGGTTCTCAAGGAGTTTAGAGATGAAACTCGTTCGTTACGGCGCACCGGGCCGCGAAAAGCCCGGCATGATCGACAAAGACGGCAAGCTCCGCGACCTCTCCAAGATCGTTCCCGACATTGCCGGCGACGTGCTGTCGCCCAAAGGCCTGAACAAGCTGCGCAAGCTCAAGCCGGAAAAATTGCCGCCGGTGCGCGGCACTCCGCGCATCGGGCCGTGCGTCGGCCATGTCGGCAATTTCATCGCCATCGGGCTCAATTATTCCGACCATGCCGCCGAGGCCGGCATGCAGATCCCGAAAGAGCCGATCATCTTCAACAAGGCGCCGTCCTGCATCTGTGGGCCGAACGACGACACCATGATCCCGAAAGGGTCCTCCAAGCTTGATTGGGAAATCGAGCTCGGCATCGTGATCGGCCAGCCCGCGCGCTATCTGTCGAAGAACAATGCGCTCGATGTCGTCGCCGGCTATTGCCTCGCCAACGATGTCTCCGAGCGCGTGTTTCAGATCGAGCGCGCCGGGCAATGGACCAAAGGCAAAGGCTGCGAGACGTTCGGCCCGCTCGGCCCGTGGCTCGTCACCAAGGACGAAATCAAGGACCCGCAAGACCTTGAAATGTGGCTCGACGTCAACGGCGAAAAGCGCCAGCGCGGCAACACCAAGACCATGATCTTCGACTGCCGGCACATCGTCTGGGCCTGCTCGCAATATTTCGCCATGGAGCCGGGCGACGTCATCATCACCGGCACGCCGCCGGGTGTCGGTCTCGGCATGAAGCTCGAGCCGAAATTCCTCAAGGCCGGCGACGTGGTCACGCTCGGCATCGATGGCTTGGGCGAGCAGCGCCAGAAGGTCGTGAAGTTCAAAGCGTAACCGCAGCCAGTCTGTGACGAGATCGACTTCGAGAGCAAGCAATGTCGAAACAAGAAATGCGCGACGAAGCAGAGCGTCTCATCAAGGAGGCTTTGGAGCGCAAGACCGTCACCATCAAGAGGGGCCAGACTCGTATCGAAACCAAATGCGGCAAGTGCGGCGCCCCGAACCGGGTTTCGGCGGCGCCAGGGGAAACCCGCGTGTCCTACACCTGCAAAGAATGCGGCGCCGAGCAAAGGACGCTGTGAGCGCCGCATATCCGCGCGTCAACTGCTGTCCGGCCTAATCGGATCGCGGCGCCAGGTCAGCGAAACTGCGTATCGCGCTTCGGCACGACTCCTCAATATTTTTGCGCTCTATTGCCGGCTATTCATCATTGATGGATAGCCGGCGATGTCGTCACGAGCCAAGGTCCAGGAAGCCGCCCGCCGCGCCAAGACGGAAATCGATCACGGCGAGAAGCTCAACGCGATCGCCGACGCCATCCATGAGTTCGTCGACTATATCGAACTGATCGAGCACCAGATCCGGCAGGTCGAAACCCGGCTGCGCCGCATGGAAATGTAGCGCACCGGTCGTATCGACCCTTCGCTGCGCCGAACCTCATCGCGCCTGGATATTTCATCTGCTCACCCCCTCGGCGGCATGCGCCTTGCAACGCATGGCTCGGCTTTTCGGCGGCAATGGCGGCAATCTTGACCCCTATGCGCGGCGGGGCGTACCACTACGCGTAAGGGATCATGCGATTGAGGAACATAACTGGGAGGCGGCCGATGAAACGGCAGATTATCGGGACTCTGACTGCGCTTTGCCTGCTGGCGAGCCCCGCCATGGCAGCCGACAGCATCAAGATCGGGCTGGTCACCACCTTGAGCGGACCGGCCGGAGTCATCGGCAAGCACATGAAAGACGGCGCCGACCTGGCGCTGGAAATGCTCGGCGGCAAGATCGGCGGCAAGCCGGCGCAGATCATCTACGGCGACGACCAGTTCCGCCCCGACGTCGGCCGCCAGGCGGCCGAAGAAATGCTCAAGCGCGACAAAGTGGACTTCATGACCGGGTTCATCTGGTCGAACGTCCTGCTCGCGTCCTACCAGCCCATCATTCAATCCGGCCTCATTTTCGTCGGCGCCAATGCGGGGCCTCATGAGATTGCCGGCGCAATGTGCGCGCCGAATTACTTCTCGGCATCCTGGCAGAACGACCAGACGCCGGAAGCCATGGGCAAGTATATGAACGATCAAAAAATGGACGACGTCTATTTGATCGCGCCGGACTATGCGGCCGGCAAGGATATGGTGAACGGCTTCAAGCGCTATTTCAAAGGCAAGATCGCCGCCGAAGTCTACACCAAGCCGGGCCAGTCCGATTATCAGGTCGAGATCAGCCAGATACGCTCCGCCAACCCCAAGGCGCTGTTCATCTTCCTGCCCGGCGGCATGGGCATCCAGTTCATCAAGCAATATGCGCAGTCCGGCCTGCGCGGGCAGATTCCGCTTTATTCCGCCTTCACCGCCGACGAGACCACGTTGCCGGCGCTCGGCGACGCTGCAGCCAACAATTACGAGGTGAGCTTCTGGTCGCCCGACCTCGACAATCCCCGCAGCAAGGAATTCGTCGCCGCCTTCCGCAAGAAGTACAATTACATTCCTTCCTATTACGCGGCCCAGCAATTTGACGCGATCAACATGATCGACGACGCGGTAAAGGCCGTGCACGGCAATCTCGCCGACAAGAAAGGCATGATCGCGCGGATGGAAAAAGCCGACTTCCCGTCGGTACGCGGCAAGTTTACCTATAACACCAATCACTTCCCCATCGAAAACTTCTATCTACTGAAGATCGAGCGCGACAGCGACGGCCAATACGTGCGCAAGATTCAAAAAGTCATCTTCGCCGATCACAAGGATGCCTACTATACCGAATGCCATATGCAGCCTTATCAGTAAGAGAGAGCGGACCGGCAGGCTCGGCGGTCCGCTCGCCGCGATGATGCGATCGTGATTGTTGTTGCAGAGCAAGTTCTCAACGGCGTGCAGTTCGGGCTCACGCTGTTCCTCATGGCAGCCGGGCTGACGCTGATCTTCGGCGTGATGAATCTCGTCAATCTCGCCCACGGCTCGCTCTATATGATCGGCGCCTTCATCGCGGCGGCGACTTTCAATGCGGTGCACTCTTTTCTTCTCGCGATCGCCGCCGCGCTTCTCGGCACCGCGGCGGTCGGCATTGTCATCGAGATCGTTGTCTTTCGCGCGCTCTACCAGCGCGACCATCTCGATCAGGTGCTGGCCACATTCGGCCTGATGCTGTTCTTCAACGAGATCGTGCGGATGATCTGGGGTGCGACGGCGCTTTATGCGCAAGTCCCGGACTTCCTTTCCGGTCAGATCCAAGTGCTGCCCGGGGTTCCTTATCCAACCTACCGGCTGGTCATTATCGCGGTGGGACTCCTGGTCGCGCTGTTGCTTTATCTGGTGGTGATGCGAACACGCATCGGCATGCTCATCCGCGCCGGCGCCTCCGATCGCACCATGGTGGCCGCGCTGGGCGTTAACATAAAGCTGCTCTTCACGCTGGTATTCGGCCTCGGCGCCGCCTTGGCGGCGCTCTCGGGCGCGCTGGCCGGACCGGTGTTCACGGTTGAGTCCGGCATGGGCGACGATCTTCTCATTCTCGCCTTCGTCGTCATTGTGATCGGCGGCATCGGCTCGATCCGTGGCGCTTTCGTTGCAGCCGTTCTTGTCGGCGTGGTCGACACCATCGGCCGCGCCTTTCTACGCCCGCTATTTGCGCTGGTCATGTCGGGCTATGCCGCCGACAATGCCGGACCGGCGACCGCCTCCATGCTGATCTACGTACTCATGGCGACGGTGCTGTTCTTCCGGCCGGAGGGACTTTTCCCGCGGGCAAAACGGTGAAATCTTCGCGCAAAGGCCTCGTGGTGACGCTCGCCGTGCTCGCGGCGCTGGCGCTGCTGCCGCCGGTCTCGGTCGCCTTCGGCCAGGATTTTTATATCGATCTGTTCACCCGCATCATGATCTTCGCCATCGCCGCGGTCAGTCTCGATCTGATCCTCGGTTTCGGCGGCATGGTGAGCTTCGGCCATGCCGCTTATCTCGGCATCGGCTCCTACGCCGTCGGCATCCTCGCTTATTACAATATCGACAACGGCTTCCTTCAGTTCGGCACCGCCATTCTCGCCTCGGCGTTGGTCGCCCTGTTCATCGGCTGGGTTTCACTGCGAACCAGCGGCGTCTATTTCATCATGATCACGCTCGCCTTCGGCCAGATGATTTATTTCCTCGGCGAGAGCGTCAACCAGTTCGGCGGCGACAATGGGCTCAACATCGAGCATCACAGCCACTTTGCCGCGTTTCTCAATCTCGGCAATGCCACCGTCCTGTACTATTTCGTTTTCGCCTGGCTCGGGCTTTGCCTGGGGTTCGGCTGGCGGCTCGTCGAATCGCGGTTTGGCATGGTAATCCGCGGCGCCAAGTCGAACGAGACGCGTATGGTGGCGCTTGGCTTCCGCACCTTCCGCTACAAGCTCTTCGCCTTCGTCATCGCGGGCGCCATGGCGGGCGTCGCCGGCGCCTTGCTGGCAAACCTGACACTGTTTCTGTCACCCAACATCATGCATTGGACCCGATCGGGCGAAATCATGATGATGGTCATCCTCGGCGGCATGGGAA
>DATAWA010000007.1:0-7081 GCA_036267435.1 Xanthobacteraceae bacterium | reverse complement strand
AGGCTCGCTGGTCAAGCGCTCGATCCGCGATCTCTACACCAAGGACATCGACGAGGTGACGGTCGCCGGAACCGAGGCCTATCACGAGGCCAAGGACTTCATGCGCATGCTCATGCCGAGCCATGCCAAGAACGTTCACCCCTACGGCGACACCCAGCCTTTGCTGTCACGCTATGGCGTGGAAAGCCAGCTCGACGCCATGTTCTCGCCGGTCGTGCAGCTGCGATCCGGCGGCTACATCGTGCTGAACCAGGCCGAAGCCCTGGTTGCCATCGACGTCAACTCCGGCCGCGCCACCCGCGAGCATCATATCGAGGACACTGCGCTTAAGACCAATCTGGAGGCGGCGGACGAGGTCGCCCGCCAGCTTCGGCTACGCGACCTTGCCGGGCTGATCGTCATCGACTTCATCGATATGGACGAGAAGCGCAACAACCGCTCGGTCGAGCGGCGGCTCAAAGAGTGCCTCAAGCACGACCGCGCTCGCATTCAAGTCGGCCGCATCTCGCATTTCGGCCTCCTGGAAATGTCGCGTCAGCGCATCCGCACCAGCGTGCTGGAAAGCTCGACCGAGAAATGCCCGTATTGCGGCGGCAGCGGCCATGTCCGCTCGGTGTCGTCGCTGGCGCTGCAGGTGCTGCGCGCGCTGGAAGAACAAATGATCCGCGGCGCCACGCATAATCTGATCGCGCGCACGCGGCCCGACGTGGCGCTTTACGTTCTCAACCAGAAGCGCGCGCATTTGCGGAGCCTCGAAGAGCGGTACGAGATCACTATCACCGTTTCGGCGGACGACTCGGTGCGCGCCCCGCAGGCGTTCATTATCGATCGTGGCGAACAGGTTCATACGGTCGAGGCGGCGAAAGCGATCGCCGATCGTATCGAGGCCGCTCCCGCACCGCTCGAAGACGAGGACGATCTCGAAGACATCGCCGCAGCCGAGGGCGAGGAGACCGCGGAGGCGGCCGAAACCGAGACTGGAGAGGCCGCGGCGCCCGAGAACGGCGAAGGCGTCGGCCGGCGACGACGGCGGCGGCGGCGGCGCGGCGGCCGCAACGGCGGCGAAGGCTATGCCGAACATCGCGAGCAGCCGCAGGAGTTCGGCGCGCCGGAGCACATACCGATCGGCGAGCACGCCGAAGACAGCTCCACCGAGGCCCAAATCACATCGTCAGACGAGGAAGAAGCCGGCGAGCGCGGCGAATTCGCAGCGCCGGAACATGGCGGCGAACCCAACCGCGATGGCGAGCGGCGCCGCCGGCGCGGCCGCCGCGGCGGCCGGCGCAACCGCCATCGCAATGGCGGGCTCGAAGGAAGCTCGCATGAGCCGCAAGAGGAATTCGCACCGGCCACCGAAGAGCTGACGTCGCCCACGCCGACCGAACCCGAGCTCAAGGAAGCGGTCGCCGATCTCGACGAGGGGCCGCGCCACACCGCGCCTCCGGCGGAAGCGGAAGCGCTTGCGCCACCGGCCGCGCCGGAAGAACCGGTGCGCCGGCGTTCGACCATACGCGAGCGTGCGCCAATCGGCGGCGGCGAAGAGAACTTGCCGGCGCCGCAGGCCCAGCAACCCAGCGCGCCCACTGCGGAACCGGTGGTTACATCCCCGTCCGGCGAGACCGCCGAGAGCGCCCAGCCACGCCGCACCGGGTGGTGGTCACGCCGCTTTGCCGGCGGCTGACGTTTATTAGGTGCAGCATGATCTTTTCGGAAAACCGGCACCCCCTTTTCCGGACCATGCTCTGATGCAAAGCGCCTGGGTCGAGCGCGACGCCGAGGCGCTCGTCGGCGAGCTTGCGAAAGGTTCCGGCGGGTACGGCGCGATCGACGGCGACTTTGCGCTCCGCGTCTATAGCTCGCGCCTGTTGGGGCGCGATCGCACACTCGTCCTGCATGGCGGCGGCAATACCTCGCTGAAGGCCAAGTTACGCGACCGGCTCGGCGATGAGGCCGACGTGCTGCGCGTGAAATCCACCGGTTCCGATATGGCAACGATCGAGGCCGACGGCTTTGTTGCGGTCCGCCTTTCCCCGATGCGCAAACTGCGAGCGCTCGATTCAATCGGCGACGAGGATCTGGTCGGGATCGAACGCGCCAATCTCATCGATCCATCGGCGCCGAATCCGTCCGTCGAGATGATGTTGCATGCGTTTCTGCCGCAGAAATTCATCGACCACACCCACGCCACCGCAGTCTTAAGCGTGATCGACCAGCCGGACGGCGAGAAAAAATGCGCCGAGGTGTTCGCAGGACGTCTCGGCTTTGTGCCCTATGTCATGCCGGGGTTCGGCCTCGCTAAGGCGGCGATCGACGTCTTCGAACGCGCCAAGCCGAGCGACGGATTGATTTTGAACAAGCACGGCATCGTCACTTTCGGCGATAGCGCCCGCGAAGCCTATGAGCGTATGATCGCGATGGTGTCGCTGGCTGAGGATTTCATCGCGCGGCGGCGCAAATCGGTCGCGATGAATGCCCCGCCGCGCAACGTCGCCGGCATCGCCGATGTCGCGCCCATCGTCCGTGGGGCTTGCAGCGAAAGGGATACCGCGGTCGAAGGCGCCTGGCGGCGGCTCGTTCTTGAGTTCCGCACCAGCGAGGCAGTGCAGAATTTTGTCAACGCCAAGAATTTGGCGGGGGTGTCCCAGTTGGGCGTCATCACGCCCGACCACACCATCCGCACCAAGAATTGGCCGCTCGTTCTGCCGGTCCCGAACACCGGCAAGCTCGACGAATTCGCAACCGCTGCGCATGGACAAGCGGAGGAATTCGCCGCCAGCTATCGTCGCTATTTCGAACGCAACAACAGACGCGTCGGCGGCATCAAGCGGGAACTCGACCCCCTGCCCCGCGTCGCGCTGGTGCCGGGCCTGGGCCTGTTCGGTCTCGGCCGCAGCAAGCGCGACGCGAACATCGCAGCCGATATCGCCGAAGCCTGGATCGAAGGGGTGCGCGACGCCGAGGCGATCGGCACATTCGAATCGATTTCCGAGGTCGACATGTTCGACTGCGAATACTGGCCGCTCGAGCAAGCGAAACTCGGCCAACGCCAAGACTTGGAAAAACTATTGCCGCTCGCCGGCCAAGTCGTAGCCGTCTCCGGCGCCGGCGGCGCCATCGGTGCGGCAACCGCACAAGCATTTGCCGCAGCCGGCGCCGAAGTGGCGCTGCTCGACTTCGACTTCGCTGCTGCGG
Organism: Xanthobacteraceae bacterium; assembly: GCA_036267435.1. Lineage (GTDB taxonomy): Bacteria > Pseudomonadota > Alphaproteobacteria > Rhizobiales > Xanthobacteraceae > BOG-931. The sequence continues at coordinate 3,889 of DATAWA010000007.1, read as the reverse complement.
CCCGGCAAGCCGAGAAAATCGGCGCGACTGCGCTGCCGGTCGCCTGCGACGTGACCGATGCGGAGGCGGTCCGCACCGCCTTCGACAATATCGCCAAGCATTTCGGCGGTGTCGACGTCGTGGTGTCCAATGCCGGCGCCGCCTGGCAGGGCCGCATCGGCGACGTCGACGAAGACATTTTGCGCAAGAGCTTCGAATTGAACTTTTACGGCCATCAGCGCGTGGCGCAGGCGGCAGTGAAGATCATGCGCGCGCAAGGCACCGGCGGCTGTCTCCTTTTCAACGTGTCAAAGCAGGCGGTCAATCCAGGGCCGAATTTCGGTCCCTACGGCATTCCGAAAGCCGCTGCGCTCGCCTTGATGCGCCAATATGCGCTCGATTATGGCGCGGACGGCATCCGCGCCAACGCGATCAACGCCGACCGCATTCGCTCCGGCCTGCTGACGCCGGATATGATCGCGTCACGCTCCAAGGCGCGCGGCGTCTCGGAGAAAGATTACATGAGCGGCAATCTGCTCGGCCGCGAAGTTACCGCCGAGGACGTAGCGCAGGCGTTTTTACACCAGGCGCTGGAACTGAAAACCACCGCCAGCGTCACCACCGTCGACGGCGGCAATATCGCCGCCGCGATGCGGTGAGCTTCAACTCGTCATCCAGCTTGCGCACATTCAGATTGCCGGCCATCGTTCGCCCTCTGAGATCAATGCGCTCAATGAGGGCGTAGGGGTGTACGGGCATCAAGCCGACGACACAAAGTGGTCAGGAGTTCAATCGCTCGAATAGATTTGTTAAAATTGGAATTTCGGCCAAGACCGGATGCGCCGAAGCCGTTGCCGGGACCTGATTCGTTTCGCGCTACCCATCGCCCTCACCCGGTTGCGATGGCGGCGCCATAGCCGAGGCCGAAGATCACGCCAAACAACGCCTGCGCGAACACAGTAACGAGCGGCGTCGCCCAGCCGTAATTGAGCCCGAACGGTCCGGGCGGCTCGAGCCGCGCCAGCGCCGCGGTGCCGTCATAATCGGTGGCGAGGCGCGGATGGATGTACGGCAACAAGGGAAGAAACACGGCGATCAGAAAAAGTCCGTGCGCCAGCCCCATCACCAGGCCGAACAGGCCGCTTGCCCAGACTGAATGAAGTCGCAGCGACTGCAGGCACAGCGCGTAAAGTAGCGCGAACGCCCAGCCGCCGAGCAGATAGAGCACATAGCCGAAAATAACGGCGGAGCGGCGGTTACCGCTGACGAAGGCGCCGAATAGAAACGGCAGGCTCATGCGGGTGCGGCCGGAAAGCTGGGCGCCTTCGAGCAGCGTTGCCATCACGGCGCTGGCGATAAAGCCCCACAGCGCGAGCGCGGCCAGGTTCGTGCCAATGGCGCCGATCACGTTCATCGCCCAGCCTTTTTCGCTTCCGCTTCGTTGAGTGCGAAAACGGCGCCGAGAAAGCCGGCATGCGACAGGCCCTGCGGAAAGTTGCCGAGCTGCTCACCATTCTCGGGATCGATTTCTTCGGACATCAATTGCAGGTCGTTGGCGAACGCCAGCAAATCGCCGATACGCCTGCGGGCGGCATCGCTATCGCCGCGCCGCGCCAAATAGTCGGCCGCCCAATAGCCGCAGGCGGTGAAAGTTCCTTCCGGATGATCGAAGCCGTCGAGCTTTTTCGGATAGCGGCGCAAATGCGCGCCGTGACCGAGGCTACGCTCGATGGCCTCGAACGTGCTGACCATGCGGGGATCGTCGGCAGCCAGGAAGCCGAGGCGCGGCATCAACAAAACGCTGGCGTCGAGAAAATCGTGACCGAACGCGCCGGTGAAGGTGCGGCGCTCGCCGTTCCAGGCCTGCCGCAGGACCGCGTCGCGCACAACGTCGCGGTCGCGCGCGTAAACCGCCGCATCGGCGTCGATCGAGCCGCGCTCGCAAAGCTGGACCATGGCATCAAGCGCGCCCCAGCACATCACTTTCGAGTAGGTGTTATGCTTGCGTCCGCCCCGCATTTCCCAAAGACCGTTGTCCGGCAAGGTCCATTCGCCGCGCACCACATCGGCGAAACCGCGCAGCCGGCGCTGCTCGCTCTTGCCGATGTCGCCGCCATGCTCGGCAAGCACGAGCGCGCATTTGAGCACGGCACCGTAAGCGTCGAGCTGAAGCTGGCCCGTCGCCCCATTGCCGCGGTGGACCGGCGCCGACCGCCGATATCCTTCCAGCGACTTGATTTGGTGCGACTCGACATCGGTGCGGCCGAACACGGTGTAAAGCGCTTCTAGATGCGGCGCCGTCGATTGCGTCGCCACCATCAGCCAGCGAAAAAATGCCGAGCCTTCTTCTCGGAGGCCAAATTCCAGGAAGCTGTGAAGCACGAAATAAGAGTCACGCAACCAGCAGAAACGATAATCCCAGTTGCGGCTGCCGCCGACAGCCTCGGGCAAAGACGACGTCGCGGCCGCGACGACCGCGCCGGAAAGGCTGAACGACAAAAGCCGCAGCGTTATCAGGCTGCGGATCACCGCATCGCGGAACGGGCCATGGTAGTCGATGCGTTCGCAAAACTGCCGCCAGAAACCCGCGGTGTTTTCGCATTCGCGATCGACCGCCTCGCCACCCGCCGGGATTATTCCCGGCGCGTTGCGGCAGAACGACAAAGTGAAGCGGCACTTTTCGCCGGCAATCAATCGCTTATCGCCGACAAGAGTGCCGCGCATCGGCGCGGCGAGCGGCACATCGGATTGCAGCAGGAGGAAATCGCGACCGTCGGCAAGCACCCAGCTTTTTTGCCCCGCCGGACGCGGATCGGCCACCACCGCTCCATAATCTGGCCGCGCGGCAAAATGGACGCAAAGCCGCGGGTTGCCGGCGATGGCTTCGGCAATCCGCACCATGCGTCGGGCCGGCTCCATCGGACCGATGGCATCGTGCAGCGCCAGCGGCATGAAGTCGGTGAGTTCGATGACGCCGTCCGCGGTGGTGAATCGCGTGATTAGTACAGCCGTGTCCGGCGCATAGCGGCGCTCGATCTCGGCCGGGCCGGATACGCCGACGAGGAAATGACCGCCGCGCTCGCGATCGAGCAGCGCGGCGAACACCGAGGCGTCGTCGACGTTCGGCAAGCACAGCCAATCGATCGAGCCGTCGCGGCCGACCAGAGCCAGCGTGCGGGTGTCGCCGATCACTGCATAATCGGCGATCGGCAAATAGCCGTCCGGTCTTACCGGAAGGCGCAGCAGCGCCGGAACTTCCGCCGGCGACCGGTTGCCTACTGCACCGTCCGGCACCGGTTCACCGCGACCGCGCCTCCACATTCATTGGCTCTCTTAAAACCGACATGGCGGATCGGCATGTCCAGCGGACCTACCGTTCGCAATGCAATGGCGAAAGCCGCCGCCCGGAAATTGCTCGCGTCAGTCGCGTGAAACTGCCGTGGCGGGGCTTTCAATTTGACCGGATGAACTATGAAAGAGCGTACCCGGCAGGACTCACACGATGTTAAAACAACGGCGCGGGGGTTCCGTTCCCGCCGTGGACAAGCCGCCGCTCCTCGGTGTTGCGGTGAGACGCCGCCTTTGCCGCGCTAAGGCGCTAGGCGCGCCGGCCTCGCGACGCGCAATGGCGGGGCGCGCCGCTCGTTCGACGACATGAATATTCGCCGGTCGACCCGTAAGCGAGCTAACTCAATCGCTCGACAGAATCACGTTCTTCAAAATCGGATAGATCTGCTTTTCCCAGCGCGACCCGGAGAACACGCCGTAGTGGCCGACGCCGGCCTGCATGTGGTGGCGCTTGAGATACGGCCGCAGCTTGCTGCACAGGTCGTGCGCCGCCACCGTCTGGCCGACGGCGCAGATATCGTCGCGCTCGCCCTCGACCGTCAGCAGCATGGTCTTGCGGATG
>DATAWA010000006.1:0-3245 GCA_036267435.1 Xanthobacteraceae bacterium | reverse complement strand
CGGCATCATGGGCATGACCATGGACCCGTCGCTCCAGGGGCGGCGCACCGGCGCCAAGGCCGGCTTCGACTGCACCCGGCCGTTCGGCCGCGACAGCGAAATTCCGTTGCTGCGCTGCGCCGCCAAGGTGTTCAAGGGTCCGGCGCGCTATCAGACCGTCGAGCAGGCGCTCGGCTCCGGGCCGATGTTTTACGCCGACATTGTCGAAGGGCTCGGCAGCCAGGACGGCCGCGAGATCGCGCTCGCGCTCGACGAGTTGCGCCATGCCGGGCGGCTCGGCCGTGACCGCGACGGCCGCTATCACCTTACCGATTCAAAAGCCGGCATCACCCGCATCATCGGCGAAATGTATCACGACCCCAACGCGGGCACGTGATTCGCCGCGGCGCTAAATGAAGCCATCGAGCACTGCATCAAAGGCGAAACCGATTTATCCCCGATTGGACGCCGATGGGGCGTCCGCTCGCGGACGTTCTTTTTAGATGCGGAGGATTCTTCAAGGACGCCTCTTTTCAAGAGGAGCAAGAGTGGCGGGTAGTTTCAGAATTGTATATTGCAGTTCAGTATCGTAGATGCATTTTCCTTTCGTGAAGCTGCCGATCGATGCTAGATGCGTGAGGAACTGGGAGTTGAAGGCGATTGCGTAGCCTTGACCAGCGCCGCTATATCCGCGCCATTGACTAAGTAGATCGCCGTCTTGGCAAAAACAGGCGGCAAAAATATTGACATCCTCACGCCCCGAAAGAGATTCCCGCAGTTGGGCACAGGCGGCCTTCTCCGACGGAGAGTTTAATCGCTCCATCGTATTTTCGAGTTGTTTGCGAGCCATCGCAAGGGCACGTCCGAATTCGGTAGCGTCGTTCATGTATTGAATTTTTGTCGCCCGTAGTTCTTGCGTTTGGACAATCCCAATAGACCTGGTTGGTCCGTGTAGTGATACAAGACGTCAGGTGGTGTTTGTGAGAAGTGTTCGGCAAAAGCGGGCGGCTGGAACGACATTTCCGGCATTTTTGCCCTCCAATACTCGCCGTGGAATCTCGAAAACTGCGGGCTCGAACTAGTCTTGAGCGCCCCTGTGGCATCCAAGTGATAAGATGTTCTTAACGCGTTGCAGTGTGGAATAGGACTATGGAAAAACAGAAATTTGTAGTTCAGTTCAACAACGGACAAGAGCGGCGTTCGACGGTTACAGAGCAGCCGGACGCCATTTTCGCAGCGATGTTTGGTCAAAGATATGCCCCGGACGTGTTCGGACAGCGTTGGAATACGATCGCTGATCAGAGAAACTGGAAGATCGCGGTCGTTTCCGAGGACGGGTCACAATATGAGGAACCTGTCGTCATTGCCGTTGGTCCGTGGAATTTAACGTCGTTCAACCCGTCCTACGGATTTCGGTCGGGCTACCTCTCGCGCCTCACCCCCGTCAGCGCATAAGCAACGGCAAGCACGCCGACCGCGCAAGCCCATAGTGCGGTGTAGCCGCCAGTGAGATCGTGCACGAGGCCGAGGAGCGGCGGCGCGCCGATGATGCCGAGCTGATTGATCGCCATGGCGGCGCCGAGCGTCAGCCCGACTTGGTCGGCGGTCGCGGTGTCCGCCAAATAGGCCACCCATGGTCCGTACCAGCCGAGCCCGAAGAAGCCGAGCCAGGCGGCAAGGAGTGCGAGCGCCGGCTCCGGCGTTTGCGGCGACGCCAGCAACAAGACGACAAAGCCGCCGGCAACCGCGATCATGCACACCGACAACAGGCGAAAGCGCCGCGCCGGCGTGCGGTCGCTCCAGGCGGCGAGACCGACGCGGCCGGCGACGCCGGCGGCTTGCGCCAGCGCCAGAAACCAGGCGCCGCGCGTGAGCGCGATATGGGCATGGTCGCGCAGATAGAGCATCAGCCAGGTCAGGATGGCGTATTGCGCGCTGACCAGAGCGAGCCCGGCGATCATGGCGTTGCGCATCCACGACTGGCGCAGCAATCCGGCGACCGCGGCGTAGCTCAAAGCTGCACGCTTCGACGCGGCATCGGCGCCGTCGGCCGGCGGACGGTAGACGAGTGCAAAAACGAACGCGCCGCCGAGCGTCGCCACTGCGCCGGCCGCGAACGCGGCGCGCCAGCTTACCGCCGCCGCCACGGCGGGCAGGATCGCCGCCGCCAGCGCGCCGCCAAACGGTAGGCCGGCCTGACGGATGCCCATCGCCAAGCCCAGCCGGTCGCCGCGAAACCAAGCCGACACCGATTTGCTGCCGCCGGGCTGGGTCACGCTGAAGCCTAAGCCGGCGACAAACAGGCACAGCAAAAGCACGGCGAAATTGCCGCTGCGCGTCGCTGCCATGAGCGCGATAAAGGCGATCGCGCCGCCGATCCCGATGATCAGCCGCTCGCTCTTGCGATCGAGCAGATCGCCGACGAACAACAGCGAAAAGACCGCCGCGCCATAGGTTGCGGTGATCAGCAAGCCGGTCTCGGCCGCGGTTAGCTGGAAGTCCTGTTGCAGGAAGCCCGCCAATGCGGCCACGCCGAGCATGGCGAAGGACGCGGTGGCCTGCGCCAGCGTGGCCGCCGCCAGCACCAGCCAGCGGTAGGAGCCCTTCGACGGTGAGACGGCGTGCGGTGTCATGGCAGGATTTTGTTGGATCACGCCATTTCGATCCGGTCGCCTTGCGCGATCTCGCCGCCCGCGACGACCTCGGCGTAAATCCCGCAATCGGCGTGATCGAGATGGCGTAAGAGCGTCGGCGGAATGGCGAGGTCGCGGGCGCCGGTGTCGGGATCGACATTGGTAGCGGCGCAGCGGACGATGCGCTTGACCACTTTCAAGCGGACATCTTGTCCGATTTTCAGCGCGCGGCCGACCAGATCGAGCTCGCTCCAGGCCGGCCAGCCTTCGACATAAAGATTGCCGCGGAAGCGCAATGGGTTCACCGGCACGCCGACCATGTCCTCGACCGCGGCGACCGAGGCGAGATTGATGATCGAGACGACCTTCTTGGCGACGTCGGAGAAACTGTGGCCTTCGGCGTGCTGGATTTTCGGCGGCCCGCGCAACTCGTCGGCACAGTAATCGGCAAAGAAACGCTCGACCGCCGCGCGGCCTTCGGGTGTGCGCAGATCGCCCGTTACGGTGTGACTGCTGCCCGGCATGCTGGGGGGCTCGACCGCGAGCACATGCGTGGCCTGATCGAACGCCGTGTGCAGCGTGGCCAGCCGCTCGTTCTTCATCAGCATCAGGAAATGGGTCTTTGAAAGATAG
>DATAWA010000005.1:0-31135 GCA_036267435.1 Xanthobacteraceae bacterium | reverse complement strand
CATGTCGGCGACCACGTCGCCGACGGCCTGATCCTGCATCCATTCGACGCGCTGATCGAAGATCACCTTGCGCTGATCGTTCATCACGTCGTCGTATTTCAGGATGTTCTTGCGGATATCGAAATTGCGCGCCTCGACCTTTTGCTGGGCCTTCTCCAGGGCTTTGTTGATCCACGGATGGATGATCGCCTCGTTTTCCTTCAACCCGAGCTTGGTCAGCATGCCGTCGAGCTTGTCGGTACCGAAGATACGCATCAAATCGTCTTCGAGCGACAGAAAGAACTTGGAGTGACCGGGATCGCCTTGACGGCCGGAGCGGCCGCGTAATTGATTGTCGATGCGTCGGCTCTCATGGCGTTCGGTGCCGAGCACATAAAGTCCCCCGGCGGCCAGGGCCTTTTCCTTCAACCGCGCGACCTGGGCGCGAATTTCCACGGCGCGCGGGCTCTTGTCGCGCTCCTGCCAGTCCTCGATATCGGCAAGCTCCTGGCGGATGCGCATATCGGCGTTGCCGCCGAGCTGAATGTCGGTGCCGCGGCCGGCCATGTTGGTTGCAATCGTGATTGCGCCCGGCACGCCGGCCTGCGACACGATATAGGCCTCCTGCTCGTGATAACGGGCATTGAGAATGGCGAAGACTTTCGAAGTATTGTCGCCGGAATAGAGTGACGCGAAAGCATCGGGATCCGAGAAATCGTGCTGCTCCCAACCTTGCTTGCGCAGCAATTCGGCAAGTTGCTCGGATTTCTCGATCGACGTGGTGCCGACCAGCATGGGCTGGCCGCGGGTTCGGCAATCTTCGATCAGCGCCAGAATGGCGCGGAATTTCTCGGCCGTCGTGCGGTAGACCTCGTCATCGTCGTCCAGACGGACCATCGGCATGTTGGTCGGGATTTCCAGAACTTCGAGCTCGTAGATGTCCTGAAACTCCTCGGCCTCGGTCGCCGCGGTGCCGGTCATGCCCGCGAGCTTGTCGTACATGCGGAAATAGTTCTGGAACGTGATCGAAGCGAGCGTCTGGTTCTCCGGCTGGATCGGCTGATGCTCCTTGGCTTCCAGCGCCTGGTGCAAGCCTTCCGAATAACGGCGTCCCGGCATCATGCGGCCGGTGAATTCGTCGATGATGATGACCTCGCCGTTGCGCACGATGTAGTCCTTGTCGCGCGAAAACAGCTTGTGAGCGCGCATGGCCTGATTGACGTGATGCACGACCGAGACATTCTCGACGTCGTAGAGCGATTCGGACTTGAGCTGGCCGGTGTCGCGCAGCCAGGTCTCCATCCTCTCCATGCCGATCTCGGTGAGGTTAACGGTGCGCTGCTTCTCGTCGAGCTCGTAGTCCTCTTTACCGAGCTTCGGGATGTAAGCGTCGATGGTGTTGTAGAACTCGGAACGGTCGTCGAGCGGTCCGGAAATGATCAGCGGCGTACGGGCCTCATCGATCAGGATCGAGTCGACCTCGTCGACGATGGCGTAGACATGGCCGCGCTGCACCATGTCTTCGAGCCGGTATTTCATGTTGTCGCGCAGATAATCGAAGCCGAGCTCGTTGTTGGTGCCGTAAGTGACATCGCATTCGTATTGCTTCTTGCGTTGCTCGTCGTCGAGCCCATGGACGATGACGCCAACCCTCAGCCCCAGGAATTGATAGATCTGGCCCATCCATTCGGCGTCGCGCTTGGCGAGGTAGTCGTTCACGGTGACGACATGGACGCCGCGGCCGGAAAGCGCGTTGAGGTACACCGGCAGCGTGGCAACCAGCGTCTTACCCTCGCCGGTTTTCATCTCGGCGATCCTGCCCTCGTGCATCACCATGCCGCCGATCAATTGAACGTCGAAATGGCGCTGCCCAAGCATGCGTTTGCCGGCCTCGCGAACGGTGGCGAAGGCCGGCACCAGGATGTCGTCCAGCGTTTGGCCTTCCGCAAGCTGCTTCTTGAACTCTTCGGTGCGGGCACGCAGCGCCTCGTCGGACAGCGCTTCCAGTTCCTTTTCCAGGGCGTTGATCGCGTCGACGCGCTGCCGGTAGGTACGGATGCGGCGCTCGTTGGAGGAACCGAACAGTTTACGGGCGACAGCGCCGATCATCGCATCATCCTTTTGTTTTCGGGCTTGCCCGCCGGGCGGCTCAATGGCCGCACTCGATGACGCACAATCGTGTCCGAAAACCGGTTCCCACTGTTCGGGATCATGCTCTGACTGTTCTCGCCGGCATGCCTTAACCGGCGGAAAATGCGGCGCTATTCGGGTTTCTGCAAGGCGACTGAACGTCCCAATCGTTGTTCGACAGATAGGAGGGGGTCCATTTTTTGTCAATCCAAGCCGCGTCTCCGCGACGTTTGAGCCGAGCCGGATTCCACCATTGCCAAAAACGAGGGATTCGGCGACTGTCCGGCCCGGCCCGGACCGCCGTGTATGCGTCCGACCCCCGACAACAAACGGGCGATTGCCTGACGTCGCCAAAGGACTGAATTTATGGCTTCCTCCCGCCCGCTCGCCCGCGTGCTCGGCGCGCTCGCGTTCGCCGCATTTTTTACGTTTCCACCCGCCGTCAGAGCGCAGGATTCCGATCCCGTGATCGCCCGGGTCAACGGCGTCGATATTCGCCAGAGCGACCTGGCGACGGCGGAGGATGAGGTCGGCTCCAGCATGCCGCAGATGGCCCCCGATCAGAAACGTGAATACCTCATCACCTATCTGTCCGACGTCATCATCGTCGCCCAGGCCGCCGAAAAGCAGAATATCGCCGACCGCGGCGACGTGAAACACCGCATCGCGCTCGAGCGCAATAAGGTGCTGATGGAAACGCTGTTGCAGGACACCGGCAAAGCAGCGCTGATCGACGACGCCTTGCACAAGGTCTATGACGACGCCGTCAAACAGATGCCGCCGGAAGAGGAAGTGCATGCCCGCCACATCCTGGTTCCGACCGAAGACGAAGCCAAAGAGATCGAGGCTGAGCTGAAAAAGGGCGCGGATTTCGCCACGCTGGCCAAGGAAAAGTCCAAGGACCCCGGCGCGGCGGACGGCGGCGATCTCGGCTATTTCACCAAGGACCAGATGGTCCCTGAATTCTCCGCGGCTGCCTTCAAGCTCGACAAGGGGCAGATTTCCGATCCGGTCCACACGCAATTCGGCTGGCACATCATCAAGGTCGAGGATAAGCGCATCAAGCCGACGCCGACTTTTGACGAGGTCAAGCCGCAGCTGGAAAACTTCGTCGCCCACAAGGCTCAGGCCGAGCTGGTGGCAAGTCTGCGCAAGGACGCGACCATCGAGCGGCTCGACAAGCCGGCGCCCGCGCCGGCGCCCGACCCCTCGACGCTCAATCCCTCGGCGCCGACGAAGAAATAGTCTTCTCCCGGAGGCGGTGCAGCGCGGCAGCGGTGCACCGCCGAACCGGATCGTCACAAACACAGACTGGCGCTACGATCCCGGGTTTGCAGCGCACCACTTCGCTTCGCGCTGCCCCGGGAAACATCGCAAAAATCATGGCCACCCCCATTTCCCCCCTCGCCCCAAAGTCGGTCCCGACCATGCCGGCCATCGCCGGTGTCCGGCTTGCCACCGGCGCCGCGGGCATCCGCTACCAAGATCGCACCGATGTCATGCTTGCTGTCTTCGACGAGGGCACCAGCGTCGCCGGCGTGTTCACGCGCTCCAAATGCCCGTCGGCGCCGGTCGAATGGTGTCGCGCCCGGCTCAAAGGCGCTCGCGCCCGCGCGCTCGTCGTCAATTCCGGCAACGCCAATGCCTTTACCGGCAAAAGCGGGCGTGACGCTTGCGCCTTCACCGCCAAGCTCGCCGCTGCCGCAGTCGGCTGTAAAATGTCCGAAGTATTCCTGGCTTCGACCGGCGTCATCGGCGAGCCGCTGCCGGCGCAAGCCTTCGACGGCGTGCTGGCGAAACTTGAGGCCGAGGCCACCGCCAACGGCTATGCCGACGCCGCCGCCGCCATCATGACCACCGATACCTTCCCCAAGCTCGCCACGGCGCGAGCCCGGCTCGCCGGTGCCGACATCACTATCAACGGCTTCGCCAAGGGCGCCGGCATGATCGCACCCGATATGGGCACGATGCTCGCTTTTGTCTTCACCGATGCGCCGATCGCGGCGCCAGCGTTGCAGGCTCTGCTGCGCGAAGCCGTCGTCGACACCTTCAATGCCGTCACTATCGACGGCGACACCTCAACCTCCGATACCTTGCTGGCGTTTGCCACCGGGGTGGCACGCGCGCCGCGCATTTCCCGTGCCGGCGATCCCCGCCTCCTCCCTTTCCGCAAGGCGCTCAACGCGGTGCTCGCCAATCTCTCGGAGCAGGTGGCGCGTGACGGCGAAGGCGCGCGCAAGCTCGTCGAAATCACCGTCGAAGGTGCGGTTTCGAAAGCCTCGGCGCGGCGCGTCGCGCTGTCGATCGCGAACTCACCACTGGTCAAGACCGCGATCGCCGGCGAGGACGCCAATTGGGGCCGCGTCGTCATGGCCGTCGGCAAGGCCGGCGAGCCTGCCGATCGCGACCGCCTTTCCATCTGGTTCAACGGCATCCGTGTCGCACACAAAGGCGCGCGCGATCCTGATTACGACGAAGCGACGGTGTCGGCTGCGATGAAGAACCCTGAGATCGCGCTGAAAGTGACGCTTGGGCTGGGCAAGGGCCACGACCGGGTGCTGACCTGCGATCTGACCAAAGAATACGTCGCCATCAACGGCGATTACCGCAGCTAGGCTTCGGGATCAGCGACATGACCGCAGCGATCAAGCCCATCCGCACTTCGGCGCTCGATATCGCCTACGAGGAAAGCGGCACGGCGGACGGCGCGCCGGTGTTTCTGCTGCATGGCTGGCCATACGATCCACGCTGTTACGACGAAGTCGTGCCGCCGCTCGCCACGGCCGGCTGCCGAATCATCGTTCCTTATCTGCGCGGCTTTGGGCCGACACGATTTCTGTCGGCGCAAACCCCGCGCTCGGGCCAGCAGGCCGCGCTCGGCAACGATTTGCGCGAGTTGATGGATGCCCTCGCGGTCAAGCGCGCGGTGCTGGCGGGCTACGACTGGGGCGGCCGCGCTGCCTGCATCGTCGCGGCGCTGTGGCCGGAGCGGGTGACCGGGCTGGTCACCGGCAACGGCTATAACCTGCAAAACATCCCGGCGGCGGCAAAGCCGCTCGATGCCGTGACCGAGCATCGCCTGTGGTACCAATATTATTTCCATACCGAACGCGGTCGTGCGGGGCTCGAAGTCAACCGCCGGGCCCTGGCCCGCCTGCTGTGGGAATTATGGTCGCCGTCGTGGCCATTCGACGATGCGACTTTCGCGCGCAGCGCGGCATCGTTCGACAATCCTGATTTCGTCACCGTGACCATCCAATCCTACCGACATCGTTATGGCTATGCGCCGGGCGACCCGAAGCTGGAGCCGATCGAGGCGCAATTGACCGCCCAGCCCAACATCGCGGTGCCGACCATCGCCCTGCAAGGCAAGGACGACGGTGTCCAGCCGCCGGAAGCCTCGACGAGGCTGGACGGCTGCTTTAGCGGACCGTTCAGCCGCCTGGTGCTGGCGGGTGTCGGCCACAATCCCCCGCAAGAGGCGCCGCAGGCTTTTGCCGACTCGGTTCTGGAACTGGTGCGACGGTCGCAGGCATGAACGGATTGCACACGTTTCGTTAACCAGGGTGCCGAATGCGGCGAACTCTGGGTTAGGATTGAATATGCCTTTACCCTCCGCTCCTTAGATTGAGCCACGCCGTGAGCGCCAAACTTGTTCTCGTCGTCGCTTGCGCGCTGATCGACACCGACGGCCGGGTGTTGATCGCCCGGCGTCCGCCGGGCAAGTCGATGGCGGGGCTGTGGGAGTTTCCGGGCGGCAAGGTCGAGCCCGGCGAACGGCCCGAACAGAGCCTGATTCGAGAGCTGAGGGAGGAACTCGGAATCGCCGTCAAAGAGGAATGCCTCGCACCGCTGACCTTTGCGAGCCACCTCTATCCCGACTTCCATCTGCTTATGCCGCTCTATGTTTGCCGGCGCTGGGCAGGATTCGTCGAGGCGCGGGAAAATCAACAGCTCAAATGGGTGCGGCCACCCGAACTGCGAAACTATCCGATGCCGCCGGCCGACGAGCCGCTGATCTCGCACCTGATGACGCTGTTATGATCTGAAAGCCAAAAGGCCCAAGGACCGATGTCGAAGCGCGAAAAACTGCCGCTGGCCGCCCTCTCCTTGCGCTTCCTGCGCGATGACCGCGGGGTCACCTCGATCGAATATGCGATGATCGCATCGGGCGTCGCGGTCGCCATCGCCGCCACCCTCGTGACGGTGGGATCGAGCGTCACCAACATGTATACGACCGTGCTGACGGCGATGAAATAAGCCACCTGCCGAGCGCCACCATCGAAATAATCAGGCTATGGCCTTGAGCGTGGGATTGATGGAGGCAAGCAGATTTTTGACTTCTGCTGCCGGCCTCGGCGGACTGAACAAGTAGCCCTGAACTTCCGTGCAGCCCTCCAATTTCAATTGCTTGAATTGCTCGGCCGTCTCTACACCTTCGGCAGTCGTGGCGATGCCGAGACCACTGCCCATGGCGATTACGGCTCGCACGATCGCGAGGCTGTCGTTGTGCTCCGACATATCGAATATGAACGATTGATCGATTTTAATCTTGTCGAAGGGAAATTTGCGCAGGTAACTGAGCGAGGAGTATCCAGTTCCGAAATCGTCCATCGATATTCTCACTCCGAGTCCTCGCAATTCGTCGAGGATCGCGAGAGTCGCATCCCCATCAGACAACAGAGCCGATTCAGTGATTTCCAACTCCAGGCGCTTTGCCGATAATCCAGATGCTGCAAGTGCTGACATGACGGACAGCAACAAGCCTTTGTTCTTGAATTGGATCGGCGACAGGTTTACGGCGATCTTCACATCGCTCGGCCAAGTGGCAGCTTCAGCACAGGCTTGACGCAGTACCCAGTCTCCAATCGGCACGATGAGACCGGTTTCTTCAGCGACAGAGATAAATTGAAAGGGCGGCACCATGCCGCGCTCAGGATGGTGCCAGCGGATAAGAGCTTCAAAGCCTGTGACATGCTCCGTCTGCATGTCGACCAAAGGCTGGTAGAACAGCTCAAATTCGCTATTCGCGATCGCTTTGCGCAGATCGATCTCGAGTCTCCGCCTCGCCTGCATCCGCGCGTCCATTTCCGGCTCGAAAAACCGGCAGAGGCCGTGGCCGTCTGACTTGGCACGATACAATGCCATGTCGGCGTTCTTCAGGAGTTGCTCCGGATCGAGACCGTCGCTCGGCGCAAGCGCGATCCCAATGCTCAATTCGACCGCAACCTGATCGCCGGCAAGCTCATAAGGGGCGCCGACGACTTCGATGAGGCGCGACGCCAGCGCGGTTGCATCTGTCGGTTGGGACGTGCCGATTTGCATAATGGCGAACTCGTCGCCGCCAAGGCGGGCGACCACGTCGGCATCTCGAATGCACTGGCGCAGCCGGCCTGCAACCGCCTGGAGCAGGAGGTCGCCGACCGGATGCCCGTACCCATCGTTCACGTCTTTGAAGCGATCAAGATCGAGGGCAAACACGGCCACTTGCTCTCCTCGTTTCAGCCGCGACAGTGTCTGTCGCAATTGCTGGTAAAGCCTCGATCGGTTTGGCAGATCAGTCAGCGCATCGTGGTGCGCCATATACTCAATCTTCGCCTCCGCTCTTCGCCGCTCGGTAATGTCTTTGTGCGTGGCGACTCTGCCACCGGCACTCATGGGCGAATTGGTCACCAAAATCTCGCGCCCGTCCGCCGTTTCGAGAATTGAAGCCATGACCTTACCCTGTACCATCGCCACCGCGAGTTCCGAGCGATAGCGCTCAATATCTTGATGCACGAGTTCGCCAGCTTCGGCCCGATACCGAAGCAGGTCAGAAAACGAGCAGCCCGGCCTCACGCTCTCCCGCGATAACCCGTACATCTCGATGTAGAGATCGTTGCAAACAACGATCCGGTCCGTTGAATCGAACATTATGAGGCCTTGCGACATATTATTGAGTGCCGTGTCAAGCCGCGCTTTTTCCTGCTCAAGGCTTTGCATGGATGCATTGTGCGCCTGCGTCTGCTGCCGCACGATCAACAAAATCATCAGCGCGACTGTCAAAGCCGCCAGTATTCCCGCTCCGAGAAGCGTGTCGGTTTGCTTTTGCCATATCGCGAGCGCAGCGCTGGTATTCACACCGACGGATATGAACATCGGGAAATCCGCGAGCCTGTGCACGGCCACGAGACGATCCTTGCCCCCGATCTGACCGACGATGCGGGTAGTGGCGCTATCGGCACCGCCAAGAGCGTCGAGGGGCGATGTGAACATTTTTCCGATGAAGGACTCGGCTTGCGGGAACCGTGTCAGCAGGAAGCCATCGCTGCGATACAAGGCAATCGAGCTGCCTTCGCCAAATGAAACGGAACCGATAATCCTGTCGAAGTAGGACAGTTCGATGGCTCCCAAAACAAGGCCTAAAAAATCGCCATTCGCGGCGGTTACGCTCCTGGCGAGAAACAGCGTCCAGGTGCCGTTGGTGCTGTTGTGTCCAGGGAGACCTATGTACGACTGTAATCGCGGATCCGACTTAAGCGCCCTGAAGAATTCTCGATTAGCGACGCTGATCTCTGGAACCGGCCAAGACCGCGAGAAATTGATGAGCCGCCCATCGGCATCTATGAGCGAAATGGCATACGCCTGAAGCAAGCCACTGGTGCTGGCCTTTAGCATCAGATGCACGTCTTGACCCGACATCCGGCGCGCATAGTCCTCGCTCGAAGCGATGCCAAGCGACTGTATCTTCCCGATGATGCTGGTTTGAACCAGATCGATTGCCTGCAACGATCGATCTAGCTGTTCGGCAAGTATCAATGCGGTGTTGTTGAGCTCCCGCTCGCTGTCGGACAATTCGCGATCGCGAAGATTGCCGACCATTATCGCGGTGGCCGCCACAATCGCCGCAATGATCAGCACGCCGCAGAGGATGAGATAGCGGATAGGACGATTGTGCCAGGCCGCCAGACCGGAAATGGCGCCAAGACGAATTCGACTTAGTTTTGGTGGCGACACACTTTTACTCCCGTATCGGCGGGACTGCGGTCGCGTCTGGCAGCGAGTGCAGGATTTGTAACCAGTTGCGGCAATTTCCAAACTGGGCGTTAAGCCTAGTAGCCAGCCTCGGCTCCCACGCCGCTCGCGGCGCAGTCTGTGGACCTTGAGTCACAATGTCATCCGACAACGCAAGAACGCCGGATTCGACCGGTCGCCAGCGAAGTTGCTGTCAGCGTAGTTAGGAAGAGATGAAGCAGCATGCGTAGGATCGCTCAGATCGAGTTGCGTGCTTATCGCGCGCAAAGCCAAATCTGGTCCGCCGGAACCTGAACGGGACTAGCGACGAGGCTTCTCACCAGCCGAAACTTCGCGCGTACCGAGTGCATCGGCGAGCCGCGCCTTGGCCGTTCCCGGCCGCAACGGCTGCTGCTGATCCGGATGCGGCGCCCAGCCCGATAGCCATACAATCTCGAAAGTGGCGCGGATGCGCCCGTCGGCGTCACTGAAGCGGTCCGCATAGACCTCGATCATGCGCCGCAGCGTCGCGCGCCTGAGCGGCAAGCGCCGGCGCGCGACCAGCGGGTTGGTGGCGCCCATGTGCCGCAGATCGCGCATCAGCGCCAGCGCGGAATCGTAGCGCACCGTGAAGCGATCGGCATCGGTCACCGGCAAGGCAAATCCTGCCCGCTGCAACAGGGAGCCCAGTTCGCGCAAATCGGCGAACGGCGCAACACGGGGCGACGCGCCGCCTTCCACTTCGCTTTCCGCCAAGGCGAATGACTGACGCAGCTCCGTGAGGGTTTCGCCGCCCAAAAGCGCCCCGATGAACAACCCATCCGGCTTTAAAGCCCGGCGAATCTGCAGGAGTGTGCCCGGCAAATCGTTGATCCACTGCAGGGCCAGGATCGAAACTAAAAGATCAAGCGTGCCGTCGCCGAACGGCAGCGTCTCTTCGTCTGCGACGACGAATTTGTCGAGGCGCCGTCCGTCCGGCAGTATGGCGTCGGTCTTGACGATAACGCCGATCGAATCGAGCCGCGAGAGCGCCTCGCGCACCGCCTCTCCGGGCGTGCCGAGATCGACCGCACGATCGAAATGGCGCAGCACTGCGGCAAGCCGATCGGCAAGATCGTCGGCCGCGCGATCGAGCAAAAACGTCGCCGGCTCCAGAGCCGCGGCGCGACGGCGGCGGCGGCGGATGAGCGAGCGATCGAAAATCACCGGGCTATCGGTCAATTTCTTTGTCTCATGACATTTTCCTCGTGGCGCGATAGCGTGACGTCATGATGCCATCGGCCGGCATTGCCTTGCCTGCGCAGGTCAGGCGCGCGGCGGACGCGATCCGCGCCGTGCTCCGCACGGCGCTTGATCTCGCCTTGCCGCCGCTTTGCCCGGCCTGCCGCGAACCGATCGAGGGCCGCGGCCTCTGTCCCGCGTGCTGGTCGAAACTGTCCTTTATCACTCGGCCCTATTGCGAGCGTTTGGGCATTCCCTTTGTCTATGACCCGGGCCCGGGCATCTTGTCCATGGAAGCGATCGCCGACCCGCCGGCCTATCAGCGCGCCCGCGCCGCGGTCCGTTTCGACGATATTTCGCGCGCCCTGGTCCATGGTCTTAAATATAGCGACCGCCTCGACCTGGCGCCGATGATGGGGGCTTGGATGAATAGGGCCGGATGCGAGCTTTTGACCAAGGCCGATGCCCTCGTTCCCGTGCCGCTGCACTGGCGCAGGCTGTGGGTGCGGCGGTTCAACCAGTCCGCCATGCTCGCCGCCGCGGTCTCCGCCGAAAGCGGCGTGCCGCTCGTCTCGGGCGCGCTCAAGCGGGTCAAGCCGACCTTGCAGCAGGTCGGCCTGTCGCGATCCGAGCGCGCGGCCAATATTCAGGGTGCGTTCCGGGTGCCGCCGGAGGGCCGAGGCGCCGTCGCCGGACGCCGCCTGGTCCTGGTCGACGACGTGCTGACTTCCGGCGCCACGGCGAACGGCTGCGCTCGCGCGTTGTTGCGGGCCGGCGCCGCCAATGTCGACGTGCTGATCTTCGCCAGGGTTGCCGACCCGGCCCGAACGTCCATATAACCGGTTTGCTGAGAGATAGACCGGCATCAATTACTGCAAATCGCGTACTAACATGGCCGCAATCGACATCTATACTATTCGCTACTGCCCTTATTGCTTCGACGCGAAGGAACTGCTCACCCGTAAGGGCGTCGACTTCCATGAGATCGACGCCACCGGCAATGGTGCCATCCGGACGGAAATGATGCAGCGCGCTAACGGACGCAGCACCTTTCCGCAGATTTTCATCGGCTCGACCCATGTCGGCGGCTGCGACGACCTATATGCCCTGGACGACGCCGGCAAGCTTGACCCGCTCTTGGCGCAAGCGAATGGCGAACAAGCGAATGGCGAGCGCGGGGGACCCCCAGCATGAGCGGGGCTAAGGCATCAACTTTCAAAGTCGGCCTCGTTCAGATGCGGTCGGGGCTCGAGCCGCAAGCCAACCTTGCGGCAGTGCTGACGGCAATCGATGAAGCCAAGCAGGGCGGCGTCGACTACGTGCAGACGCCGGAAATGACAAACGTTCTCGCCCGCAAGCGCGAAGAAATGTTTGCCAGAGTCGTCGACGAAGAGCAGGACCCGACATTGGCGACGCTGCGTGAGGTTGCGCGCAAGCTTGCGATCTACATCCATCTCGGGTCGCTCGCCATCAAGGCGTCGCCTGAAAAAGCCGTGAACCGTTCGTTTTTGATCGATCGCAAGGGCGACATCGCTGCTCGCTATGACAAGATCCATATGTTCGACGTCGATCTCGACGGCGGCGAGAGCTATCGGGAATCCAACAGTTACCGCGCAGGCGACCTGGCCGTCGTCGCCGACCTGCCCTGGGGCCGGCTCGGGCTGACGATTTGTTACGATTTGCGTTTTCCGGCGCTCTACCGGGCGCTGGCCGAGGCCGGCGCCTCGTTCCTCGCGATACCGTCGAACTTCACCAAGCAAACCGGCGAGGCGCATTGGCACGTACTGCAGCGAGCGCGCGCCATCGAAAACGGCTGCTTCGTATTGGCAGCGGCCCAAGGCGGCAAGCATGAGAATGGCCGTGAGAGCTACGGCCATTCGCTCATCGTCGATCCATGGGGCCGTGTCTTGGCCGAAGGCGGCATCGAGCCGGGCGTGCTGATTGCGGAAGTCGATCCCGCCGAAGTCGCCGCAGCGCGGTCGCGGATACCGACGTTGCGTCACGGCCGGCGTTTCGAACTGGTCGAGCCGCTGGCCGAGCCGACACATCTTCACGCCGTGAAAGAGCCGATATGATCCGTTACGCGCTTGCCTGCGACCAAGGTCACGGCTTCGACAGCTGGTTTGCGAATTCCGCAGCCTACGACAAGCAAAAGAAACGCTCGCTTGTAACCTGCCCCCTGTGCGGCTCGGCCAAGGTCGAGAAGGCGATCATGGCGCCGAGCGTTGCTTCAATCACATCTATAAACGCGTCGCTGCTGGAGCCGGCCGGCCCGCAGCCGCCCAATCCCTCGCCGGCGCCTCCACATCCGGTGCCGCCACCACTC
This sequence comes from Xanthobacteraceae bacterium, assembly GCA_036267435.1. Lineage (GTDB taxonomy): Bacteria > Pseudomonadota > Alphaproteobacteria > Rhizobiales > Xanthobacteraceae > BOG-931. The sequence continues at coordinate 18,486 of DATAWA010000005.1, read as the reverse complement.
CAGCCGGCGCCAATGCCGGCGATTCCGCCGAAAAATCCCGTCGCCATGATGTCGCCGCCGGAGCGCGAACTGCGGCAGAAGCTCAAAGAGTTGCGCGACCACATCGTCAAGAACGCGAATTATGTCGGCTCGCGATTTCCGGAAGAAGCACGCAAGATCCACTACGGCGAGACCGAGCACCGCTCGATTTACGGCGAGGCCTCGCCCGAAGAAGCCGAGGAATTACACGAGGAAGGCATCGACTTTCATCCGTTGCCGATTCTGCCGGACGACAAGAACTGAAGAATTACGCGGGCCTTTCGGCGACGACCATGTAATTGACGTCCATGTCGCTGGAAAGCTGCCAGCGATCGGCCAAAAGATTGTAAATCACCCCGGTTTCACCGGCGATGCGCATGCCATTTTGCGCGATCGCGATTTCCAGTTCGTTAGGGGTGACGAACTTGTCCCATTGATGCGTGCCGCGCGGCAGCCAGCGCAAAATATATTCAGCGCCGACAATCGCCAGCGCAAAGCTTTTCACGGTACGGTTAAGCGTGGCGACAAAAAGGAGGCCGCCGGGCTTGACCATCTCGGCCGCCAACCCCACGAACAATCCGACGTCGGCAACGTGCTCGATCACTTCCATGGCGAGAACGACGTCAAATCGTTCTCCGGCCTCGGCCAGCGCTTCGGCAGTGGTGCTGCGGTAATCGATCGCAAGAGCGGATTGCACGGCGTGATGCTGGGCTACGGCAATATTGCGTTCCGCAGGATCGATGCCGACGACCGTTGCGCCCAGCCGCGCCAGTGGCTCGGCAAGAATGCCGCCGCCACACCCGATATCGAGAACGCGCAGGCCCGCGAGGCTGTCGAGCCGCTTCGGATCATGCTTGAAATGCGCGGCGGCGCGGTCGCGGATATGGGCAAGCCGGACCGGATTGAACTTGTGCAGCGCCGCCATGGGACCGCGCGGGTCCCACCACTGTTCGGACATTTTCGAAAAGCGCGCGACTTCGGCTTCGTCGATCGTGTCAGCTCGGGTTTGTCGCCGATCCATATCCGGTCCTGGTGCCGCGTTTTCAGGCGTCGCCGGCGACCGGACCAAAGTCCAGGGGCAGCGTCCCACCTTCTGGCGGTTCACTAAACATGCGTTGCACTCGGGTTCAACCTAGACCAGGATACGCTCAGAAGCCGGCAAAAAAGCATCATCGCGATAATTGGGAGGGCGCAATGCAAAAATTCCTATACGTGGCCGCTGGATTGGCGCTGGCCGTGTTCGGCTCCGGTCCCGCCAGCGCGCAAGATACGGTCAGTATCGGAATGATCAACGAATATTCCGGTCAATTCGCCGACACCGGGGCGCAAATCGATCACGGCGTCACGCTTTACATGAAGCAGCACGGCGACACCGTCGCCGGCAAGAAGATCGTACTCATCCGCAAGGATACCGGCGGCATCGCGCCCGACACCGCCAAGCGGCTGTCGCAAGAGGCGATCGTGCGCGATCACGCCGACATCCTCGGCGGCTTCTCGCTCACCCCCAATGCGCTGGCGGCGGCCGATGTGTCCGCCCAGGCCAAGAAATTCATGGTCGTCATGAACGCCGCCACCTCGGCGATCACCACCAAGTCGCCCTACATCGCCCGGACCTCGTCGACCACGCCGCAGCTCAACTGCACGCTCGGCACCTGGGCGGCAAAACACGGCATCAAGACGATTTATACCATGGTGTCCGATTACGGACCCGGCATCGACGCCGAGAAGTGGTTCCAGAAATGCGCCAAGGACGGCGGCGCTCAGATCATCGGTTCGGTTCGCTTCCCGGTGGCGAACCCGGATTTCTCGGCTTTCATTCAAGCGGCGAAAGACAAGAATCCGGACGCCATCTACATCTGGATTCCCGGCGGTGCGCAGCCGGCGGCAGTCGGCAAGGCTTTGTCCGAGCGTGGCATCGACACGTCGAAGACAAAAATCCTCGGACAGGACGCTCTCGCCTCCGAGACCGCGCTCAAGAGCATGGGGGATGTAGCGCTCGGCATCATCAGCGTGGCCGATTACGACTTCAATCATCAGTCGCCGATGAATCAGGAATTCGTCAAAGCCTTTAACGACGAGTTTCATCGCAATCCCGATTTCTTCGCCGTCGGCGGCTACGACGGCGCCCATCTGATTTACGCCGCGCTGGCGAAGACCGGCGGCAAAGCCGATGGCGATTCGCTGATTGGCGCCGCCAAAGGCATGAGCTGGGAGAGCCCGCGCGGTCCGATCATGATCGATCCGGAGACCCGCGATATCGTGCAGACCGTCTATATCCGCCGCGTCGAGAAGGTCGGCAATGAACTGCGCAACGTCGAAATCGACAGCGTGCCCGCGGTCAAGGATCCGGAGCACGCCCAGAAGTGATCGGAAACTCTGTAAGACCATGACGCAGACAGCCCCGTAGGCGGACAGCAATGCCTCCGGTCTTCGGCGTGCTGTTCGACGGCATTGCCTACGGGATGCTGCTGTTCCTGATGTCGGTCGGGCTGTCGGTAACGCTCGGCATGATGAATTTCGTCAATCTGGCGCATTGCAGCTTCGCCATGCTTGGCGGCTACGTCGCAGTGACGTTGATGAACGCGTTGGGCTGGCCGTTTCTGGCGACGCTGCCCGTTGCCTTCGTGGCCGCCGGCGCGGCCAGCGTCGTGCTCGAACGGCTATTCTTCCGGCGCTTCTACAACGCCGGCGAACTCAATCAATGCCTGCTCACCATCGGCATCGTCTTCGTGTCGATCGCGGGGGCGGCTTACATTTACGGAACCGACCAACAGCCGGTGCACCTGCCGAATTATCTTCAAGGTTCCGTCGTTTTCGCCGGCCTGGACCTGGCAGTCTACCGGCTGTTTCTGATCGGCACGGCGCTCGCCATCACGGTCCTGCTCACGATTACGGTGGAAGCAACACGCTTCGGCGCTCAAGTGCGCGCCGCAGTGAACAATCAGCGCATGGCGCGCGGGCTCGGCATCGACGTCGACCGGCTGTTCGCCATCACCTTCGCGCTCGGCAGCGGGCTGGCAGGCCTCGGCGGCGCGCTCGCCATCGCCATGCTCGGGCTCGATCCGTCGTTTGCCCTGACCTATCTCATCTACGTGCTGATCGTGGTCTCGGTCGGAGGCCTGGGCTCGATCGCCGGATCGTTTGTGGCTGCGATGTTGCTCGGCGTGAGCGATATGGCGGGCAAGTACTACATTCCGGCGTTTGGGTCCGTTCTCATCTATCTGGTCATGATGGCGGTGATCATGTGGCGGCCGGCCGGCCTGTTCGGGAGGCGCTAGGCGTGACCAGCGCGACGATCGGGGCTCCGGACGGACCGCAGGAGTTTCTCCGCGCGCAAATCCGCTGGCGCTGGAGCGAAATCGCATTTTGGCTCGCCACGCTGCTGCCGTTTGTCTTAGCGCCGGACTATCTGGTCCTGGCCAGCCAAATCGCGTTCACTGCGCTGTTCGCGCTATCGCTCGATCTCATCCTCGGGTTTTCCGGCATCATTTCGCTCGGCCACGCGGCCTATTTCGGCGTTGGCGCCTATACCGCGGGTCTCCTGTCGGCATGGGGCTGGGGCGAGCCGCTGACGGGATTGGCGGTCGCCGGCTTGGCGGCCGGCCTGTTCGGCTATTTGACCAGTTTCATCATCGCCCGTTTCCGCCATCTGGCGCTGATCATGATCACGCTCGGTATCGCACTCTTGCTGCAAGAAGCGGCCAACAGCGCCAGTGCGATCACCGGTGGCTTCGACGGCCTGCAGGGAATCCACACCTGGCCGATCTTCAACCGGTTTGACTTCGACCTCTACGGCCGCACCGCCTACGGCTACACGCTCGCCATCTTGTTTCTGCTGTTCCTTGTGGCTCGGCGGATCATCCATTCGCCGTTCGGCCTCGCGTTACGCGGCATACGCGAGAACGGCCAGCGCATGCCGGCGATCGGCGCGCCGACGCGCGCCCATATCCGCACCATCTATACCATTGCCGCGGTGATGGCCGGCATTGCCGGCGCGCTCCTGGCGCAGACCACGGAAACGGTGTCGCTCGAAGCGCTGGGCTTTCAACGCTCGGCCGACGTTTTGGTGATGCTCATTCTCGGCGGCACCGGCCGCTTGTATGGCGGCATCGTCGGCGCCATGGTCTATATGGTGGCGCGCGATCAGTTCTCCGGTCTCAATCCGCAATTTTGGTATTTCTGGATCGGGCTGTTGTTGATCGCCGTGGTTATGTTCATGCCGGACGGCATTATCGGCGGCCTCTCGCTGCTGCGGCGCGGCGCAACGACGCCCGAAGCGAAGGATTTGCCGTGAGCGAGAGCGCGCTATCGGCCCACGGCGTCAACAAGAGCTTCGGCTCGCTCGTCGTCGCCGCCGACATCGAAATCGATCTGCCGGCCGGAGTGCGCTATGCGCTGATCGGTCCCAACGGTGCCGGCAAGACGACGCTGATCAATCTGATGACCGGCATGCTGCGCCCCGACGCCGGCCGCATTGTTCTCGGCGGCGACGACATCACCGCTTTGCCGCCCGATGAGCGGGTGCGGCGCGGTCTCGTTCGTACCTTCCAGATCAATTCGCTGTTTCCCCACCTGACCGCGCTGGAATCGGTAACGCTCGCGGTGTGCGAGCGGCGGCGGGTCGCCGGCACTTGGTGGCGGCCGCTGACCGCCTATGGCGAGGAAGTCGAGGAAGCTCACGCCATTCTCTCCCGGCTGGCGCTCGCGGCCGTATGCCACCAGCCCACCCGCGAACTGCCTTACGGCCAGCAGCGCCTTCTCGAAATCGCCCTGGCGCTGGCCGCGAAGCCAAAGGTGCTGCTGCTCGACGAGCCGGCGGCGGGCGTGCCGCGCGACGAGAGCCAGGGTTTGTTCGCCGCCATCGCCGGCCTGTCGCGCGATATCACCGTGCTTTTCATCGAGCACGACATGGACCTCGTCTTTCGTTTCGCATCGCGCGTGATCGTGATGGTCGGCGGCCGCGTGCTGCTTGAAGGCACGCCCGCCGAAATCGCCGCCGACCCGCGCGTTCGCGCGGTCTATCTCGGCAAAGCGCACCGGGGCGCCGCATGATGAGCGAGCCGCTGCTTTCGCTGCACGAGGTGCGCGCCGGTTACGGCCCCGCCGTGGTGCTCGACGGCGTCTCGCTCGATGTTCCGCAGCGCGGCGGCCTCGCCGTGCTCGGCCGCAACGGCGTCGGCAAGTCGACGCTGCTTCTGACCATCATGGGTTACACCCGGATCGGCCGCGGCCGGATCGTGTGGCGCGGCAAAGACATCACGTCGTTGCCGCCGCACCGGCGCGCACTCGCCGGCATCGGCTGGGTGGCGCAGGAGCGCGAGATATTCTCCTCCCTGACGGTCGAGGAAAATCTCACCGTTGCCGCGCGCGCGGGCCGTTGGAATCTGCCGGCAATCTACGACCTCTTCCCGCGCTTGGCCGAACGGCGACGCAATCTCGGCAACCAGTTGTCCGGCGGCGAGCAGCAAATGCTGGCGATCGCGCGGGCGCTGATGACCAACCCGGCCTTGTTATTGCTCGACGAACCGCTCGAAGGCCTGGCGCCCATCGTCGTCGAGGAACTGGCGACGGCGATCGGCCGCATGACCAAAGAGGATTCGAATGCTTTTATCCTGGTCGAGCAGCATGTCGAGATCGCACTGCCGCTCACCCAGCACGCACTCGTTCTCGAACGCGGCCGCGTTGCCTATAGTGGCTCCTCCGCCGACCTTTTCGCCGACCATGCGGCGCTTGACCGGCTGATTGGATTGAAGCTCGCGGACGCATAGCCTCTTGGCGGCCACAGGCATTACAGTGGCCCCCTCATTCCAAACGTACCAGGGAGGATACGATGGCTGCACCCTTCGCAAACTCACAGTCACCCGGGTTCTACCGTCACAAAGTCGGCGATTATGAAATTACGATCGTCAATGACGGCGGCCTCGCCCTTCCCGCCGGGGTTTATTCGGGCGACCCGGCGGGAGCCGAAAAGCTCCTCAACGACGCACACCTCGACAAGGACAACATCCCCACCCACGTCAACACCTGGCTCATCAACACCGGCAGCAGACTTGTACTGGTCGATACCGGCGGCGGCACCGGCTTTGCGCCGACGCTCGGCCGCCTGCCGAAAAATCTAGCTGCCGCCGGCGTCGATCCCAACGCCATCGACACCGTCGTCCTCACTCATATGCATCCGGACCACATCCCCGGCTTGCTTGCGGCGGACGGCAAGATGATGTTCGAGAGCGCCGTCGTCCACGTGAACGGCGATGAATACGCCTTTTGGACCTCGGACGAGATTCGCGGCAAGGCGCCTGACGAGTTCAAGGGGTTCTTCGACATGGCGCGCGCGGCGATTAAACCTTACGCCGACGCCGGCAAGGTGATGATGCATAAGGACGGCACTCAATTCGCGCCGGGCGTCACCGCGGCCGCCGCACCGGGCCATACCGTCGGTCACACCATGGTGCGGGTGTCATCCGCGGGCGACGACCTGCTGATCTGGGGCGACATCGTGCATACCGCGGCGCTCCAATTCCCCGAGCCGGAGCGTTCCGTCGGATTTGATAACAATCCTGAGCTCGCGATCGCGAACCGCAAGAAAGTTTTCGACATGGTCGCGACGGACAGATTGCTGTTTACCGGCGCGCACCTGCCTTTCCCGGCGCTAGGCCGCGCAACCAAGGCGGCGAGCGGCGGCTATGTCTACGTGCCGGTGCATTACGCGGAGTATCCGTAACAGGCTCATTGCCGCTCACGCCGGGGCGGACAAGGACGCCGGCATTTGGACCCGATCGGCCTTGGCGATAGCTTCAAGCTCCGCCCAAAGCTTTGCCGGAATTGGGATGCCGGATCTGCGGCGCGCGGCCTCGGTACGGGCCGAGCGCTCGCCCGGCATGGTGATTTCGTCAAAGCCGGCTTGGCGCGGCAACGCTTTGAGAATGATCGCGAGCGCGTCGGCATCGTTGGCGAAATCCGCAACCGGCCGAAAGGTGGCGATGTCGATCACGAACATCGCGGTATTGCCGGTATTTCGCGTGCGCTTTTCCGGACCCAGCGTGCGCGCCTGAATTGGCGCCGCCGCCAGCACACTGGCAATGAGTTCGAACATCAAAGCCAGCCCCGAGCCTTTCGGGCCGCCAAGCGGCAGCAGAATCTCAGCGGCCTTCGGATCGGTGGTGGGCTCGCCCGCCGCGGTGAGGACGGTGCTCGGTGGTAGCGGCGTGCCGGTCGCGCGCGACTGCAAAATCTTGCCGTTCGAAATCGTCGAGGTCGCCATGTCGAGAACGATGGGCGCCTTGCCGCTCGGCACGGCCAGCGCAATCGGACTCGTGCCCATGCTCGCCACCCGCGCGCCATGATAGGCCATCAGCGCCGGTCCGGCGCCCATCAGCACCGCGGCGCAGCCGCGCTCCGCGATCCATTGGGCGTAGCGTCCGATGGCCCCGGTATGCGTAGTCTCGCGAATGAGGCCGAAACAGACCCCAACCTGTTTGGCCCGCTCGACGGCAAGCGCCGCGGCCTGCATGACCGCGACCGGCCCGAAGCCGTGGCCGCAATCGAGCACGAAGGTCGCGCCGCGGTCCTGCGTCAGACGCGGCTCGACTTTAGTGTCGATCTCGCCGTCGGCGAGAAGCTTCACATAGCGCGGTAGCCGCGACACGCCATGACCGTCGCCGCCGCGCAAATTGGCCCAGACCAGGCCTTCGGCGACGACAGCGGCATCCGCGGGGCGCGCGCCATGCGCGACCAGCACGTCGCGGATGAAGCGGCCGAGTTCGTCGTGGCCGACCAGAACCCTTGCGGCGTTCACGTTCGCCTCACTTCGCCGCCGGAAAATACACGTCGAGCCAGTTGCGCAGCAGCGACCAGACGCGCTTGGAATTCTCGGCAAACAGAAAGTGATCGAGCCCGCTGAACAGATGCAACTCGCTCGGCTGTCCGGCGCGCTTGAACATTTCGATCGATTGCTCGGTGGGCGTCACCGAATCGTTGGCGGCATGGATCAACAGCAGCGGACGCGGCGCGATCTTACCCACCACCTCATCGGCGCGGAAGTCGAACATGCTTTGCGCGGTTTCCGCCGGAAACATCTCGACCGAATTCGGCGCCAGCATGCCGACGCGCTGACGCTCCAGGCTTTGGCGCACGTGGTCGGGAATCGGCACGATGTCGTAGCGCGGCACCATCAGCGATTTGCCGGTCCGGGCGCGGTGGGCGCGGCCTTCTTCCAGCATTGCGGTGAATTTCGCCCAAGCCTCGGGCGTACGATGCTGGCCGCGGAATTTGCGCTCGCCATCGCCCCAACCGCCGTTGGAGATGACGGCCGCGATACGCGGGTTGGTGCCGCCGGCATAGATCGCCACCGCGCCGCCGAAGCTCGAACCGATGACGCCGATGCGGTCGGGATCGACAGTGGGATGACGGCTGATAAACTCGAGCGCGTTGCCCAAATCCTCGACCTGTTCGAGGCAGATGACACGGCCGAACTCGCCCTCGCTCTTGCCGCAGCCGCGCATGTCGAACCGCAGCGTGACATAGCCGAAGTCGCTCAAGACCTGCGTCGGCTGTAAAACGTTGGCGCTGTCGCTGTTGGAGCCGAAGCCATGCAGCACGACGAAAGCGGCGCGCCGCTCCGACGGCCGCAAGCCGTCGGGAACGCCGAGTGCGCCGTGCAGACGCAGGCCGGCGGATTGAAAACTGACCACCTGTTCTTTCATGATGCGCGAGAACTTATCTCCTCCATGTCATCGCTGTAGATTATCGGCTTAAGCATGATCTTATCCGCAAGCCGGCGTCCAGCCCGGACCGCGGCCGGGACAGGCCGTTTTCCGGATTCTGCGCTAAGGCCGACGATCTGCACCGAGATCGAATGTGCGAACGCCATCCTGTCGGTCGGGAAGCTGCAACACCTCGGGATTCGCCAGCGTGTGCCGGGCATTGTGATAGCCGGCCATCCAGTGCTCCTCCATGGTGCGGCGGGAAAACTCGAAGTCCTTGGCAATGCCCTCATAGGCTTGGGAGCGGTAGATCAGGTGTACGATATTGCAGACCTTGTCGTCGGCTTCCCGCGCCAATATCCGGGCATCGGCGCTGTTGCGAAGGTCCTCCGGAAGTCGCTTGAGCAGGTTCGCGGCCGCAATCCGGAGCTTCTGCTCGTGCTTGTATTGATCCGTCGCCGCGCGGGTCCGGCTCGAATACACGATTTCCTTGTGGCGCACTTCCACTTCAACCAAGTCCTTCGGCAACGCGCCGCGCGCATTCCACAGATCGACCTGGAACGCCAGGGTGTCGCACCGGGGCCGGAAATCGAGTACCCATTGCAGCGGGGTGTTGGAGATTAACCCGCCGTCCCAGAAATACTGCCCGTCAATCTCGGTCGCCGGAAAACCGGGCGGCAACGAGCCGCTCGCAACGATGTGCTCAACACCGATGCGGTGCGTCGTCGTATCGAAATAGGTGAAATTGCCGCTGCAGACATCCACTGCGCCGACACTAAAGCGCATGGCGCCAGCGTTGATACGGTCGAAATCGACCAGCCGCTCGAGCGTCGCCCAAAGCGGCGTATTGTCGTAGTAGCTCGCTTTTTCAGTGCGGCCGCCCGGCCACAGCAGCGCCGGCGGCATACGGGGCACGAAAAAATTCGGCGCGCCGAACAGCAGGATACCCATGGCGCGGACTTGATTGACGAATTGGTGACTTACCTCGTCGCTCAATTCGGTCGATTTGAAATAGGGAATTCCCAACGGAGAGGCGCTGACGGTTTCCCAGAAGTCGCGCAGACGATCGACGCGCCGCTCGGGTGCGTTGCCGGCAATGATCGCCGAATTGATCGCCCCGATCGAGATGCCCGCTACCCAATCGGGATGCAGGTCCGCCTCGGCCAGCGCCTGATAAACGCCGGCCTGATACGAGCCGAGCGCGCCTCCGCCCTGCAGCAATAACGCAATCTGTTCGAAGGGCGTGCGTCCGTGCGGCAAACCGGTGACTCCGTGAATGCGCCGCAAGCCTACGGTGCTTACGCCGATGCCGGCAAGTCATTGTTGGCTGCAGCATGCGACGGCCACCGCTCGTGTGTCAGCGGCACGACGAGGTTCACGACGAGCCCCTTGCGCGAGAATGTGCGGATTACCTCGCCATTGAGCTGCCGTCCGATAACGAGGTCGATGAGCCGCGAGCCGAAGCCGACCTTGCGCGGCCGCCGCGCCGGTGGGCCGTTCTTCTCGGTCCAGTCGAGTGTCAAGGTCATCCCGCGCTGGGTGCGGCTGACCGACCAGCTCAGATCGAGCTGCCCCTTCGAGCGCGACAGGCTGCCATGCTTTATGGCATTGGCGGCGAGCTCGTGGAGCGCGGCGCTGAGGTGGAACACCGGGTCCGGCTCGAGATCGAAATTGGGCCCGTTCAGCGTCGCCCGATCGGTATACGGCCCAAGCACCACGTTGAACAGATCCATAATCGGAATTGACTGCCAGCCGCCCTCGGTGATCAGCCGGTGCGCGTTGGCCATGGCCAGAACGCGCGCCTGGTACTTACTGGCCAGGTCCGGAATGCTTTTGGAGGTTCGCGCTGTCTGCGAAAACAATGCCAGAAGCTGCGAGAACAGATTTCCCGACCGATGCCGCATATCGCGGATCATCAATTCATGACGCTGCTCGAGCTGACGACGCTGAATTGCACCGGCAAGAATATTGCCCACCGCGACCAAAAATGCGATTTCCTGGGTATTGAACTTGCGCTTGCGCGCGGTGCAGACACCAAGAATGCCGTAGGCGCGGCCATCGTGGCCGAGAATGGTCACAGTCATGCCGCTGGTGCAGCCGTGATCGACCAGATATTGCGGAACCTCGAACCTGGTTTCTCGGGAAAATTCGTCGACGAGCACCGGGCCGGCGGATTCCAGGGTGTGCCGAGCGAAGCTCCCCGCCGTCGTCGTTGTCAGAACCGTGCCGACGAGATCGCTTCTCCAGCCGAACCCGGCTCGCAGCAGAAGTTCGATGCCGCCCGGCAAGAGTTCGAGGATCTTGACGAAGTCGACCGATAACGTCAGCGCGACCGTGCTGACCGCGTCATTGAGCAGGCGATCAAGGCCGGGATCGGCGAGCGCGCGTTCGCCAAGTTGCGCCAGCGCCTCTTGCTGCCGGGCGCGGCTGCGCAGCTCGTTTTCAAGATTGACGCGCCCGGTAACGTCATAGCAAAGGCCGAACATCGTTCGCGGCGGAGTATCGCCAGCGGCGATCTTCCCCGCCGCCTCAAGCCAATGCTCGTCATGCTGTTCGCGAGGAGGCGTCCGGTAACGCGCGCGGAATGCCGCGCCGGTACGCATCGAGTCTTGCAAGGCGGCTTGGACGCCCTGCTGATCGTCGCGGTGGATGTGGCCAATGAATGAAACCCGCGTGCCGTCGAAGCTGCCGGCGGACGAGCCATGAATCGCCTCCATATTGCTCGACCAAGTCATCTCGTCTGCGTCGATATCCCACGACCAGACACCGATCTGCTCCGCTTCAAAGGCGCTTCGCACCGTCGTCACGTCGGCGACGAACTCTTCGGCCGGACGCACCGGACGCCTCCTTGGTTCGCTTTCTTCCGATTTGTTGATACGAGGCATACTCACGCCTTCACGCTTGCTTTATCAGCCCAATCTCCTAAGATCGTATTTGGTTGCAGCAAAAGAAAGAGGCCGGAACCGCCTGCGGCGGCCCCGGCTTTTATGCTTCAAACACTACGGTTGGCGCTCGATCAATAAAGGTTGGGCGCTCCGGGAGTGCGAAGCGACAGGGGGCGCGCCGGTTCGCGCGCATCTTCGCTGGCGAGACGGCTGTCATCCTCGATCGACGCTTGCCTTTGATCGCTCGGCAGCACGACAACCTTGGTGCCGATACCGACGCGGCTATAAAGATCGATGACGTCCGCATTCAGCAGGCGGATACAGCCGCTCGACATGTGCTTGCCGATTGACGACGGATCGTTGGTGCCGTGGATGCGATAGTCGGTATTGCCGAGATACATGGCGCGGGCGCCGAGCGGATTACCGGGACCGCCGGCGACAAAGCGCGGCAGATAAGGTTGCCGCGCCACCATTTCCGTCGGCGGAATCCAGTCCGGCCACTCGGCCTTGCGCACGATCGTCTCGGTGCCGGACCATGTGAAACCTTCCCGGCCGACGCCGATGCCGTAACGCATGGCCTTGCCGCCGCCCAAGACCAGGTAGAGGAAGGCGTGCGGCGTATCGATGACGATCGTGCCGGCCGGCTCGTCACTCGAATAGTTCACCACCTGCCGGCGCAGCGATGAGGCGAGGCCGTCGTCGCTGGCGGCATTGCCGGACTGATCGGCCTGTGGCGCATATTGCGACATTGACGGAAAGGCTTGCGCCGACGCCGATACGGGCGAGAGCGCCAACGCGCCGGCGAGCAAACCGACAGACACTAGCAAGGTTCGGTGAAATGCCGACATGATCTAACTCCCGTGCTGAAACATCACTCTCGATCGCAACAATTAGCGGCGAAATGGAAAGTTCCCACGTTTCGCTAGAAGACCACGAGCAAACAAAGAAATACCTATCGGCACCGCGTCGCTTTAACGACGCCTGGCAAAACCGCGTTAACTTTGGCTTGTCGGTGACGCGGGGCGAGATGATCAGTTCAGACGGCGCGCGCGATACAAAAGCACCGCGCCGGAAGGCGCGGTAAACAAAAAATTGCGCCTCAAGCGAGCTAACAACATCGATAACTAAGCGCCATTATGACAGACAGCGGCCGTAGACATACGCCAGCCGTGGCGCCGCCACCGGAGAGAACGAGGGATCGCAGGCAAACGGAATGTGGGGCTGGCTCAGTGTATCGCTGCTTGGCTGTGCGTGAACCCGGGCCAGGGCCGCGAAATCATTTTGCAAGAGCGACGGGGCGGCAGCCGTGTGCATCGGCAATCGATCGCCCTTGAACTGACGGTCCACCGAAACGCCGGTCCCATCCGGCGCATAGCCGGCGCTCATGCTCGGCGCTCCGCCGAAAAATGGAACGAGACCGACAAATAGAACCGCGAGCGACGTTATAGTCAGCGCGCCGGCGATACGAACAAACAAGAGCTTGATCATTGGACTTCCCCGTAATCCCGAACCGATCTTGACGACGACCGATCAGGCACACGAAAAGCCCCCAAGCCAACCGAACACCTGCTACCCAACGGCCGCCGCGGGACGAGGTTCCGGCTGCACCCTCCGGTCACTCAGTCGTGAATGCGGCCGAGCAGGTTCATCGTGAATCCAAATGACGGGAACCGCAGGCGGGCCGCGCGAATGGTGAGGAACAAAGCTGACGGCAGCGGGTTTTCCTCGCGACCGGTCATTCTTTCCCCCTCCCCCCGTGCTTGGCCGGTTCAATTGGGCGCAGCCGATATGCCGATCGGCTGCGCCCTAATATTTTGTTCCCCTGATATTTGTTCCCCTCCCGGGAACGCCGGCAAAGCAGCGCGTAGTCACGCGCCCGGATAACGGGTCCCGCGCCCACCAAGTCCATAGCCGCCGGAGCAACAGTTGCCCCGACAGCGACGATTGATTCCGCCGCCTCGCTAATGACGGGCGGCGGTAGCAGTTTTGGAGATTTACAGCGTTGCTTGGCGCTCGGCGGGCTTGCGCTCACGTTGTCGGGCCTTGCGTCCGAAAAACAAGGCTTGGCTGACCACCGCCGAAACAACGGCCACCTGGAAGGGCTTGGCAATCAGGAAGGCCGGCTCCGGCCGCTGGCCCGTGAGAAACCGCTCCGGATAGGCGGTGATGAAGATGACCGGAACCTCGAACGAGGCGAGCAATTCATTCACGGCATCGAGCCCAGAGCTGCCGTCGGCGAGTTGAATGTCGGCCAGAATGAGGCCGGGCCGCTTTTGCTTGGCGAGCGCCAGCGCCTCGCTGTGCGTGCGCGCGATTCCGATGACGTTGTGACCGAGGCTTTCAACCAGGGCTTCGATGTCCATGGCGATAAACGTCTCGTCCTCGATGATCAGGACGTCGGTAGCGATTTCGGATGCGAGTTCGCGGCCGGATTCCTCGACCAGCCCGCGCAGGGTCTGCAGGTCGCAGTCGAGGACCTCGGCGGCATCCTCCTCCGAGAAGCCCTCAAGCGCCACCAAGAGGAAGGCCTGCCGGGGCCGCGGGGTAATTTGGGACAGGTGCTGCTCTGGCGGAAGGACAACATCGCTGGCTTCCGCCTTGCCGTTGACCGGCACGGAATTCCAGATTTTGGTGAACAGCTGGTACAGTCCGACCCGCGAATTGGAGGCGGTTTCCAGGATTTTGGGACTGGCGATGAGGGATTCGACGGTCGCAACGACATAGGCGTCGCCGGAGGCTTGGCTGCCGGTCAAAGCGCGCGCGTAGCGGCGCAACGACGGCAGGTGCTGGAGTACGGCTTGCGAGGTTGACACTTAAACGACCCTCCCCTTCCACAGTGCTGAGGTTACTGGCAAAAACGACGCAGCGCAAAAAAAGTTCCATACTGGGTTGGGCAGCGGAACAACGGGGCCTGTCAGTGCGTTAGCACGCGTTGAAGGGTCCCAGGGATGGGGTCGGCAATGGGTGAACGGGGAAAAGACGACGTCATGAAGCACCGCAATACCAACCTCGAACCGTTGGAACCGGTCGCCCAGAAGCCGGAGAACCAAGACCCAATGGCCAGGCCAGCCGCCACTCCGCACAAACCGGAAGCCCGCCTGGGACGCGAAGTCCAGGCGCGGATCGGTCAGCAATTGCGCGCCCTGTATAACGATGTGGTCAATCAGGGCGTGCCCGACCATTTAGCCGACCTTGTTCGCCGCTTGAGCGATCAGGACGAGCAGTAAGATGGAGGGCAGCATGAAGCTCGACCCTGCCATACGCGATCAAGTCCTGGCCACCGTGCCGAGTTTGCGCGCGTTTGCCATATCGTTGTGCGGCAATATCGACCGCGCCGACGACTTGGTTCAGGAGACACTGTTGCGCGCGCTTGCGCACATCGACTCATTCGAGCCGGGCACCAACATGCCGGCATGGCTGTTCACCATTTTGCGCAACCTTTTCCGCTCGGAATATCGTAAGCGGCGGCGCGAAGTGGAGGATGCCGACGGTCGTTACGCCGAGACGCTGAAATCTCACCCGGAGCAGACCGGCCGGGTCGAATTCGAAGAATTCCGCACCGCGCTCGCGAAACTGCCGTCCGACCAGCGCGAGGCCCTGATCCTGGTGGGCGCCTCCGGCTTTTCCTACGACGACGCGGCGGCGATTTGCGGCTGCGCTGTCGGTACGATCAAAAGCCGCGTCAATCGCGCCCGTACGCGTCTGGCCGATCTGTTGGCTATCGACAGTGTCGATGACTTCGGACCCGACCGGGCTACGCGCGCCGTGCTCGCCGGCGGCGGCAGAAGCTGATGTCTCTGCCGTCACATATGTGACGGCAGCCAAAGCGCCAAACTCGGAAACGCGATCAGAATCACCAGCCGAAGAAGGTCGGTGACGATAAATGGCAATACGCCCGCAAATATCGTCGAGAAGCTGACATCCTGAACCACAGTTTTGATGACGAAAACATTCATGCCCACCGGCGGATGAATGAGCCCAAGCTCGACCGTCATCACGATAATGATGCCGAACCAGATCGGATCAAAGCCGAGCTGGGTAATCACCGGGAATATGATCGGAATCGTCAGGATGATCATGGCCAGCGAGTCCATGAGGCAGCCGAGTACGATGTACATGAGCATAATCAGCGCCAGCACACCGTAACGGCCGAGCCCCAAACCGGTAAGGAATTCGGTGACCTTTTGCGGCGTCTGGGTGACGGTAAGGAAATAGCCAAATAACAGCGCGCCGATCAGCACCGTGAGGACTGCGGCCGCCGTGCGCACCGCCTGCAACAGCGAGCGGCGGATTTCGGTCCGGTTGAGCTTGCCGCGCGCCACCCCGATGATGAGCGCGCCGGATGCCCCTACCCCACCCGCTTCAGTGGGCGTGAACAGGCCTCCGTAAAGGCCGCCAATGACCAGAACGAAAAGCAACAGGGTCGCCCAGATATCGCGCAGCCCCTCGCGGCGCTCGCTCCAGCTGTGCCGTGGCGTGGAGGGAAGAAATTTCGGCCGCGCTTTGCCGATAAGCACCACCGTCAGCATATCCATGGCCGCGGCGATAAGACCCGGGATGATGCCGGCAATAAATAGCTTGCCGATGTCCTGCTCGGTAATGATGCCGTAGACGGCGAGCACCGTGGACGGCGGCAACATGGCGCCCAGGGTGCCACCAGCGGCAATCACGCCGGTGGCGAAGCTTTGCGGATAATTGTACCGCCGCATTTCCGGATAAGCGACGGTGGCAAAGGTGGCGGCGGTGGCGACCGAAGAGCCGGAGATCGCGGCAAACCCGGCGCAAGCGGCGATGGTGGCGATGCCGAGACCGCCCTTGAAGTGGCCGACGAACGAGTTGGCGGCGCGGAACAACTCGCGGCTCATGCCGGAATTGGACACGAAGGCGCCCATCAAGAGGAACATCGGGATGACGCCGAAGGTGTAATCCGTCACCGTGCGCATCGAGGTCAGGCCGACGCTCTTCAGCGCCGGACCGCCGCCGACCAGATACGAGAAGCCGGTGACGCCAACCAGGCCCATCGCCATGCCGACCGGCACGCGCAACAGCATCAGTGCGAACAGGCTGAGGAAGCCGATGATCGCGACGACGTCGGGACTCACACCTGCCTCATGCGCTGTCGCATCACTCGACCGGCTTGTACTGGTATTTGCCGCCGAGCAATTCGGGGTGGAAGATCAACCGATGGGTTCGCACCGCGATTAGAAGCACCGCCGAGACGTCACCGATCCAGGCGACCAGGAAGAACGGCCATACCGGCAGCCGCAAGTCGAAAGTCAGCACATTGTCGGCGTAGGTATCGTGGACCTTGTCGAACAAGGTATAGGTCTGCACCGTCACCACGAACAACAAGACCAACGTCGCGAACACGTCGATGTAACGCTGCATGCGCTCGCCGACATTGGCGTAAATCAGATCGACGGTGATGTGATTGCCCCGGTAGGACGTCGCGGCGATACCCCAGAAGATGACGATGCCAAGCAGCAGCCGGCCGAAATCGTAGCTATCGGGAATCTGCACGCTGAAGAAATAACGCAGCATCACCGAGACGAAGATATCCAGCGCGACGAGGCCGATGAAGAACGCGGCAATCAGCTCGATAGCGTCGATGAAACGGTCCATCGCGCTGGGCTTGCGCACCGGCTCCGGCGCGACGATCTCGGCGACGTCAACGTCGGCTTCCAACATTGGCACTGGTCCCGTATGGCGGGCGGCGGCGAGAAAGCCGCCGCCACCCTCATTGCGCTGGTGTCGGTCAGAAGCCCGCGTTGTATTGGCTGAGCGACGCTTCCAGGCCTTTGTAGATGGCGTCAGGATCGCCGCCGCCGGCTTTCTTCACGCCGTCGGCCCACTTCTGCTTGAGCGGCTCGGCCGATTTTTTCCATTCGCCGAGCTGTTCGTCGGAAATCTTGTAGACTTCGTGGCCGGGCGTCTGTTGCATCTTGGCAAGGCCGGCATGCTCGAAGTCCGCCCACGGATCGGCGAACCGCGCCGCCCATTGCGACGTGCAATGGGCGTCGATCACTTTCTGCTGCGATGCCGACATTGCCGCGTAGGTGTTTTTGTTCATGATCCACACGAACATCACCGAACCCAGCGGCTCGTCCATGTCGTACTTGGTGACCTTGTCGATGCCGAACAGGAACATCGAGCCCCACGGAAACGTGACCGCGTCAGCCACGCCCTTGGCAAGGACGTCGCGCACTTCCGGCGCACTGGATTCGACATTGGTGCCGCCGAGTTGCGTCACCCAGGCGGCGATGGTGCCCTGCGCGGGTCTCACTTTCATGCCCTTGATGTCGGCGGGCACTACGATCTTCTTGTTGGTCGAATGCCAAGCCAGCGGATCGAGCACGAAGGCGAAGCAGTAATGCACGTCCTTCATTTCGCTCGCGGCATATTGGCGGTACCAGGCGTCGACCGCGAGATTTCCGCCTTTGGCCTTGCCGACCAGGAACGGCAGCTCGCCCGCGGCGATGATCGGGAAGCGGCCCGGCTGGTAGCCCGGGTTGACGTAGGCGAAATCGGCGATGCCATCGCGCGCCATGTCATAATGATCGAAGGCTTTGCCAAGCTGCTGCGACGGATAGATCTGGTATTTGATCGTTCCGTTTGAGGCCTTTTCGATGTCGTCGGCCCAGTCCTGGATCGCCTTCTGCAAGGGATGCGACGGCGGAACCCAGTGCGAAAGCTTCAGCGTGAAGGTCTTGTCTTGCGCCGAGGCCGTGCCAACGGCGAAGCCGAGCGCGAGACCGATCACGGCAAAAAAGCAGAATTTTGCGAGACGCATCCAAAAATCCCCCCTATGTCGCCGCCATTGCCAGGCGACGTTAGTTTCGAAGTCAACTATCGCATTTAAACGCAGAAAAGGCCCGCTGTAA
>DATAWA010000004.1:0-1965 GCA_036267435.1 Xanthobacteraceae bacterium | reverse complement strand
GGCGGGACTCCAGGTCGGCTCGTCGTCGCCCCAGGCGCGCGGGCGATAGAAGGTGTGGACGCCGAGCCGGTACAGTCTCACCATTTCGTGCACCCAGCTCGGATGCACCCAGTAGGCGTGATAGTGCGTGGCATGACCGATGTCGGCGAGCCAAATCTTGCCGTCGAGCTCGCCTTTGGCGATCTGCTTGGCCTGCTCCCACATATCAGGCTCGTCGATGCGGCTGAGATCCTTGCCTTCGCAGGCGAAGGTGAACTGGCAGGCCAGATGCCGGTTCTTGTTCTGGAAGACGACGCCGCAGACGTCGTGCGGATAGTAGCCGGAGAACACGCGGTTCATCACCACTTGGGCGACGGCTTCCTGGCCCTGAAACGGTTCGCCGCGCGCCTCGAAATAGATCGCTTCGGAGAGGCACTTCTCGGCATGGGCGCGCCCGTCGCCTTGCAGCCCCAACCGCTGCGCCGGACTCTCCAAGCGGCTGACGTCATCCTTGCCGGCAACCGATTCCCCGCCCACATCTTGGCCGCCAACATCTTGCCCAGCCCCCTCCGCCGAATAATCGGCACCTTCGAGTGCCGAGAGCTTGATGCCGGAGTCCTCCGCGGGCAGTGCCAGGATCGGCGCTGCGCCGGGAGCCCAGCTTTGCAGCCCTTCGCGCGAACCGAGCCGGCCGGTGCCGAAATAGATCGCGGCGCTGTGATCGCCGCTGTTGTCGTCGAGGAACGACATTTCCGTCGCAGAAGAAGAGTCGTCGTCGCCGGCAAAAGCCACGGTGTCGTCGGGCGGACGATCGTGCACGATCAAATCATCTTCGCCATCGTCCGGTGACGGCGCCATCGCTGGCGCCATCATGGGTGCCATGGCGGTCGAGACGTCGCGATGGACGTCCGTCTGCACCACCAGCGCGGAAGCGTCGCCTGATTGTGCATGCTGGTCCGCTTTCAACGGCGGCGGCGCCGCGGGCGGCGGCTGGGCGGGCGCGGCTGCGGGCGGCGTCGCAGCAGCCGGCGCGCTGATCGACTGCAGTTGCGGCAAGTCGGCCGGCGCGCTTGGCGGGAGTGCCGCCTTGGCCGGCAGGCGGTCGCCCTTGGCGGCGCGATTGACCGTCGGATAATCGATCTGCCGCGCCGGCGCCACGGCCAGCGGCTCGTCGATCTTCCAGGCATAGGCATCGAGCGTGCGCGGATCGTAGTTCACGTCCTCGAAGACCAACGGCTCGGGAATCGTGGTGCCGATCGGACGCGTATAACTGAACGTCGCGGCCTGCACGGTGCCGAGCGGCGAAGCGATCAGGTGCCAGCTTGCCGGAGCGCCGTGCTCGCGCGCAATGAGCGAAGCGAGATCCTGGTAGCCGATCGAGGTCGGCATCAAGGCAATGCAGAATGCGCTGAACCAGAAACGCGCCGTCGATGGCGCGCTCAAGACCCGGCTACGCGATACCCCGCTACGCGACGCCACAACCACCCCTACGCCCACACGCACGCAACACAACGCGTACACGACTATGGAAAAGCCACCGCAGTGGCTCGAATGCGACGGCTTTATTTATTGTCGGGTTAACCTTGCGAACGCGTTAATCGCACCACGCGGCGCGACATTTGCGGACGCCATGCGGCAATTATGCTTACGCGCTTTGCGCCCAAGTTCCGCGCCGACATAATTTCGCCGCGCCGCGTTTGATCTTCATTAACCACGATCAAGCTTAGCGATGGAACTTTCGCTCGGCGATCAGGCCTCGCTGGTCAAATCCTTGCCGAGCGCCGCTTGCGCCGCGGCGAGCCGCGCGATCGGCACGCGAAATGGCGAGCACGACACGTAGTCGAGCTTGATCTCGTGGCAGAACGCCACCGACGCCGGATCGCCGCCGTGCTCGCCGCAGATGCCGAGCTTCAGATTTTTGCGCACCTTGCGGCCGCGCTCGGTCGCGATGCGAATGAGTTCGCCGACGCCGTCGCGGTCGAGCGA
>DATAWA010000003.1:0-2777 GCA_036267435.1 Xanthobacteraceae bacterium | reverse complement strand
ATGCTTGCCATGACATCAAGCTACTCCCTCTTCCTGCTTGCGGGGAGAGGGGGAACCGGCCGGGGCCGCAATTAAGGGGTGAATTCACAGCCCGCGTCGTATATGAAAGCCACGCCTGGACTGCCCCGCCAATGGTCGTGTGAAGGGCGTTGCCATCGACCGGCGCGCCGGCGGGCGGTCCATCATCTCGCAGCGGAGTTTTTCTGGAATGACGGAAAAGTTTGGACGGCTCGCTTTGCATATGTGGACCATCGACACCACGCCGCTGAAGACCGCGCTGGATGCGGCCAAAGTGGGCGGCTTCGACGCGGTCGAATTGCGCCGTACCGATTTCAAGCGCTGTTTCGAGGCCGGCATGAGCAATGCCCAGGTGCTCGACCTCATCCGCGCCGGCGGCATTCCGGTCGGCGTGCTCGGCGTCGAATATGGCTGGCTGTTCGCCACCGGCGATGAAAGCAAGCGGCTGTTCGGCGTGTTCCGCGAATCCTGCGAGAACGCGGTGGCGCTCGGCTGTCCCATGCTGATGAGCGCGCCGGGGCCGGTGCAGGGCCCGATCACGGACGCCATCGCCTATCTCAAGCGCGCCGGCGACATCGCCGCCGAATACAAATTGCGGCTTGCGATCGAATTCAATTCGCAGCATCCGGTGCTCAACAAGCTCGCGGTGCTCAAGGAGTTGCTCGACGGCGCCGGCAAGGACAATTGCGGCTATCTGATCGACGCCTATCACTTCACGCGCAGCGGCGCCGGCGGCCGCGGCTTTGCCGACGTGCCGGCTGAAAAGATCTTCTGCTTCCAATATAGCGACCTGTCCGCCAATCCGGTCACCGGCGTGGCGCGGCCGACCGACCGGCTGCCGCCCGGCAAGGGCGTGGTCAAATGGCACGACATGCTCGGGCTATTGGCGGAGAAGAACTACACCGGCTATCTCAGCTACGAAGCGCCCAATCCCGAGCTATGGTCGCGCTCGCCTTACGACGTCGCGCGCGAGGGCGTCGCGCTCACGCGCAAGCTGTTGCGTGACGCGGTTCCGTCTTATGCCGGCGCGTGATTTGCGAACGAGGATCGGCAGCGCGCCGACAACATCGCCAGCAAACTTAAATCATAGTGAGAGAGTGTCATGACAGAACACGAGCTTCCGGTTTTTCTCGGGCTGAACGACAAGTCCATCACCGCGATCCCGGCGACGGTGGAGAAGCAGCGCTACATGACGAGCGTGGCGCCGAAGGCTGCCAATCCCGGCAAATGGGTCGAGCAGCCGCGCATGCCGATCCCGACCGGCGAGCACGCGGTGATCGAATGCAGCGGAAAAATCCACAGCATCGCCGGCTACGCCAAGCATCGCGTCGATCAAAACTTCCATCAGGTCTACGACCCCGCGGCGAAATCGTGGTCGCTGAAGGCGGTGTTTCCGCATCCGTGCAACCATGTCGCCGGCGTTTCGATCGGCAGCAAGGTTTACACCTTCGGCGGCTTCGTCGAGCAGAACCGCTGCCCGCATTCCAAATGCTTCGTCTATGACACCGCGACCGACCAATGGGCGCCGATCGCCGCTTTGTCGCGCCCGCGCGGCGCCATCTCGGCGATCGTGCTCGACGGCAAGATTCATCTGCTTGGCGGGCGCGACGTGCGCTCGGTGGAATGGCATGAGGTTTACGATCCGGCGACCGACAAATACTCCGACCGCGCCGCGATGCGCGGCTCGACCGGCACCCAGCCTTTCGTCGGCCAGCGCGACCATATGGGCGTCGCCGTGGTCGACGGCAAAATCCACGCCATCGCCGGCCGCATGGATTCTTACGACTTCAACACCTCGCTCAACGCGGTTTACGACCCGAAGACGGACGCGTGGAGCTTCCGGGCGCCGCTGCCGACGGCGCGCAGCGGGCCGTCCTGCGTCTATATCGGCGGCAAGATCGTGGTGTTTGGCGGCGAAGCGACCGGCCGCGTGTTCGGCACCAACGAGGCCTACGATCCTAAGACCGACACCTGGGAAGCGCTGACGCCGATGGCGATCCCGCGCCACGGCCTGCACGGCGCAACCTGCGCGGTGATCGGCAACATGGTGCATGTGCCGGGCGGCGGCCCGGTGCCGGGCGGACAGGTGCAAGGCGCCTATCACGACGCGTTTACCTTCGGCTAAAGCGGGGCGGGGCGAATTACGGCTGCTCCAGCGCCTGCACCGCGGCGAACAGATCGCGCACCGCGCGCTCGCCGATAGCGCGCGTGATGAAGACGACGCGGCTGTCGCGATTGTCGTCCGGCCAAGCCTGCAGCTCGACCGGCGGATGCGCGAGGTGCTGAACATATTGCACCACCACGGGACCACGGCAGCCGGTGACGTCGAGCAGGCCTTTCACGCGCAGCAGATCGGGCCCGCGCAGCGCAATCAATGTCTCCATCGCGCGCGAGAATGTCGGCCAGGCGAGCGGGCCATGCCATGCGAGCACGAAACTTGTCACGCCGTCGCCGTGCTCGGCTTCGGCAATGAAAGCGGAGCGTTCGGCGGCGGCCGGCTCGATCAGGCGGTCCGGCTCAAGCGCGCCGGACACCGCAATGTCGATTGTCGCGCGCGGATTGAGCGTCTGCAAACGCTGCGTCAGCCACGCGACGGCGGCCGCGCCGGCGAGATCGGTCTTCGACACGATGAGGCGGTCGGCGAGGATGACTTGTTTGCGCGCCTCCGGCGCCTCGCCGAGCGTTGCCTCACCGTTGACCGCATCGACCACCGCCAGCACCACGTCGATGTGAAACTCGCCGCCAAGCGCGCGATCGGT
>DATAWA010000002.1:0-2407 GCA_036267435.1 Xanthobacteraceae bacterium | reverse complement strand
GGCGCCGGGCAGCACGCCGCCATGGCCGGGCTTGGCGCCCTGGCTGAGCTTGAGCTCGACCATCTTGATCTGATCCTGCGCCGCATTGGCGGCGAACTTGTCGGCGCAAAACGTGCCGTCGGCGTTGCGACAGGAAAAATAGCCAGACCCGATTTCCCAGATGATGTCGCCGCCGTTCTCGCGATGATAGGGACTGTAGCCGCCCTCACCGGTGTCGTGGGCGAAATTGCCTTTCTTGGCTCCACTATTGAGGGCCAGAATGGCATTTTTGCTCAGCGCGCCAAAGCTCATCGCCGAAATGTTAAGGATCGACGCCGAATACGGCTTTTCGCAATCGGGGCCGCCAATGACGATGCGGAATGGTTCCTTGACCACCGGCCTCGGCGCCATCGAATGGTCGAGCCATTCGAAGCCCGCGGCGTAGACGTCGTTTTGGGTGCCGAACGGCCGTTTGTCCAAGGCGCGCTTGGCGCGCTGATAAACGATCGCCCGCTTGTCGCGCGAAAACGGCGTGCCGTCCTTTTCGCTTTCCAGGAAATATTGCCGGATCTCGGGACGGATTTCCTCGAGGATAAAACGGATATGCGCCGACAGCGGATAATTGCGCAGCACCGCATGACGTTTCTGAAAAACGTCGACGGTGCCGACCACCGCGAGAGAGATAAACACGACCAGCGGAATATCGATGAGCAGCGACCTGAAGCCGAAGAAAAACTCCAGGCCGAGCGCGACTGCCGCCAACACGACCAGCGTGTAGATGATAAACCGCGGCTGCAGCGGCAACAGCAAGCCCTTCATGGAATTCTCCCGGCAAATTAGCGCAGCTTCCCGTCGCCGCGCCGGGCGAATTTAGAAACAATAGTTGTCAGTTTAATTAATCGGCGGAACTCACGGATCGCGCTCTTGCTGCACTGCACACACACGCTCTGCAGTGTTTTGGCTTTTAGGCCGCTTTTGGCTCGGCATCGAGCCGGACGATCCAGCCCTCGAGGCCCGGCTTGGCCGCGGGATAGCGCGCCAACACCAGCGGATCGTGCCCGGGCACGACGTGACGAGGCGCCGCCGCAAGCTTTTTCAGCCTCGCATAGCCCTCGACCACCTCCTCGACATTATAGGTGAGCGGGAACACTCGACAGCCGTCCATATGGGCGTAAAGATGCGAGGCGTCGGCGGCGAGCACGATGGGGCCGAGCCGCGTGTTGACCCGCACACTTTGCAGACCTTTGGAGTGGCCGCCGATGTGGTGCACGGTCACGCCCGGGACGATCTCGTCTTCGCCATCGTGAAAGGCGCAGCGCCCGGCAAAAACCTTGCGCACCATGGCGACGACGTCGTCGACCTCGAACGGCGCGCGCAGCGCCTGATGGCACATGCAGCGCCCGGTCGCGTAGGCCATCTCGCGATCTTGCAGGTGGTAGCGGGCCTGCGGAAACAGATCGTAGTTGCCGCAGTGATCGTAATGCAGATGGCTGATGATGACGTCCTTGACGGCCTCCGCCGCGATGCCGAGCGCGGCAAGCCCCTCGCGCACCGGTTTGAGCATCTCGCGCTGGCGTTTTTTGCCCATTGCCTCGTCGAAACCAGTGTCGAGGATGATGGTGCCGGATGGACCGACGATCGCCCAGACAAAGAAATCAAGCGGTTGCAGCACATCATGCGGATCGCCGCCGATGAAATTTTCCGGCGACCGACGCACATGGTGGCCGTAACGAATGGCGTAGAGTTCGTGGACATCTTCGGCCATGTTTCCCCCTATCGGCCTCAAGACTAAGCGAGGCCGCGTCGCGGTGAAAAGGGGGCTGCAACGGACCTTCCGGCGGCCCTCGTCATCTGCCCTTCATACAGCGGCAGCACTATTCGCAAGGCGGCGGCATTTTGCCGGCGGCGCCTCGTGCCTGCCGACGGACTTGGCGCCGGCAATCTCTCCTCAGAACAAGGAACGCGTGGCGATGAACATTGCCCTTCAATCCCGTCCCACGACGGCGGCGCCTGCCAAGACGGTGCAGGAATATATCGACGAATTGCCGGTGTGGTCCGACGGCACCACGCTGAAATCCACGCCGATGACCGGCATGCAGTGGCGCATCTGGGCGCTCGCCGCGTCGGGCAAGTTCTTCGAGGGCTTCGTCGTGTTCATGGGCGGCGTGACGGTGCCGCTGATCACCCGTGAATTCGGGCTCAGCGCCGGCGAGGCGGGCCTCGTCACCTCGGCAAGCCTTGCGGGCATTCTGGTCGGCACCATCCTGCTCGGCGGCCTGTCGGACTATTTCGGCCGCAAGCTCATGTTTATCGCCGAGATGATCATCTTCTGCCTGTTCCTGGCGCTGCTGATCATGGTGGGGGGTTTTCTATCGCTCGTGATCTGTCTGTTCGGCATCGGCATGGCGCTCGGCTGTGACTACCCGAC
>DATAWA010000001.1:0-14339 GCA_036267435.1 Xanthobacteraceae bacterium | reverse complement strand
CAACGATGCCTGTCCCGAGGACAATATCGTCGAGCTCGCCAATGGCTGCCTGTGCTGCACCGTTGCCGACGAATTCGTGCCGGCGCTCGACGCCATTCTGGCCAAAGGCGGCATCGAGCATATCGTGATCGAAACCTCGGGGCTGGCTTTGCCGAAGCCCCTGGTGCAGGCGTTTCATTGGCCGGCGATCAAGAGCCGGGTCACTGTCGACGGCGTGGTCGTGGTGGTCGACGGGGCAGCGCTGGCCGACGGCCGGGTTGCGCAGGATCTTGAGGCGCTGCGGCGCCAGCGTTCCGCCGACGATGCGCTCCTGCACGACGATCCGGTCGAGGAAGTTTTCGAGGATCAGATCGCTTGCGCCGATCTAGTGGTGCTCAACAAGCGCGACCTGCTCGATGACAAAGGTCTTGACGATGCCTTAGCCGCGGTCGCCCGGGCGCTGCCGCGCAGCGTAAAGGTTCTCACCGTCACCGACGGAAAGGTCGACGAGGCGCTCCTGCTCGGGCTCGGCGTCGGCACCGAAGCGGATATCGAGAACCGCCGCACCCATCACGACGATGAGGCGGAGCACGATCATGACGATTTCGATTCCTTTGTCGTGCCGATCGGTGAAGTCGCCGACCCGGCGGCGCTGGCATCGCGGGTCGCCGCGTTGGCGGAAACCTTCGACGTGTTGCGGGTCAAAGGCTTTGCCGCGATCGTGGACAAGCCGCGGCGGCTGTTGGTCCAGGCGGTCGGTCCGCGCGTGTCCCACCAATACGACCGGCCCTGGGCGGCCGCGGAGCCGCGGATGGGCCAACTGGTGGTGATCGGACTGAAGGGATTGGATCGCGGCGCCATCGCGCGGGCGCTGGCAGGCTAGGCGACGATGCATCTGTTAACGACGAGTTCTGTCGGTCTCGACGACATCGCCGAAGCGGTGGATCTCGGCCAGTCGCCGGGCGATATCGCGGTGTTGTCGTTCGCCGACAGCGATCTCGCCGGTCTTGCCGCGGCGTGGGACGCCGAGCGTTCGGACCTGCCGACGCTGCGGCTCGCGCATTTGCGCGACCTGCGTCACCCGATGTCAGTCGATCTGTGGATCGATCGCGTCGGCGCCAACGCCAAGGTGATCCTGGTGCGCCTCCTCGGCGGTCTGGATTTTTGGCGCTACGGCGTCGAGCGCCTGTCGGCGCTGGCGCGCGAGCGGAGCATCGCGCTCGCGGTGCTGCCGGGCGAGGACCGCGAGGACGAGCGCTTGGCCGCGGCTTCGACTTTACCGCCGCGCGAGCTTGCGACGCTGCTTGAGTTTTTCCGCGAAGGCGGCACGGATAATCTGCGCGGGCTGCTGCGCCAGTTGGCACGCCATGCCGGGCGCGACGTGCCTACGCGCGAGCCGGCCGCCGTTCCGCGGTTTGCCGGCTATCTGCCGGGCGAGGGCGCGGTGGCGCTCGATCGGCTCGTCGTTTCGGTGGGACAAGAGCGGCCGGTCGTGCCGGTCGTGTTCTATCGCGCGCTTTTGTTGGCGGGTGACATCGCCCCGGTCGACAGTCTCTACGCGGCGCTGGCGGCGCGCGGTCTTTCGCCGGCGCCGCTTGTTGTCACGAGCTTGAAGGATCGCGACGCCGACGCGTTCCTGCGCCAGGCTTTGGCGCGGCTTCATCCGGCGCTGATCGTCACCATGACGGCGTTTGCTGCCGGCTCCGACGGCAACGACCTGCCGGCGCTCGACGCGGCAGGCGTTCCGGTCTTGCAGGTGGTCAGCGCCACCACCAAACGCGCGGTTTGGCGCGACAGCCAGCGCGGACTTAACGCCGCCGATCTTGCCATGCATGTGGTTCTGCCGGAGCTCGATGGCCGCGTGCTCGCCGGCGCCGTCGCCTTCAAGGAGCCGTTGCCGCCGCATGAGGGGCTCGCCTTCACCGCACTCATAAGCCGGGCCGAGCCGGACCGCGTCGCCATGGTGGCGGATCGGATCGCCGCTTATGTGCGGCTGCGTGCGCTGCCGCGCGACAAGCGGCGCGTCGCGATCCTGTTGCCGGATTATCCCGCCGCCAAGGGCCGCAGCGGGTACGCGGTCGGTCTCGATGTGCCGGCGAGCGTGGTCGCGGCGATCGAAGACCTTGCCGCCGCCGGTTACGCCATAAGCGATGCGCCGCAAACCCCGCGTGCGCTCTTGGACGCGCTGGCGGCGGGCGCGGCGGATGCGGCGTTGACGCTTGCGCAGTACGACGAACTCCTGGCGCGGCTGCCGCCCGCCGCGGTGGCGCGGCTGCGCGAAGCCTGGGGCGAGCCGGCGGCCGATGCCGATGTGCGCGACGGCGCGTTTCATTTTCGCGGTAAAAATTTCGGCAATGTTGTTGTCGCGCTGCCGCCCGATCGCGGCCGTACCGTGGAACGCCGCGCCGACTATCATGATGCGGTGCTGCCGCCGCGCCATGCGCTGGTCGCTTTCGGGCTATGGCTGCAGCATGGCGCGAAGGTCGATGCGCTCGTGCATATGGGCGCGCATGGCACGCTGGAATGGCTGCCGGGCAAGGCGGTGGCGCTGACGTCGGAATGCTTTCCGGAGATCGTCACCGGTGCGCTGCCGGTGATTTATCCGTTCATCGTCAGCAATCCCGGCGAGGCGGCGCAGGCCAAGCGCCGCATCGCGGCGCTGACGATCGGCCATTTGCCTCCGCCGCTGGTTGACGGTGGGCCGAGCGGCGAGGCGCATGAGCTTGAACTTCTGCTCGACGAATACGCCCAGGCCGACGGTCTCGACCGCCGCCGCCGCGAGCGGCTCGCCGCTCTCATCGTCGATACCGCGGAGCGCACCGGATTGGCGCAAGAAGCCGGAATTGCCGCAGGTGCCGCGGTCGCCGCCGACGAGGCGCTGCGGCGCATCGATGCCTGGCTGTGCGATCTGAAGGATCTGGCCATCAAGGATGGCCAGCACATTTACGGGCGTGCGCCCGCCGGCACCGACGATCCGGCATGGGTTGCCAGCGCCGCGGCCGAACGCGCGGCGCTCATCGCCGCGCTCGATGGCGCTCGCGTCGCGCCGGGACCGGCTGGCGCTCCGGCGCGGGGCCGGCTCGACGTGCTGCCGACCGGGCGCAATTTGTTCACTGCCGATCCGCGCACGCTGCCGACACCTACCGCGATGGAGCTTGGCCGCCGCGCCGCCGAAGAGGTCGTGCGCGGCTTCGTGCAGGCGCATGGCGACATGCCGCGCGAAGTCGTGATCGATCTCTGGGGCAGCGCGACACTGCGCACCGGCGGCGAAGAGATCGCCCAAAGCCTGGCGCTTTTGGGCTGCCGGCCGATCTGGGATCGGTCGAGCGGTCGTGTCACCGGCATCGAAGTGATGCCTTGCGCGGCGATGGGACGGCCGCGCGTCGACGTGACGTGGCGCATCTCCGGTCTGTTCCGCGATCTGTTTCCGGCGCAGATCGCGCTCCTCGACGCCGCCGTGCAGGCGGTGGCGGCGCGCGACGAAACGGCGGAGGAGAATCCGCTCGCAACGGCGCGGCGAAGCGGCAATGGCGGTGCGCCGCGGCTGTCCCGCATTTTCGGCACCGCGCCCGGCGTCTATGGCGCGGGCATCGAGCATCTGCTCGCCGGCGACATCGCCCCCGACGCCGTCGGCACGGCCTATCTTGCCGCCGCTTCGCATGCCTATGGCGGCGCCGACGGCGAGGCCGATGCGGCGCCCGGCGTCTTCGCGCAGCGCATCGCCGGCGCCGATGCGCTGGTCCATGTCAGCGACGATCCCGGCCGCGACCTGTTGGAGGGCGCCGAGGATGCCGCCTTCGTCGGCGGCTTCGCGGCGGCGGCAAAGCTTCTCGGCCGCTCGGCCGATCTCGTCATGCTCGATATGACCGATCCGCAGCGGCCGCGGGCGCGGTCGCTGTCGGCGGCCTTGGCGCGCATCGTGCGGGCGCGCGCCGTCAATCCGCGTTTCATCGCCGGACAAATGCGCCACGGCCCGCGCGGTGCCGCCGAACTGGCCGAGACGGTCGATCGTCTTGTTGCCTTTGCGCAAACCACCGGCGCAGTTGCCAGCGCGCTATTCGATCTGCTGCACGACGCCTATGTCGCCGATCGCGCCGTGCGTGATTTTCTGCTGCGTGAAAATCCGGAAGCGGCGGCGGCAATCGCGGAGCGGTTCGAAGACGCGCGCCGCTGTGGCGTTTGGCATCCGCGCCGCAACGACATCGACATGGGCTTGATGCCAAAAACGGGGGCCGTGGCGTGACCGCGCTGGCTCCAACGGTGCCGCGTCGACGCGGCGCCTGCCCAGGTCTCTCGGCGCCGATGCCGACTGGCGATGGCCTGTTGGTGCGGCTGCAGCCGATCGGCACCGTGCCGCTCGCCGCTTTTGCCGCGCTCTGCGCGGCCGCGCGCAAGCGTGGTAACGGCGTCATCGAAGTCACCTCGCGCGGCAACATTCAGATTCGCGGTCTAACGGGTTCCTCCGCGCCGCGCTTTGCCGCCGAAGTCGCGGCGCTCGGCATTGCCGCAGATGATGGCGTGCCGGCGTATTGCAACGCTCTGGCCGGAATCGGCGCCGACGAGGTCTTTGACGCCGAAGCACTGGCCGCCGAATTACGTGACGCATTGGCGCAGCAATCACTGGCGGCAAGATTGTCGCCGAAAGTCTCTGTCGCCGTCGATGGCGGCGGCACGCCCGATCTCGCGAGGCTCGCGGCCGATGTCCGGCTTTGCGCGCAAGCGGTGAGCGGCGAAGTAACATTGCGTGTTGCTGTCGGCGGCGATGGCAATAATGCGATCGATCTCGGCACTATCGATCCGGCCGATGGAGTCGGGGCCGCCGTCCGATTGCTCGAGGTCGTTGCGCGACACGGACGTCAGCGACGAGCGCGAGATATCGTCGCTGCCGAAGGTGAAGCCGTGTTCCGCGCCGCCTTGGCCGGCCTTCTTTTGCCGGGACCGGATGCCGGCTGGAATTCGTTTGGTCAGCCGAAGGCTGCGACCCAGCGGGATGTGATTGGCAATCATCCTTTGTCGGACGGATCGGTTGCTTGCGGTGTCGGATTAGCCTTTGGTCACGCCGACGCAACGATATTCGAACGATTGACGGATGCGGCGCGTGATGCCGGCGTAAGCGGCTTTCGTGCCGCGCCGGGTCGCGCGTTCCTTGCCGTCGGGTTGCCGGTGCAAACCGCAACCGCTTTCGCCGCCGCTGCAGCGGGGCTCGGCTTTATCACACAGGCCGACGATCCAAGGGGCCGCGTCGTTGCCTGCGCCGGCGCACCGATTTGCGGCTCCGCGCATATCGCGTCGCGCGCGATCGCCCCGCTGGTCGCCGCGCTGCCCGAAGGCAGCGTCCACATTTCCGGCTGCGCCAAGGGCTGCGCGCAGGCGGGGCCCGCGGCGCTCACCGTCGTCGGCACCGCGGCCGGCTGCGCGCTGGTCGCGAACGGCACGACGCGCGACGCGCCATTCGCTACTGTTTCGGTGGCCGAACTGCCCGCAGCAATTGCGGCGTTCGCAAAAGTGCACGAGGACGGCCATGTCTGACCGCGGCGCTTATTTGCGCGACGGCACGGCGATCTATGAGCGGTCGTTCGCCATCATCCGTGCCGAAGCCGATCTGTCGCGCTTCTCGGCGGACGAGGCCGAAGTTGCCGTACGCATGATTCACGCTTGCGGCCAGGTCGACGCGGCGCAGCACATTGTGTTTGGTGGCGATCTCGTTACCGCCGCGCGCGATGCGCTCAAAGGCGGCGCGCCGGTTCTGTGCGATGCGCAGATGGTGGCCCATGGCGTCACCCGCGCCCGGCTACCGGCGAACAATGAAGTGATCTGCGCGCTCAACGAACCGCGCACCGCGGAGCTTGCCGCCAAATACGGAACGACGCGGTCGGCGGCGGCGCTGGATTTGTGGCGCGATCGCCTCGGCGGCGCGGTGGTCGCTATCGGCAATGCGCCGACGGCCTTGTTTCGCCTGCTCGAACTTCTTGACGCCGGCGCGCCAAAACCGGCTGCCATCCTCGGCATTCCGGTGGGCTTCGTCGGCGCGGCGGAATCCAAGGCGGCGCTGGCCGCAAATTCGCGCGGCGTGCCCTATGTCATCGTGCGCGGGCGCATTGGCGGCAGCGCCATGACGGCCGCTGCCTTCAATGCGCTGGCGAGGAGCGGATTATGAACGTCGGCAAACTTTTAGGTGTGGGCGTCGGGCCGGGCGATCCGGAACTGATGACACTGAAAGCGATGCGTGCGCTTAGCGAAGCCGATGTGATCGCGCATTTTGCCAAGGCCGGCTGGGCCAGCCATTCGCGGGCCATCGCGGTGCGTCATTTGCGTAGCGGCATAACGGAACTGCCGATGTATTACCCGGTCACGACCGAATTGCCCAAGGAATGCGACGGTTATCGCGACGCGCTGCGCAGCTTTTATGACGATGCCGCGGCGAAAATCGCGGGGCATCTCGATGCCGGGAGCAAAGTCGCCGTAATCTGCGAAGGCGACCCGCTGTTTTACGGATCCTACATGCACCTGCATGCTCGGTTGTCGCCGCGCTATGCCACCGAGATCGTCCCCGGCGTCACCGGCATGTCGGGCTGCTGGTCGGCGGCGGGCATGCCAATTGCCCAAGGCGACGACATCTTTACGGTACTGCCGGCGACCCTGCCGGAAGGCGAACTGGCGCGGCGTTTGTCCGAGGCAGACGCTGCGGTGGTGATGAAGGTCGGGCGGCATCTGCCCAAATTGCGGCGCGCGCTTGCGGTCAGCGGCCGGCTGCCGCGCGCCATCTATGTGGAGCGCGGCACGACGGCGGAGGAAAAAATGATTCCGCTCGCCGCCAAGCTTGACGACGAAGCGCCCTATTTCGCGGTCGTGCTGGTGCCGGGCTGGGAGGAACGGCCGGGAGCGGAGAAATGAGTGGCGGACGTATCGCCGTCGTCGGTCTCGGTCCGGGCGATCTGCGCTATCTGACGCCCGAAGCGGAAGCGACGCTCGCCGCCGCCGATGCTATTTACGGCTACGGGCCTTATCTCGAACGCTTGCCGCCGTACCTCGGTCAGCGCCGCTATGCGTCGGACAACCGCGAGGAGGGCGCCCGCGCCGCCGCCGCGCTCGGCCACGCGGCGCAAGGCGCCAGTGTCGCCGTCGTCTCCGGCGGAGATCCCGGCGTGTTCGCCATGGCGGCGGCGGTTTGCGAGCAGATCGACGAAGGCCCGCAGAGCTGGCGTGCGCTCGATGTCGTGTTCGTTCCCGGCATCACCGCCATGCTCGCGGTCGCGGCCAAGATCGGCGCGCCGCTCGGTCACGATTTTTGCGCGCTGTCGCTCTCGGACAATCTAAAACCCTGGGATTTGATCGAGCGACGGCTCGATGCAGCTGCCGGCGCGGGCTTTGTCATGGCGCTTTATAATCCGGTGTCGCGGGCGCGGCCGTGGCAGTTCGGCAAGGCCATCGAGCGGCTGCGCCGGCATCTGCCGGCAACGACCGTTGTCGTCTTCGGCCGCGCAGTTGGCCGCCCGGACGAAGACATAAAGGTCATTACGCTCGCGGAGGCCGATGCGACGCCGGCCGATATGGCGACGCTGGTCATCGTCGGCACGCGCGCCACCTGCGTCATCGTCCGGCCCGGCCGCGGGCCGCTCGTTTATACGCCACGCGCCGCGGCGGAGGTCAGCGTATGATCGAGCCAGACGATGGCGTCGTCTATGGTTTCGACCGCCGGCGCTGCGCACGCCTCCGGCCGGCGCAGCAGGACGACCTCGATGCCGAGCGCGCGCGCGGCTGCGATCTTGCCATAGGCGGCGGCGCCGCCGCTGTTCTTGGCGATGACGATGTCGATCTGATGCGCGCTCATCAGGGCGAGGTCGTCAGCTTCGCTAAAAGGGCCGCGTGCGGTGATGTAGCTGACCTGCGGCAGCGGCAGCTCGACGGGATCGACGCTGCGGATCAGATAAAAGTGCTGCGGCGCGTCAACGAACGGCGCGAGCTCGTTGCGTCCCAGCGCGACAAAAACCCGGCGCGATGTTTCGCCAAGGGCGCGCACCGCCTCGCTTGTGCCGTCCACCAAAATCCAGCGGTCGCCGTCGACAGCCGTCCAGGGCGGCCGGCGCAGCGTCATGAACGGCACGCCGGTCTGACGGGCCGCCGCGGCGGCGTTTTGCGAGATGATGCTGGCGTAAGGATGCGTGGCATCGATCAGTGCGGCGACCGGCTGTTTCATGAGATAATCGGCGAGGCCTGCAACGCCGCCGAAGCCGCCGATACGCACCGGCACGGCATGCGGCACGGGCGAAGCCGTGCGCCCGGCAAGCGACAGCGTCACGTCGAGGCCGCCGCGGCTGGCGAGACGTTCGCCGAGGAGGCGCGCTTCGGTGGTGCCGCCGAGAATGAGGATGCGTGGCATGCAAAATCCTGAGCCGCTTTCGCGCGAGCTTGCCGCATCGCCGCGCTGGCTGTCCATCGTCGGCATCGGCGAGGACGGGGTCGAGGGTCTAACCCCGGTGGCGCGTGGCCTGATCGAGGCGGCGGAAATCGTCTTCGGCGGTCGGCGGCATCTAAGCCTGGCGGCGCCGCTCATTCGCGGCGCGGCGCGGCCGTGGCCGAGCCCGTTCGATGGCGCGCCCGAAGAAGTCGTGCGCCATCGCGGCCGCCAGGTGTGCGTGCTCGCCTCCGGCGATCCGTTCCACTATGGCGTCGGCGCGCTGCTGGCGCGGCATATCGCGTCGCGCGAAATGCTCGTCGTGCCCTCGCCGTCGGCCTTTTCGCTCGCTGCGGCTCGGCTCGGCTGGTCGCTGCAGCGGACCGTATTGCTGTCGCTGCACGGCCGCACGCTCGACCTGATCCGTCCGCATCTGCAGCCCGCCTCGGATATTCTCGCGCTGACCTCCGACGGCGACGGGCCGGCGGCGCTGGCAATGCTCCTCGTCGAAGCCGGTTTCGGCGCCTCGCGTCTGACCGTGCTCGAAGCGCTTGGCGGCCCGCGCGAGCGCATCCGCAGGACGACGGCCGCGGGCTATGAGTTCGGTACGGTCGACCCGCTCAATGTCGTTGCGATCGAAGTGACGGAGGCGCCCGATGCGCGCGTCCTGCCGCGGACGCCCGGGCTGCGCGACGATCTTTTCGAGCACGACGGCCAGATCACCAAGCGCGACATCCGCGCAGTGACGCTGTCGTCGCTGGCGCCCCGCCGGGGAGAGCTTCTTTGGGACATCGGCGCCGGTTCCGGTTCGGTCGCGATTGAATGGCTGCTGGCCGATCCGGCGATGCGGGCGATTGCGGTCGAGCGGCGGGCGGATCGCGCCGCGCGCATCCGCCGCAATGCGGCGGCGTTCGGCGTGCCGGGGCTCGAGATTATCGAAGGCGCGGCGCCGGGTGCTTTGTCGGGCCTGGAGACGCCGCATGCCATTTTCGTCGGCGGTGGCGCCGGCGATCCGGGCACGCTCGATGC
This sequence comes from Xanthobacteraceae bacterium, assembly GCA_036267435.1. GTDB lineage: Bacteria > Pseudomonadota > Alphaproteobacteria > Rhizobiales > Xanthobacteraceae > BOG-931. The sequence continues at coordinate 4,936 of DATAWA010000001.1, read as the reverse complement.
CGCGGCGCGGGCGTTGTCGTCGGGCGGCCGGCTCGTGGTCAATGCGGTGACGCTCGAAACCGAGGCCCTTTTGCTCGCCCGCCACGCAGCTTTCGGCGGCGAATTGATCCGCATCGCGGTATCGCGCGCGGCGCCGGTCGGCGAAAAGACCGGCTGGCGCGCGGCGATGCCGGTGACGCAATGGCTATGGACCAAGCCATGACCGTACACTTCATCGGCGCCGGGCCGGGCGCGGCGGATCTCATTACCGTGCGCGGCCGCGATCTCATCACCCGCTGTCCGGTCTGTCTTTTCGCCGGCTCGATCGTGCCGCGTGAATTGCTGCGCTTTTGCCCGCCGGACGCGCGCATCGTCGACACCGCGCCGCTGTCGCTCGACGAGATCGATGCCGAGTTTGCCCGCGCGCACGCTGCGGATGAGGACGTGGCGCGGCTGCAGTCCGGCGACCTGTCGATCTACTCGGCGCTCGCCGAGCAACTGCGCCTTCTCGACCGCCGCGGCATTGCTTACACGCTCACGCCCGGCGTGCCGGCCTTCGCCGCCGCTGCCGCCGCCTTGCAATGTGAACTGACTGTGCCGGAAGTCGCGCAAAGCGTGGTGTTGACGCGCATGTCCGGCCGCGCCTCGCGCATGCCGCAGGGCGAACAGCTCGCGACTTTCGCCAAAAGCGGAGCGACGCTCGTCGTCCATCTCGCCATTCATGCCATTGAGCAGGTGGTGCAGGAGTTGACGCCGTTTTATCGCGCCGACTGCCCGGCGGCGGTGGTCGTGGCGGCAAGCATGCCGGCCGAGCGTATCATTCGCGGCACCTTGGCCGACATCGCGGCGAAGGTCGCCGCCGCCGGCATCGAGCGGACCGCGCTCATTCTTGTCGGCCGGGCGCTGGCGGCTCACGATTTTCGCGACAGCGCGCTCTACGATGCCGATTATCGCCGCCGCTTCCGCGGAGGCGCCGCGTGATGAGCGGGCGACATGCTACCGCTCGTCCCCGCGAAGGCGGGGACCCAGGCTGGATTCCCGCTTCCGCGGGAATGAGCGGAGGAATCTCAATTCTTGAACGGCGCGCGGCCGACGAGGTTCTCCACGGAGCGGCGGCATGAGCGCCTGGGATGTCTTGGCGGCGCGGCGCGCCGGAGTTCCGATTTTCGAGCCGGGCCAGGTCTGGCTCGCAGGATCCGGACCGGGCGATCCGGGCTTGCTTACGCTCGATGCGCTCGCCGGCTTGGCGCAGGCCGACGTCGTGGTGCACGACGCGCTGGTCGATGCGCGCGTGCTGGCGCTGGCCGGCCCGCAAGCGCGGCTTGAATTCGCCGGCAAGCGCGGCGGCAAGCCGTCGGCAAACCAGGCCGATATCAGCGAGCGTCTGGTGGCGCTGGCGCGGCAGAGCTTGCGCGTCTTGCGGCTCAAGGGCGGCGATCCGTTTGTGTTCGGCCGTGGCGGCGAAGAAGCGATGACGCTGGCGGCGGCGGGCATTCCTTTCCGTATCATTCCCGGCGTCACCGCGGGTCTTGCGGCGCTGGCGGCCGCGGCCATCCCGGCGACGCTGCGCGGGGTCAATCGCGCGGTGATTTTCGCCGCCGGTCACGGCGCCGACGAGGATTTCGATTGGGCGCCGCTGGCGCGCGCCGGGCAGCCGATCGTGCTCTATATGGTGATGCACAATCTCGATCGGATCGCCGCTGCATTGATGGCTGCCGGTCTCGACGGCGCAACGCCGGCGGCGGTGATCGCTTCGGCAACGACGCCGCGCCAGCGCGTGCTGGTGTCAACATTGGAAAAGCTTTCCGGCGAGGCGCGTAAACAAGAATTCGAGCCGCCGGCGATCGTCGTCATCGGCGACATCGTCACCATGCGAGCGAAGCTTGTCGGCGAAGGTGCGCAGGCCAAGCAGGGGCCGCAATGACCGCGCGCGGCCTCATCATCGCGGCGCCAAGCTCGGGCGCCGGCAAGACCACGGTGACGCTCGCGGTGCTGGCGGCGCTGGTACGGCGCGGCGTCGCGGTGCGCGCAGCCAAGGCCGGCCCTGACTATATCGATCCGGCGTTTCATGCCGCGGCGATCGGGTCTGCTAGCGTCAATCTCGATAGCTGGGCAATGCCGGCGCCGCTGCTCGACGCTCTCGCGGCGCAAGCGGCCGATGGTGCCGATCTCGTGGTCGTCGAAGGCGTGATGGGCCTGTTCGACGGCACCGCCGGGTCACCGGGGCGACGCGGTGCCACCGCCGATCTCGCCGCGCATTTCGGTCTGCCGGTCATTCTGGTGACTGACGTGGCGCGGCAGGCGCAGTCGGCCGCGGCGACGGTGCGAGGCTTCGCCACGCACGATCCCGCCGTTCGGATCGCCGGCGTCATCCTTAATCGCGTCGCCAGCGAGAAACACCACGCGCTGGTCGCCAAGGCGATTGCCGCCCTCAATATTGCGGTTCTCGGCGCACTGCCGCGTGATGTGGCTCTGGCGGTACCGGAGCGGCATCTGGGGCTGGTGCAGGCCGGCGAACACGCCGATCTTGCCGCGCTGACCGAACGCCTGGCTGCGGCTGCTGAGCGTCATCTCGATCTCGATGCCATCATGGCTGCGGCGGCCCCGATCCGCATCACAGCGACGTCGAATGCGGCACCGGCACTGCCGACGCCCGGCCAGCGCATCGCGCTGGCGCAAGATCGCGCGTTCAGCTTCGTCTATCCGCATCTGCTCGCGGCGTGGCGTCAGGCCGGCGCAGAACTCTTGCCATTCTCGCCACTCGCCGACGAGCAACTGCCCGAAAGTGCCGACTGCTGCTGGCTGCCGGGCGGCTATCCGGAGCTGCATGCCGGCACGCTGGCGGCGGCGCATCGTTTCAAGTCTTCCCTGCGCGGCTTTGCGCAAACGCGGCCGGTGCATGGCGAGTGCGGCGGCTACATGGTGCTGGGCGAGAGCCTCGAAGACGCCGCGGGCCAACACCACGCCATGACCGGGCTATTGGGCCACACGACCAGTTTTGCCAAGCGCAAGTTGCATCTCGGCTTCCGCAGCGCGCGGCTTCTGGCCGACAGCGTTCTCGGCTTCAAAGACACCACCGTGCGCGGTCACGAATTTCACTATGCTTCGCTTACTTCGGCTGGCGGCGACGCGCCGCTTGCTGAACTCTGCGACGGCGAGGGCCGTGCGCTCGGCCCGTCCGGCGGCCGGCGGGGCCGCGTCAGCGGCAGCTTCTTTCACGCCATCGCCGCGGCGTGAGCGTTAGGATTCCAACAGCGCCACGGTGCCGACGCCGCCGTCGCCGCAGATACTGACAACCGCGCGACGTCCCGCGGGAAGCGCGGCGAGCTCCTTGACCGCCTGACTTAAGATACGCGCACCGGTCGCCGCGAACGGGTGGCCGAGCGCGACGCTGCCGCCGTTCGGGTTCATGCGCTCGACGGGAAACCGTCCGAAGGTGTTGTCGATCCCAGCCTTGGCGCGGACGAAGTCCTTATCCTGCAGCGCCTTGATATGGCACGCCACCTGCGCCGAAAAAGCCTCATGGATCTCCCACAGCGCGATGTCTTCGTATGTCAGCCCGTGGCGCGCCAACAGCCGCGGAATGGCGGTGACCGGCGCCATCAGCAGGCCTTCGTGGAAAATATCGATCGCGGCCATTTCGAAATCGATCATGCGCACGCGCGGCAGCGTCGCCGGCAAACGCGCGAGGCCTTCTTCGGTCGCGACCCAAAGCCCTGCGGCGCCGTCGGTTAGCGGCGATGAATTGCCGGCGGTGATGGTGCCGCGGTCGCTTGTTCGGTCGAACACGGGTTTCAGCTTGGCGAGCTTTTCCAGGGACGTGTCGCGGCGCGGAAAGTGATCCTTGGTGACGCCGTCGAGCGGCACGATCAGATCGTCGAAGAAGCCTTTATCCTGCGCGGCGACCGCGCGGCGGTGGCTGTCGAGCGCAAGCGCATCCTCTTCCGCGCGGCTGATATTCCAGTCCTTCGCCATATCTTCGGTATGCTCGCCCATGCTGCGGCCGGTGACGCGGTTCTTCACTTCCGGCACGTAGAGGCGGATATCGGACGGCCGCAGCCGGCGCAGAATGTGCAGACGCTCGCGCGCGCTCCTCGCCTGAAACATCCGCCGCAGCCACACCGACAGATTCATGCCGAGCCCGAATTCGACCCGGCTCATGCTTTCGACGCCGCCGACCAAGGCCAGCGCCGCACGCCGTTGGCCGAGGATGCCAGTCGCCTCGAAAGCGGCGACCATGCTGGTCGAGCATTGCATGACCGTGGTGAAGGTCGGCACATGCGGATCGAGCTCAGAGTCGAGCCAGATTTCGCGCGCCAGATTGGTGTAAGCGAGATTGCCGACGACGGCGCCCCAGATGCCGAAATCGATCGGGCCGCTGACCTGCTGCGCCATGGCTTGAACCACGGGCACTGACAATGTCAGCGAGTCGCGCGCAGCGAACGGCCCGTCGACTTGTACGAAGGGCGTGCGCAAACCCGCTGCCAGCCAAATCGATCCGCCATTATCCGGCATTGGCGGCGCCTCGCTTGGTTCAGCCTGCCGCTTTCGGCGCGGCTGCGGCGTCGTCCGGTTTGTCCGATACGCCGGCTTCGGCAAAGCTCGCCATGCCGGTGTGGCACGCCAAGGCCGCGCGCAGAATAGCGAGCGCCACGGCGGCGCCGGACGCTTCACCGAGCCGCATATTGAGATCGACCAGCGGGGTGAGCTTGAGCTCGTCCAACAGCATGCGGTGACCGGCCTCGGCCGAAACATGGCCGGCGATCGCGTGGGCCAGCGTGTCGGCGCGCAATTTATAGAGCGGCGCCACCGCCGCCGTGCAAACGAAACCGTCGAGCACCACCGGCGTGCGCTGGCGTCGTGCCGCCAGCGTTGCGCCGAGAATGGCGGCCAGTTCACGGCCGCCGACCGCCGCGGCGGCGGCAAGCGGGTCATCAAGTGTGCCGGCATGCCGTGC